>NZ_JAAVJD010000078.1 GCF_012033735.1 Streptomyces lonarensis | reverse complement strand
GCCCGGTACCGCCCCGCGGTACCGGGCGCGGTGCGTCCGGGACCGGGGGTGTGCGGCGGCCCGGACGGGGCCGGGGGTGCCGGCCGAAGGGCCCGTGGCCGGTGCGGGCGCGGTCTGCGCGGGCGCTGTCCACGCGGGCGGGCGCTGTCCACGCGGGCGGGCGCGCGGCGTTGGAGTGAGATCCGGCGCCCCGCCGCCACGGACCGGGTGGCGGCCCGGGCCGCCCGGGTAGACGGGCGGGATGAGCGAGCACAGCGACCAGATCCGACCCGGCGGCCCCGACGACCGGCCCACCACCGCCCACACCCGGCCCCCCGGGGTGGACGACGCCACGGTCGCCGCCGTCGGCAAACTCTCCGAGGCCCTGGAGACCGCCGAGCAGGCCCGCGGCAACCTCTACGCCTTCCACCAGCTGACCGGCAAGGCGGATCTGCTCCTCGGCGAGGCCGCCGACGCGCTGCGCGAGGCCGGCCACACCGACCAGGCCGACCTCGTCGAGCGCGAGATCGTCGGCCGCAACGTCATCCCCGGGCACTGGACCTTCCAGATCGTGGAGTCCTACAACGCCACCTACCACCGCCCCTTCACCGCCGTCGAGCAGCAGGTCCGCGACCAGCTGGTGGACGGCCGCGACCACCTGCACGAGGCGGAGATGAAGGAGGACCGCCGCACCCACGGCCACCCCCACCACACCGCCGGCCCCTGACCGGCGCGGCCGGAATCCGGTCGCTCCCACCGCCGTCGGCCCGCCGCGACCCGGGCGCTACGGTGGAGCGGCCCGGCGTCGAGTGACCGGGGCCGGACTCCGCGTAGCGGCGGAACCGACGACCGCGGGTGGGGACCCGCGAGTGGGGGGGAACGATGACCGGGGAGCGGACGAGGCCGGATCACGAGCCCGGCGGCCGGGGCCGGGTCGCCGGCGCGCTGGACGCGGTGGGCTCGGCGCCGTGGTGGGCACGGACGGGGGCGCTGGCGGCGGTGGCCGTCCTCCTGGTGCTCACCGCGCTGCCGCCGTGGTCGGGGCCGCTGGTCGGGCCCGGCGAGGGAATCACCGGGTGGGCCGCGGTCACGGCGCTGGTGGCGGCCGGACTACTGGTCGGTGGCCTCGGCCTCCCGTCCGCCCTGCGGGGTGCGGCGGCCGCGGCGACGCTCACCGCCGTGCTGGCGTCGGTCGCCTACCTGCGCACCCCGGAGGCCGTCGACGCCCCCTCGCTGCTCTCCGCGATCGCGTACCCGGCCGAGCGCCCGGCGGCAGCCCTCGCGCTCGCCCTGGTCGCGACGGCGGCAGCCGCGGTCTGTCTGGCCCTGGCCGCCCGCCCGGGCGCGTGGCTTCCCCGGGAGGGAGGCCGACGGGTGCGGGGCCGCCGTCTGCTGGCGGTCGGTACCGCCGCCGCGCTGCTCGGCGGCCTGCTCGGCGCGGGGGCTCTCGCCGGTGTGGACCGGGCGCAGCGCGCGGTGGCGGGCGGGTCCTACTACGACGCGGTGTCCGACCCTCTCGATCCCTGGTTGCGGTACGGGTACGAGGTCACCCTCGGGGACCACCGCGAAACCCTGCCCCACCTCGAACCGACCGGCGTCGGGTGGCAGGGTTCGCTGCCCGGCCCGGCGGAGCTGACCACCTGCCTCCTGGACCGGCCGTCACCCGGGGAGGACGGCCGTACCGCGCACGGGCAGCGGATCGCCGGCAGCACGCTCGTCACGGTCGAGCAGCAGGACGGTGCCGACGCGGTGATCGGCGTCGACCCGACCAACGGCATGGAGCGCTGGCGCTACACCGTCCGCCACGGCCGGGTGGTCGTTCCGACGGAGGATGGGCGGGGGGCACGTTTCGCGGTGCACCTCGGCCACGTCGCCGTCTCCCCGCTCTGCACGGTCCACGTGGTCATCGAGCCGCTGACGCTGGTGACCCTGGACGGGAGCAGCGGGAAGGTGCTGCAGGAGACCCCGTTGTCGGGGGTCGGCGGCCCGGGATGGACGTTCGTGACCGACTCGGGCACGGAATCCCTGGCCGACGGGCCCGACGAGGAGACCGCGTCCGATCGGCGGGCCGTGGTCGCGCTGCCGCGGACCACGCACGTCTACCTGCGCTCGTCCTCCGCCCTCGCGGAGTTCACCGAAACGGGGGAGCTGCTCGGGTACGGCGATCTCTTCGACTGCTCAGTGCTGGCAGCACCCCAGAAGGAGCCCCCCGCCGGGGGCGTCTCGGACGCGGTGCTGCTGTCGCAGAACTGCCCCGGGTTCCACGTCGACTTCGTCGCGGTACCGCCCGTGCCACAGGACCCCTTCGGGTCGGGCACCGCCCCGCTGCTCAGGCCGGTCGTCCCGTCCTGGACGGGCCACGTCCCCACCCTGGGGTGCGAGGCAGCGCCCCGCATCAGCCAGCTGGTGCCGCCCCAGCAGCTGTCACAGCTGTCTCTCGTCGGCCGGTGGTGCGACCGGTTCGAAGGGCCGCTCATCCTGCGAGGCCTCAGTGAACAGAGGTGGGTCGAGGCGACGGAGCTGCCGGCGGACACGGAGCTGCCGTTGCGGGTGGTCGGGAGCACGGGCTCGCGACTGGTCTGGATCAGCGGCGGCGAGCTTCACCGCGTCGGACCGATGAGCGACCGGGTCTTCCACGAGACGGACTGGCCGTTGCGCATCGTCGACGTGGGCCGCGAGCTGCTGTACGCCGGTGACGAAGCGATCGAGGCGGCGCTGGTCGACACGGCGCCCCGCACCGTCGACGGCCACCGTGACGACCACGAGCTGGTGTACACCGTCGGGGTGTCGGGCACCGTGACGGCGCTGATCCGCGCCGACCACGACGGCCCGTCGGAGTTCGCCCGCTACGCGGAACTCCCCGGAGCGGCGGGCCGGTGTGCCGGGGACCGCGATCTGCTGCTGGACCGACCGGGGCAGCGGCTCCTGGTCACCTGCGAGTCCGCGGCGGGCACGGAGGTGACCGTGATCGAGACGGAACGCCCGCCCGAGGCGTAGGCACTCTCCTCCCGGCCCGTGGGCTCGCCACGCGGGCCGCCCGCCGGGTGCCCGCGACGCCGGAGC
This sequence comes from Streptomyces lonarensis, assembly GCF_012033735.1. GTDB lineage: Bacteria > Actinomycetota > Actinomycetes > Streptomycetales > Streptomycetaceae > Streptomyces > Streptomyces lonarensis. The sequence continues at coordinate 18,948 of NZ_JAAVJD010000078.1, read as the reverse complement.
CCGGCCGGGGCGGGCGCGTCCCCACCACGGGTCACAGCGGATGCGGGCGCGCCGGGTGGAACCGACGATGACGGGGTGGGTCGTCGCCGCCCGGCGACGGCCGCTCGCGGGAACCCCCGCGCGTCCCTGCCCCTGCGCGCCGGCGCCGGGCGGACTACCGAGAGGCGGGCCCCGATGGCGAAGCAGACCGTGGCCGACCAGCTGGTGGAGACGCTCGCCGACAGCGGCGTGCGGCGGATCTACGGCGTCGTCGGCGACAGCCTCAACCCCGTCGTGGACGCCGTCCGCCGCACCGACCGCGTCGAGTGGGTGCAGGTGAGGCACGAGGAGACCGCCGCCTTCGCGGCGGGCGCCGAGGCCCAGATCACCGGCAGGCTCGCCGCCTGCGCCGGTTCCTGCGGCCCCGGCAACCTGCACCTGATCAACGGCCTGTACGACGCGCACCGGTCGATGGCACCCGTCTTCGCGCTGGCCTCCCACATCCCCAGCGCCGAGATCGGCAGCAGCTACTTCCAGGAGACCCACCCCGACCGGCTCTTCCTGGAGTGCAGCCACTACTGCGAGCTGGTCTCCACCCGCGAGCAGATGCCGCGCGTCGCGCAGAGCGCCATCCAGCACGCCATCGGCCAGGGCGGCGTCGGCGTCGTCACCCTCCCGGGTGACATCGCCGGCCAGGAGGCCGCCGACAAGCCCGAACGGCACGCCCTGGTCACCGGGCGGCCCACCGTCCGCCCGGCCGACGACCAGATCGACCAGCTCGCCCACCTGATCGAGCAGGCGGAGCGGATCACCCTGTTCTGCGGGGCCGGCGCCGCCGGCGCCCACGACGAGGTGATGCGGTTCGCCGGCCGCGTCCACGCCCCCGTCGGGCACGCGCTGCGCGGCAAGGAGTGGATTCAGTACGACAACCCGTTCGATGTCGGCATGAGCGGGCTGCTCGGCTACGGCGCCGCCTACCAGGCGACCCACGAGTGCGACCTGCTGATCCTGCTCGGCACCGACTTCCCCTACAACGCCTTCCTCCCCGACGACCGCCCCGGCGTCCGGATCGTCCAGGTGGACGTGCGCCCCGAGCACCTGGGCCGCCGCTGCCGCCTCGACCTCGCCGTCTGGGGCGACGTGCGCGAGACGCTGCGCTGCCTGACCGACCGCGTCCGGCCGCGCACCGACCGGCGCTTCCTGGACCGGATGCTGAAGAAGCACGCCGACGCGCTGGAGGGCGTGGTCAAGGCGTACACCCGCAAGGTGGAGAAGCACGTCCCCATCCACCCCGAGTACGTCGCCTCGGTGCTCGACGAAGAGGCCGCGGACGACGCGATCTTCACCGTCGACACCGGCATGTGCAACGTCTGGGCGGCCCGCTACATCACCCCCAACGGCCGTCGCCGGGTCATCGGTTCGTTCAGCCACGGCTCGATGGCCAACGCCGTCCCGCAGGCCATCGGCGCCCAACTCACCGACCGGCGGCGGCAGGTCGTCACCCTCTCCGGTGACGGCGGGTTCTCCATGCTGATGGGCGACTTCCTCACCCTCGTGCAGTACGGCCTGCCGGTAAAGGTGGTCGTCTTCAACAACTCGGCGCTGTCGATGGTCGAGTTGGAGATGATGGTCGGCGGTCTCCCGGCCTACGGGACCGACAACCACAACCCCGACTTCGCGGCCGTCGCCCGCGCCTGCGGAGCCCACGGCGTCCGGGTCGAGAAGCCGAAGCACCTGCGCGACGCGCTCCGGGAGGCGTTCCGCCACGACGGCCCGGCGCTGGTCGACGTGGTCACCGACCCCAACGCGCTGTCCATCCCGCCGAAGATCCAGGCCGAGATGGTGAAGGGCTTCGCCCTCTCCGCCTCCCGCATGGTGCTCGACGGCGGCGTCGGCCGCATGGCCCAGATCGCCCGTTCCAACCTCCGCAACATCCCCCGGCCGTAGCGGCGCAGGCCATTGAGTACGGGCGTCAGCGGTACGGGCCCCAGGAGCCCCGGGCGTGCGTCGGGGCACCGCTGCGCAGCGGCATAGCTGCGTGGCGGGACAGCGGCGTGGCGGCGGGCGGCGTCGGGGTGGCGACCGAAGCCCGGGCCGGCGAGCCGGACGTGGCGTGCGTCGGCTGATCAGAACAAGGCGCCCTGCTCTTCCGGAGGCTGCGGCTCAAGCACGCCCCGCAGGTTGCGGATCTGCGTGCGCCAATTGTCGTCCTCGGCTGAAGCACTCCACAGAGTCATGAGCTCGGACGGCTCGGCCATGACGCGGCGCAGCGCTCGGGCGGCAAGCTCGCGGAGCGCGGTGAGGTCGGGTAGCGGCTCTGCCGGGCCGTGGACGGGATCGACCGGTTCACCGCCGTGGCACTGCCCGGCGACAAGGGCAGCCGCCGCGACGGCCTCTTCGGCCCCGGGCGCGTCCAGGCAGCCGACGGCGTCGACCGCCCGAGCCAGTGCGCGGTCGACGATGCCCGCGCGCTCCCCCGGGGCAGCGGTGTCGAGAGAGACGCCGAAGTCCCCGGCGGTGTCGTTGTCGAAGGGCCCGACGTCCCACGTACCCGTGATGTCCTCCGCTCGTGCTGCTTGCTGAGCATCGTTGCAGCCACGACTGACATCGGGGCGGTGCACGCGGCGTCGGGTCCGCGTGGCGCGAGGGCGCCCGGCGAGGTCCGCGGGGTGGGGGTCGGGCAACCGCTGGGGCGCGCGGCGGAGGGCGGTCCGCGATTAAGGAACGAGCGTTCTTGACTGATCGTTCCTCAACTACTTAGGGTAGTGCTCGTGGGCAGGCCAAGAGCGTTCGACGAGGATGAAGCGGTGCGTGCCGCCGTGCGGCTGTTCGGTGAGCGCGCGTACGACGGGGTGTCCGTCGACGACCTCGTCCATCACCTCGGTGTGCACCGCAACAGCCTCTACAAGACGTTCGGCAGCAAGCGCGGCCTCTACCTGATCGCGCTGCGTCGCCATCTCGTCGACGACGTGAACCCGCTGTGCGACGCGCTCGCCGACGCGGCCGACGTCACGGACGCGCTGCGGCTCGTCGCGTCGGCCGATCTCGCACTGCTCCTGCTGGCGGCGGTCGAACGCGCTCCGGTCGACGAGGAGGTCGCCTCCGAGGTGACGGCCGCGTTGGCCGCCATCGACCAGGCGATCGCCGGCGCGCTGGGTGTTCCCGACGACCTGGCCGCCGCTCTCACCGCTGCCGCGCTGGGCATCCTGCTGCGCGGCGGTCCCGACAACGCGGCCACCGCGCTGACTCGATACGTCGGCCTTCTCAGCTGAAAAGGGGACTCCGGTATGGCACTGATACGGATCGAAGGCGACAGGCTCGTCGTCGTGATCGAGGGGCTCAGCAAGCTCTGGGCCTTCAAGGGCGGGATGAGCATCCCGCTGGCCAACGTCCGCGGCGCGACCGCCGACCCCGGCATCGCCGCCGAACCGAAGGGAATCCGCGCACCGGGCGCTCACGTCCCCGGTGTGATCATCGCCGGCACGTTTCACCAGGACGGCGAGAAGGTCTTCTGGGACGTCAAGGACGCCACGAAGGCCGTCGTGATCGAACTCGCCGACGAGCAGTACGCACGCCTGGTCCTCCAGGTCTCCGACCCTCGCGCGACCGTTGCCCTGGTCGAGAACGCCCTTGTCTGAAGGAGCCAGGATTATGTTTCGACACATGGCAGCCGCGCTCATGGCGCTGGCGCTCGTCTCCGCCACCCCGGCAGCGGCGGCCTCCCCCCGTCTGACGCCCGCCGTCGACCGCGAGGTCGTCTTCACGGCCGACGGCACGACCGTGTACGGCACCCTGCACGTGCCCGAGCACCGTCCGGGGAAGCGGCTGCGGGCGGCACTGCTGCTGCCCGGCAGCGGACTCACCGACCGCGACGGCAACCAGCCGCCCGTGGCCACACCGAACACCCTGGCGCACCTGGCAGACGCGCTCGCGGACGACGGTGTCGCCACGTTGAGGTTCGACAAGTACGGGACCGGACGCACCGGGCTCGGCGCGTACGAGGGCCGCCCGGAAGAGCTCGACTACCCGGCGTTCGTCCGCCAGGCGCAGGCCGCCTACGAGACGCTGCGGGACCAGCCGGAGACGGACCCGCGCGCGCTGACGGTCGTCGGCCACAGCGAAGGCGCCATGACGGCGCTGCTGCTGGGCGGCAGTGTCCACCCGCGCCCCGCCGGCCTGGCTCTCCTCCAGCCGCAGGCGATCCGCATGCTCGACCTGGTCGCGCTCCAGCTCAAGGACCAGGTGGCCGAGGCGACCCGGCAGGGTCAGTTCACGCGGAAGGAGCAGCGCACCATCAACGCGGCCATCGACGCCGGCGTCACCTCCCTCCGTGAAGGCCGCCCGGTCGACACCACCGACCTGCCCCAGGTGATCGCCGGCCTCTTCGAGGCGTTCCAGGGCCCCAGCGCCCGGTTCGTGGAGAGCGACGACGCCGTCTACCCGCCGGACACCGCTGCCGCACTCCGCCCCGGTACCCGGGTGCTGCTGACCTGCGGCACGGACGACGTGCAGGTCCCCTGCTCCACGACGGACGCCCTGACGAAGGCCCTGCGCCAGGCCCATGCCGGGAAGCCGGGCCGCGTGGTGCTGCCCGGGGTGGACCACCTGCTGCACGACGCCGACCACCCGGACACCCTCGCCCCGTCGGTGCTCGACGCCCTGAGCCGGTTCGCGCGACACTGACACGGCCGACCACGCACCTCCCGGACAGCCCCTTCGGACATGCTCCACCAGCCACGAAAGGGATACACCGTGACCATCGAACTCCCGCAGCAGTGGGTCAGCTCCAGCTACAGCAGCAATGGCGGCAACTGCCTCGAGTGGGCTCCGCGTGATGCGGCCCACACGGGCACGGTCCCGCTGCGCGATTCGAAGGACCCGGGCGGGCCGTCGTTGGCCGTTCCGGCGGGTGCGTTCGCCGCGTTCGTCGCCGGGGTGAGGTCCGGCGCGCTCGACGGCTGAGCCGGTCTGTCGGGTCGGGCGGCGGGCACCGCCCCTGCCGGGGCCTTGCGGGGTGGGGGAACCAGCGGGTTCGTCCCGGCAGGGGCGGGGATCGGGGTCACCCGCGAGGTGAGGGCCGCAGGATCGGGCGGGCGGAGAGCGAGTAGAGGACGTCTGCCTCGACGGAGCCCTGCACCCGGTCCCGCCCTCGGGCGTTGGCGCTGATCGGGTGCAGGTCGGCCAGTGCGGCGCACTGCACGGAGCGGAACACGGTGTCCGCCGACCACTCCCGGAAGACGGCGGCGACGGGGTGCGGGGTGTGGCCGGTGTTGGCGCGGTCGGATGTTTCGAGCGCGGACACCAGGCGGGCGGCGCGGTCGTGGAGCCAGTCCACGGCTCCGGCCGGGGTGTCGAGCCACGCGCCGGCCAGGTACCAGTCGCGACCGAGCTCCGACGAACGCACCACGGCCTCCGCCCAGTAGCCGTCCACGAACTGCCCGCCGGGCGGCGAAGGAATGGCTTGCGGTCGGAAGCGTGCGCAGCTCACTGCTTGCCCAACTCCTTCATGTGCGCGTAGACGGACTGCCGCAACGCGGCCGACCTGCGGCAAAGTTCTTCCAGCGGTTCGACATCGGCACGCGGAAGTTCTGCCTCCGCAGCCGCTGAGGGCGCCTCGTCCGGAATCGGCACCGCCTCGTTCCCGTCGTCATCCGCGTGACAGTCACCCACTGTCATTCCTCTCCGTAATGGTTCCACTACCAAGTGGTTTCAGATTCGCCTAGGGTCTGGAAGTCCTCAACGTGGGAGGGGTGGAGAGTACGTTGGTGAACCGCAAGGAACTCAATCCGGATGCTGGGCCGGAAGCGGCCTATGGAGCCAGGCTTCGCCGTCTCCGGGAAGCGCGCGGGTGGAAACAGGACGACCTCGCTGAGCGCATCGGATACACGGGGCGCCACGTCTCGGGCGTGGAAACTGCCGGCAAACCTCCGACCCGCCAGTTCTCGGCGGCCGTTGACGCGGCGCTCGGGCTCGCCGGTACGGCCGAGTCCTTCGTGAGCGAGTGGGGCGAGATCCGCCACGGCGTGCTGCTGCAAGGCTTCCCGGAGTATGTGGAGCTGGAGGGCAGGGCCGCCGAGATCCGGCTCTTCGACTCCGGGCTCGTACCCGGACCGCTGCAGACGCGCGGATACGCAGAGGCGCTTGCGACAGCGGCCGTGAAACGCCAGGTGATCACCACTGAACAGGCGGAAGAGCGGGTCTGCTTGCTCATGGACCGTCAGGCGTCTTTGCGGAGGTCGGTGCCCCCGCTGGTCATCGTGGTGCTGGACGAGAGCTGCGTCCGACGCTCCATCGGCGGCGGAGCGGTGATGCGCGACCAGGTGGAGAGTCTGGTCGAGTTCGCAGAAGAGCCCAACACCATGCTTCAGCTGGCTCCCTACAGCTTCGGAGAGCATCGCCCGTTCGACCGGTTGGTGAACCTCTTGACGCTCAACGATCGCTCCGTGGTCTCCTATGTCGAGTCGGAGACACGGGGATACTTGGATCGGGACTTGGCCTCGGTGGTCTCCTTGATGCGTGCCTACCATCTTCTGCAGGCCGGGTGCCTCTCTCAGACGGCCACTGTGGACATGCTCCACCAGCTACGAAAGGGCACACCGTGACCAACGAACTCCCGCAGCAGTGGGTCAGCTCCAGCTACAGCAACAACGGCGGCTCGTGTGTCGAGTGGAGTCCGCGTGTCGCGGCCCACACGGGCACGGTTCCGCTGCGTGACTCGAAGGACCCGGGCGGGCCGTCGTTGGCCGTTTCGGCGGGTGCGTTCGCCGCGTTCGTTGCCGGGGTGAGGTCGGGCGCACTCGACGGCTGAGCCCTGTCCTGCCCGCACCCCCTGGGGCTCCACCGCGCTCGGTGCGGTGGAGCCCCGGTCGCGTTCCCTCCAATGAGGCCCTTCCTCGGCGCGCCCGAGGCGGTGCCAGGATGGAACGAGGCCGTCGGTCGACCGGCCGGTTCGGAACGGGGGACGCGCATGGGGATCGGGCAGCACCTGCGGCGGCTGACGGGTGGGGCGGATCGCTCGGCGCCCCTTGTGTCGACGGCGGCGCCCGCGGTGGTGCTGACCGGCGTCAGCCACGGGTACGACGGCCCGACCGTGCTGCGTGACGTGGAGCTGACGGTGGAGCGCGGGAGCTGTGTCGCCCTCCTAGGGGAGAACGGCTCCGGCAAGTCCACCCTGCTGCGGCTGGTCGCGGGCCGCGAGACCCCCGACGAGGGAACCGTGACCGTCCTGGGCCGGACCGCCGACGAGGACGACCCCGCCCAGCGCCGGGCCGTCGCCGCCGTCCTGGACAGCGGCATCGGCTACCCCGACCTCACCGTGCGGGAGCATCTGCTGCTGGTCGCGCTGGCCCACGGCCTCGGTGAGGACGCCGCCGACCGGGTGGACGAGGTGCTGGCCGAACTCCACATCGCGGCGCGGGCGGACGCCCTTCCCAAGGAGTTGTCCGCCGGACAGACACAACTGCTGATGCTGTCGCAGGCGTTCGTGCGACCGCCCGCCGAACTGCTGCTGCTGGACGAGCCGGAGCAGCGGATCGACACGGCCGGGCGTGGGCGGATCGCCGCACGGATCGTGGCGGCGCGTGCCGCCGGCGGTGCGGTGCTGTTCGCCACGCACGATCGGCAGCTCGCCCACGAGGTCGCCGACAGAGTGCTGATCTTCACGGAGGACGGCAGCCCGCAGCTGCGCCCGGTCAGCGACGCGGACACCGCAGATGACTGAACCGCAGATGACTGAACCGCCGAGGACCGAGCCGCCGGTGACCGAGCGGACCGCGAGAGGGGGAGCGGGGAGCCGCCCGCAGCCCGCCGCTCCGGACGCGGTGCCGCCCGCCGACACCACCGGCGCCGTCCTCGGTCTGCTGCACGCGGCGCGCGCCGGGGAACGCCGCAGGCGGCGCCGGAGCGCGCTCTACGGCTGGTACTGCGCGGCGCTGCTCGCCGCGATCTGGGGGCTGCCGCCGCTGATCGCGCTGGCCGGGGCGGCGACGGACGGGCAGTTCGACGGAACCGCCGCCGGTCGGCTGCCGGAGCTGCTGCCGCTCGTCCTTCCCGCGCTGGTCGCGACGGTGGTGGTGCTGCTCGGTGCGCGTGGCCGGTGGCACGGACCGGTGCAGGTGGAGCAGGCTGCGTTGAGCTGGCTGGTGGCTCACCCGGTTTCGCGGCGGGCGTTGCTGCTGCCCCGCCTCGTCGCCTCCTGGGTGGTCACCGGCGTGCTGGGGGCGGTGGCGGGCGCGGCGGGCGGGTTCCTGTGGCACGCGTTCGGCGTCGGCGTTCCGGCGTTGATGGTGCCCGCCGGCGCGTTCTGCGGGGCAGCGGTGGGGTTGGCCGGTACGGCGCTCGCCGCCCGGGTGCAGCGGGGTGCGGGGAGGTCAGCCGCCGGGCCGGGTGGCAAGCGCGCTGCGGTCGGGGTGCTTGCCGTGCTGTGGGGACTCGCGCTGGTTGCCTGGGTGTCGCAGCCGTCGGCCGGGGGCGGGCCGGGGCTCGTCGCCGAGGTGGCGCTGTGGTCCGGCCCGTGGGGGTGGGCGGTGCTGCCGCTGGTCGCTGCGGCCGGAGACGCGGGGCCCGTGGCAGCGTCGGCGGGTGGCGCGCTCACGGTCGCGGCGCTGGCCGGGGCGGCGTGGTTCGGGGCACGGGCCGCGGTGGCGGTACCGGCGCGGGTGCTGCGGGAGCAGGCGGTGGTGTCGCTGCGGGTCCAGGCGTCGCTGTACGCGTTCGACCTGCGGCAGGCGTGGGCTGCGGTCGGCAGCGTGGGAGGCGGCGGGCGTGGTGTGCGCATGCGGGGCGGCCTCCCCGCCCCCGGCCGTGCCGGGGCCGTCGTGGCCTGGCGCGACGCGACCGGGCTGGTGCGAGTGCCCGCCCGGCTGCTCTCGGCGGTGGTGTGGACCGGCGTGACCCTGCTCGTCGCGGCTGCCGTGCCACCGTCCTCGCCGGTGATGGCCCTGGCCGCCGTCACCGCGTACGTCGCGGCGGCGCAGCTCGCCGAGCCCGCGCGGGTCGAGGCGGGCGACCTGCGGCGGTCGGCGGCGCTGCCCTGGTCGGCGGCGCGACTGGCCCTGGCGCACGCGGTCGTCCCGGTCGCCGGGGCGGCGCTGCTGCTGGCTGCCGGCGGCGGCGCGGTGGTCCTCCTCGGCGGGGCGACGGGCCCGCTGGTTCCGCTGCTGCTGTCGGTCCCTGCGCTGGTGGGTGCCGCTGTGGTGAGCGCCTACCGGGGCGTGGTGCCGCCTCATCTGATGGTCGGCGCCTCGACGCCGATGGGGGACAGCGGGCCGTTCGCCGCCCTGCTGTGGCAGGTGCGCGGGCCGCTGGTGGGGCTGCTCGCAGTGGTGGCGGTCGCCGCTCCGCTGCGCGGCGCCACCGGGGGAGTGGCGAGTGCGGTGGGAACGCTGCTGGTGGGAGCGGGCATGCTCTGGTGGGCCGCCGCGACGGCCCGCCGGACCGCGCGGGGCCGCTGACGGCCGTGTCCGGGCAGGGGCTGGGCTCGCCCGCCCCCGGCCCGGACGGTCGGCGTGGATGAAAGGGCGTACCGGCCGAGCTGCCCGGTACGGCAGAGGCCGAGCGCCCGCCCGCCCCGGGTCGGGGCAGGTGCGGAAGGCTCATCGCGCCGACGACTGCGGCGGGCCCGCCGGGAGGTACTGCCAGTCCCCGACGGCATCGGACACCAACTGGTCCAGGAATTCACTGCCCTCGTCCATCAGAACGCTCCGCATGCAGGCGCAGTCGAGAAGATCGATCCCCTCGCTCAGGCAGAGCCAGATTCCTGCCACCTGGAGGCCGCGCGCGGCAACGCGAACCTGATCCTCCAGCGGGAGTGGAATTCTGGTGGCCAACTCCCGGGCGAACATCCGCTCGGCACCGTTGCGCCCCAGGAGAACGAGCGCCCGGTCGACGAGGTGGGCAATCAGATTGTGGATCTTCTCGAATCCCGCGAGAAGTCCACGAGCGAGCTCGGCCATTTCCTTGCACCCGGCGGCGCTGTGGTTCCGGCGGAGCGCCCGCCAGGTTCTCTCCGAGGCGTACTCGGTCACACGCTCGGCGACCGCGGTCGCCGCGTCGCCGCCCAGAGCTCTCGCGCAGCGCTCCGCGGCGGTGTCGGCATTGGGGCATCCCCGGCGGCGGTCGCCCCTCCGGCTCACCGTCGCTCCGACGTCGCCGGACCGGGGGCGCGGTGTCGGGCTGCCTGCGGAGGAAGACCGGGAGGGAGTGCGCGGAGTCGAAGAGCGCCGAGGTGCGGTGAGTGGGGCCGGTGGGTTCCGCCGTGGTGCGCCACGGTTGCCCGCCGTCTTCCCGGACGATTGTTGCTTGCTCGCGGTAGCTTTGCGTTTCCTCGGTACCGGGCTCACGCGGCCCGCGGGCTTTCCGGTGTGGAGATGGCACCGCGTGTCCTCCGTGCGGACCCGGTTCTTGCACAGCTTTCCGTCGGCCTTCTGGGCCCGGCATCGGTGAATCATGCGGTCAGCGTCGATGTCGATTGCGTAGTCCGCAATGACGCGAACCAGCCGCGGTGGCGGAAGCGAGAGAATGCGCCGGTGGCGCGCCGCCGCGTCGATCATCGGGAAACGCGCCGCCGGAGAGCTGCTTCCGCGCCGCCCCGGGGGGAGTGGTGTGCGGCCGGGGCGCACGAACGTGCGTGGCGCGCCCGCTGCGGCCCGTCGCGGCCGGGCGGCCGGTGGGCCGCCGGCGGGCGGCCGTATGCTGAACGCGTGGCGGGCAGGATCAATGACGAGGACGTGAAGGCGGTACGGGACGCGGTCCCGATCGACGCCGTCGTCTCCGACTACCTCCAGCTCCGCAGCGCCGGCGGCGGCAACCTCAAGGGCCTCTGCCCGTTCCACGACGAGAAGTCGCCCTCGTTCCACGTCAGTCCCAGCAAGGGCTTCTACCACTGCTTCGGCTGCCAGGAGGGCGGGGACACCCTCGACTTCGTGATGAAGCTGGAGCACCTCTCGTTCTCCGAGGCGGTGGAGCGGCTCGCCGCGCAGGCCGGCATCACCCTCCGCTACGAGCAGGGCGGCTACGGTCGGGCCAGCCAGGCGGGGGAGCGGACCCGGCTGGTCGAGGCGCACAAGGCCGCCGCCGGGTACTTCGCCGACCAGCTGGCCTCCGCGGAGGCCGAGATCGGCCGCCGCTTCCTCGCCGAGCGCGGCTTCGACCAGGCCGCGGCCCAGCACTTCGGCGTCGGCTACGCCCCGGCCGGCTGGGACCACGCGACCCGCTTCCTGCGCGGCCGGGGGTTCACCGACAAGGAACTGATCACCTCGGGCATCTCGCAGGACGGCCGGCGCGGCCCCATCGACCGGTTCCGCGGCAGGCTGATCTGGCCGATCCGCGACATCACCGGCGAGGTGGTCGGCTTCGGCGCCCGCCGGCTGCGCGAGGACGACCAGGGCCCCAAGTACCTCAACACCCCCGAGACGCCGATCTACCGCAAGTCCCACGTGCTGTACGGCATCGACCTGGCGAAGAAGGACATCGCCAAGGAGGACCGGGCGGTCGTCGTCGAGGGCTACACCGACGTCATGGCCTGCCACCTCGCCGGGGTCACCACCGCCATCGCGACCTGCGGCACCTCCTTCGGCGAGGGGCACATCAAGATCCTGCGCCGGCTGCTGATGGACAACTCCCGCTCCGAGGTGGTCTTCACCTTCGACGGCGACGCGGCCGGGCAGAAGGCGGCGCTGCGCGCCTTCGAGGACGACCAGAAGTTCGCGGGCAAGACCTGGATCGCGATCACCCCCGACGGGCAGGACCCCTGCGACCTGCGGCTCGCCAAGGGCGACGAGGCGGTGCGCGAGCTGGTCGACGGGCGCAGCCCGCTCTTCGAGTTCGCGATTCGCTCCGTGGTGGCGGAGCACAATCTGGAGACGGCGGAAGGCCGTTCCGCCGCGCTGGAGGCGGCGGCGCCGATCGTCGCGCAGATCAAGGACGGCTCGATCCAGCACGAGTACGCGGTGCGGCTGGCCGGGCTCGTCGGCATCCCCGACGAGCAGTTCGTCGTGCGGCGGGTCAGCCTGCTGGCGCGGTGGAAGCGCGAGGGCCGCGGCGCCAAGGGCGGCGGACCGGGCGGTCCGGGCGCCCCCGGCCAGGGCGGCGCGGGCGGTCGCCGCGGCGGCCGGGGCCGCGGCGGTCCCGGCGGCGACCCGGGCGCGGAGGAACCGCCCTACGACGACCCCGGGTTCGGCGACCCCTACGCGGAGTCCGCCAGCGGCCGGGCCGCCGGGCCGCGCGGTGCCTCCCCCGGCGCCCGCGGACCGGCGATCCAACTGCGCAGCCCGGCCCACCGCGTGGAACGGGAGCTGCTGAAGGTAGCCATCCAGTTCCCGGAGTTCGTCACGCCCGTCTTCGACGCCTACGGCGAGGACGAGTTCACCGGACCGCCGTACGCGGTGGCGCGCCGCGCCATCGCGGACGCCGGCGGGACCGAGAACGCCGACGACTCCTTCCTCGCCCGCATCCGGGAGGCCGTCCCCGACGACGCCGCCCGCGCCATGGTCACCGAGCTGGCCGTGGAGCCGCTGGACCTGCCGCGGCGGCGCAAGCCCGAGGTCGGCGTCTACGCCGAGGAACTGCTCGTCAAGGTGCGGCTGGCCGCGGTCGAGCACCGCATCACCGAACTGGAGTCGACCGCACGCCGGTTGGAGGCGCAGCGCGACGAGGGATCGGTCGCGGTCCGCCAGGAGGTGTGGACCCTCCAGCTGTACCGGACGGCGCTGCTGGACCGGGGCGCCGCCGCGCTCTACGGCTGAGCCGCCCCGCCGCCGCGCTCTACGGCTGAGCCGCCCGCCGCCCGCCGCCCGCCGCCCGCCGCCCGCCGCTGTGCTCCGCGTTCCGCGGCGGCGTCCGAGGGCGTCCGGGGGCGTCCGGCGGCGCCCTGGCCTGCGGCTGCGCCTCTGCTCGGCCGCCGGCGGCACCGCTCCGGCGGGGGGAGGGGCGCCCGGCGCCACCGCGCGGCGCGCGGCCGCGCGGTGCTACCGGCTGTCACCTGGGGACCGCGTGGCGTGTGTCCCGAACGTTTCTGCGACATGGCACCCGGGTAATCCATGGGATGCGCGGGGTAACTGTCCTTTCCGGGACGTGGGCGCGCGCCGCGGGTGGGCGGGGCCGGCTCTTCTCTTCTCCGGTGTGGCGGCGGTGACCCCTGACCGGACGTGACGACCTGGAGGTCGCTCAGTGCAGTCCCAGATTCTGTCCGGCCCGGCCCTGATCGACGTGCCGGACCGTCCGCCCGTCCGCCCGTCCGCCGAGCGGGTACCGAGGCAGCCCGGCCCCTCCCGGCCGGAGCAGGACGCGCCCGGGATGCGCCCGGACGCCTCCGGATCGGGGGACCTGCTGCGGCAGTACCTCCGGGAGATCGGCCGCATACCGCTGCTGAGCGCGGCGGAGGAGGTCGAGCTGGCGACCCGGGTGGAGGCCGGGCTCTTCGCCGAGGAGCGGCTGGCCTCCACCCCGCCGGCCGACGAACGACTCGCGCGGGACCTGCAACGCCTGGTCATCCGCGGCCGGATGGCCAAGCGTCAGCTCATCGAGGCGAACCTGCGGCTGGTGGTCTCCGTCGCCAAGCGGTACCTCGGCCGGGGGCTGACCATGCTCGACCTGGTGCAGGAGGGCAACCTCGGACTGATCCGCGCGGTCGAGAAGTTCGACTACACCCGCGGCTTCAAGTTCTCCACCTATGCGACCTGGTGGATACGCCAGGCGATGTCCCGTGCCATCGCGGACCAGGCGCGGACCATCCGGGTGCCGGTGCACGTCGTGGAGCTGATCAACCGTGTGATCCGGGTGCAGCGGGCGCTCCTCCAGGAACGCGGCCAGGAGCCGACGCCCCAGGAGATCGCCGTCCACCTGGGGCTGACCGCCGAGCGGGTGCGGGAGATCCTGCGGCTCGCCCAGGACCCCATCTCGCTCCAGGCGCCCGTCGGGGAGGAGGACGATGTCAACCTCGGCGACCTCATCGAGGACACCGACGTCCCCAACCCCGCCGAGTCCGCCGCCTTCCTGATGCTGCGCGAGCACCTCGGCTGCGTGCTCTCCACCCTCGGCGACCGCGAACGGCGGGTCGTGGAGCTGCGGTACGGACTGGTGGACGGCCGCCCCCGCACGCTGGAGGAGATCGGCTGCCTCTTCGGCGTCACCCGCGAACGCATCCGGCAGATCGAGCACAAGACCCTCGGCAAGCTCCGCGGGCACGCCTACGCCGGTCAGCTCCGGGGCTACCTCGACTGAGCACCGCCGACCGGCCGCGCCGAGGGCGCAGCGACGCCCCGACCCGGCGCGGGCCGAGCGACCCGGACCGAGCGACCCGGACCGAGCCGAGCGACCCGACCCGGACCGTGCGGGCGCGCCCACGCGGGCGCGGTCAGCCGAAGGCGCCTGGGTGGTGCTCGTCGCGGACGGCGCGGAACTGGGTGCGGACCGCGACGCTGGCCTCCGGCGACTCCGGGGGGTGCAGCTCCCGGCCGGTGGCGGTCGCCCATGTCGGCGGGGCGTCGGCGGTGAGGGCCCCGTCGGCGACCCCCGCCGCCCAGGCGGCCTGCCGTGCGGCGCCGATCGCGGCGTAGTCGGCGTCGACCGGCACCACCACCTCGGCGTCCAGCAGCCCGGGCGCCAGCGCCTGCACGGCCGGCAGGTCGGCGGCGGCGCCCAGCAGGAACACCCGGTCGATCCGCACGCCGCGGCCGCGCAGCACCCCGGCGGCGTCCGCCAGTCCGCACAGCATCCCCTCGAACGCGGCGCGCGCCAGGTTCTCCGGTGCCATGCTCTCCGGGCTCAGCCCGGTGAGGGTGCCTGCGGTGTGCGGCAGGTCCGGGACCACCTCGCCGGCGAGGTACGGCAGCAGCACCATCCCGTGGGCCCCGGGGGTCGAGCGCAGCGCCAGCTCGGAGAGTTCCTCCGGTGACCGGCCCAGGAGGTCGGCCGTGCCGCGCAGCACGCGGGTGGCGTTGAGGGTGCGGACCACCGGAAGGTGGTGGCCGGTGGCGTCCGCGAGCGCCGTGACGCTGCCGCCGGTGTCGTGCAGCGCCGTGTCGTGGAAGGCGCAGACCGAGCCGGAGGTACCCAGCGAGATCACCGCGTCCCCCGGGCCGACACCCAACCCCAGCGCGGCGGCCATCGTCTCGCCGGTGCCGGCGGAGATCAGCAGCCCCTCGGGGGTGCGCCCCGCCGTGTCGGCCGGGCCGAGGACGTCGGGCAGTGCGACCTCCTGGCCCAGGGCCAGTTCGACCAGGTCCCGCCGCCAGGCGTCGCGGTGCGGCGACCAGAAGCCGGTCCCCGAGGCGCCGCCGCGGTCGGTGGTGAACCGCTCCGGCCGGCCCAGGAGTTGCCACACCAGCCAGTCCTGCGGCGCCAGGACACCCGTCACCCGCGCGGCGGTCGCCGGTTCCGAACGGGCCAGCCAGCGCAGGTGACTGACGGCGTGCGAGGGGCGGGGGACGGCGCCGACGGCCTCGATCCAGGCGCCGCGCCCGCCGAACTCGTCGATCAGGCTGACGGCGGCGGAGTGGCCGCCGTGGCGCGCGTCGGTCGCCGGGCGCACGGGGTGCCCCGCGGCGTCGACGGCGACCGTGCCGCGCTGCTGGGCGGTCACCCCGATCGCGGTGACGTCCTCCAGGACGCCGCCGCCCGCCGCGTCACCGAGGGAGAGCAGCCAGCCGCCGGGTGACGACTCGCCCTCCGGATGCGGCGCGTGGGCCTGCCGCAGCACCTCACCGGTATCGGAGTCACACACGACGATGCTGGTGTAGTCGGACGAACTGTCCAGACCGGCGACGATCCCCATACTCCCGATCATGCCTTATCGGCACCCCGCGGCAGGGGGCGCGGGGTGCCGTGGTCAGCGGCCTGCGGTGGGGGCCGACGGGGCCGGAGCGGGGTCGGCCGCCAGCCGCTCCAGCACGCGGTCGCGCAGTAGTTCATACTCAGCCCTCAGCCACCGGATCTCCGGTGGGCGGACCACCGGTGTGCCGCCCACCACGGTCTCCTCCGGTCCGAACTGCTCGCGGGTGAGGTCGATCTCCACCCCGGCGCCGAGACGGTTCCACCAGTGGTGGTCGACACGGACACCGGCGACGTGGACCTCACCGCGCATGAGGACGCCGCCCAGCAGGTCGTTGAGGACGAGGGCGGTCACCCCGCAGTGGTCGCGGGCGGGGTTGTCCGGCCCCCAGTGCGGCCGGTGGGTGGGGGTGCAGGTCTCGGCGCACCAGCTGTCCCGCACAGCCTGTTCGATGTCGGTGAGGAGTCAGGGAGTCGTCATGGGGCGCGATGATTCCACCGGGCACCGACATCCCACCGGGCACCGGCACTCCCGCTGACGACCCCGGCCCCGCCGACGAGCCGGCCGGCGGGTCCGGGGCGCGGAGCCACCGCGGGAGCCGGGCGGCTCAGGCGGCGTCGGCGGGCTGGTAGACGAGGAGCTGGGTGCCGGCCGGGTTGGTCGCGGCGGAGACCAGGGTGAGGGGGTGGTGCGCGCCGTCCTCGGGGAACAGCTTCTTGCCGCCGCCCAGCAGCACCGGCATCAGCATCAACCGCAGCTCGTCGAAGAGACCGTGGGTGATCAGGGTGCGGGCCAGGGTGGGGCTCCCCATCACCTGGACGTCGCCGCCCGGCCGCTCGCGCAGCTCGCGCACCCGCTCCAGGACCTCGCCCCCGGGGATGCGGACGGTGTTCCCCCAGGTGAGCTCCTCCTCCCGGAGGCTCCGGGTGACGACGTACTTCGGGAGCTCGTTCATCCGGTCGGCGAACGGGTCGCCCGCCCGCTCCGGCCAGGCGGCGGCCATCGTCCGCCAGGTGCGGCGGCCGAACAGCAGCGCCTCGGTGTCCTTCATGGCCCGGTCCACGAACCCGCCCACCATCTCGGGGTCGAAGTACGCGTGCGACCAGCCGCCGTGGGCGAACCCCCCGTCGGTGTCCTCCTCCGCGCCGCCCGGTGCCTGGACCACGCCGTCCAGGCTGACGAACTGACTCACGACGATCCGCATGGGGGCTCCTCCGCGCTCGGGCCCGGGCCGCCCCGGGGCTCCGGAACGGAGACTGCCACGGACCGCCGACAGCGGCCCGCCGGTGCCGCCGGACGGCGGACAGCCCGCCGCCGCAGGGGTGGCCGGGGGCCGTGCGGGCGGGGTCGGATCACCGCAGGTGGGTGACGTTCGGTGTCCGGTTTCACCCCTTCGGTGACCTGACAGGGCTTCACTTGCGCTTTTCGAACACATGCTCGAAATTCGAAGGGTGTGGACAGTACCGGCATCCCCCGAGACGGCCGCCGCACGTGAGGGCGAGGCCCCCGCGTCGGCGCTGGGAGCACTGCTGCCCGGGGGGCGACTGCGCCCCGGCACGACCGCCAGCGCGGGCGGTGACATACCGCTGCTGCTGGCGCTGGCCGCCGACGCGGTCGCCAACGGCAGGGCCGCCGGCCGCACCGGGCCCGTCGGCTGGGCCGCCGTCGGGCTGCCCTTCCTCGGCGCGCTCGCCGCCTGCGACGCCGGGCTCGACCTCGACGCCGGGCTCTGGGTCGACGACCCCGGCCGCCGCTGGCCGCAGGTGCTGACCGCCGTCCTGGAAGCCGTCCCCGTGGTGCTCACCGGCCCGCTGCCGCCCGTCCCCGACCGGGTGGGGCGGCGGATCGCCGCGCTGCTGCGCCGGTCCGGCTCCGTCCTGCTGGCGGCCGACCGCTGGGAAGGCGCCCAGCTCCGGCTGCGGGTGACCGCCGCCGCCTGGGAGGGCGTCGGCGACGGCGAGGGGCTGCTGCGCGGCCGGCGGGTGAAGGTCGCCGTCGCGGGCCGCGGCGCCGCCGACCGCCCCCGCCACGCCGAGCTGTGGCTGCCCGGCCCCGACGGAACCGTCTCCCTCGCCGCCCCCGCCGTGGTCCCCACCGGTATCGCCCCCGCCACCGGTACCCCCGCCACCGCCCCCGCTGCGCCGGCCGGCCCCCGCCCGGCCGGCCCCCGTCCCGCTCCCGCCGCGCCGCTGCGGGCGGTGGGGTGAGAACGATGGACCGGGTGCTCTGCGTCTGGGTCCCCGACTGGCCGGTCCGGGTGGCCGGCCCCGCCCCGGACGTCCCGCTGGCGGTGATGGCCGGCGGGCTGGTCCTCGCCTGCTCGCCGGCGGCCCGCGCCGCGGGCGTCCGCCGCGGCATGCGGCTGCGCCCCGCCCGCGCCCGCTGCCCGGAGCTGCGCGCGGTCGAGCGGGACGTCGAGGAGGAGATCCGCGGCTTCGAGCCGCTGGTGCGGACGCTGGAGGAGGCGGTCATGCCCCGCCTGGAGGTGGTCCGCCCCGGGCTGCTCGCCGCCCCCGCCCGGGGGCCGGCCCGCTACTGGGGCGGCGAACCGCAGCTCGTGGAGCGGGTCACCGCCGTCCTGCGCGAGCTGGGCCACCCCGCACGTGCCGGCGCCGGCGACACCGTCTTCGCCGCCGCGCTCGCCGCCCGGAGCGGCGCCCTGGTGCCGCCCGGGGAGAGCGCCGCCTTCCTCGCCCCCTACCCGGTGGGGGTGCTGGGCCGACCCCGCCTCACCGAACTGCTCCACCGGCTGGGGGTCACCACACTGGGCGCGTTCGCCGCCCTGCCCGCCGACCGGGTCGCCGCCCGCTTCGGTGCCGAGGGCGTCGCCGCCCACCGCACCGCCCGAGGGCTGGAGGCCCGCCCTGTCTCCTCCCGCACCGGGACGGCCGACCACTCCGTCAGCCACGTCTTCGAACCGGCGACCTCCCTGCTGGAGCCGGTGGTGTTCGCCGCCAAGGCCGCCGCCGACCGGCTGCACCAGCGGCTGACCGCCGCCGGGGTGGTGTGCGCCCGGTTGGAGGCGGAGGTCGAACTTGGGGACGGCCGCCGTCTGGCGCGCGTCTTCCGCCACGAGGGACGGCTCTCGGCGGCCGCGGTCGCCGAGCGGGTGCGGGGGGTGCTGCGCGCCTGGGAGACCGACGGCACCCTCGCCGGCGGCGCCTCCGCCGGCGCCCCCACCGGGCCGGGCGGCACCGCGC
>NZ_JAAVJD010000077.1 GCF_012033735.1 Streptomyces lonarensis | reverse complement strand
GGCCCGCCGGGGCCGCCCCGAGGGGCGGTGGTCCGGCGGGCCGGGGCCCGTCGTTCGGTGCGCGGTGTGCGGTGCGCGGTGCGGTTCCGTCAGCGGCGACGCCGGTCGGGGCGCCACACCACCAGCGCGGAGGACTGCCGCACGTCCTGGTAGGGCACCAGGTCGCGCCGGTAGGAGGCGTGCACCTGCTGCTCCCGCTGGCGCATCGCCACGGCCGCCCCGTCCACCGACTGCTGGAGCTCGGCGACGCGCGCCTGCAACGCGGCCACCTGGTTCTCCAGTTCGATGATCCGCTTGATGCCGGCGAGGTTGATGCCCTCCTCCTGCGACAGCCGCTGCACGACGCGCAGCAGCGTGATGTCGCGCGCGGAGTAGCGCCTGCCCCGGCCCGCGGTGCGGTCCGGGGAGACCAGTCCCAGTCGGTCGTACTGCCGGAGCGTCTGCGGGTGCAGCCCGGAGAGCTGGGCCGCCACCGAGATCACGTAGACCGGTGTCTCGTCGGTGAGTTCGTACGGGTTCCGGTTGGGTCCGCCCAGGCCGTCCACGTCAGTCTCCCTTCGCGGCCTCGAACAGCGCTCCCCGCGGGTCCTCGCCCTGGGTCGCCTGCCGGTACTCCTCCAGTGCCTTCCTGGCTTCCGTACCCATGTCGCGCGGCACTGCCACCTCGATGGTCACCAGCAGATCGCCGCGGGTGCCGTCCTTGCGGGTGGCGCCCTTGCCGCGGGCACGCATGGTGCGCCCGCTGGGGGTGCCCGGCGGGAGCTTCAGCGTCACGGGCGGACCGCCGAGGGTCGGGACCTTGACGTCGCCGCCGAGCGCCGCCTCGGGGAAGGTGACCGGCACGGTGACGGTCAGGTTGTCGCCGCGCCGCCCGAAGACCGGGTGGCCGTCGACGTGGACCACGACGTACAGGTCGCCGGCCGGCCCGCCGCGCTCACCCGGCGCGCCCTTGCCCCGCAACCGGATGCGCTGCCCGTCGGAGACCCCGGCGGGGATGCGCACCTGCATGGTGCGGGAGCTGGTGGCGCGGCCGGAGCCGCGGCAGACGGCGCAGGGGTCGTCGGCGATGAGGCCGCGGCCCTTGCAGTCCACGCACGGGTCGGTGAGGGAGAACCCGCCGCCACCGCCGCGGCTGACCTGGCCGGTGCCGACGCAGGTCGGGCAGACCCGCGGGGTGCCGTTCTTGTCGCCGGTACCGCGGCAGGACTTGCAGGCGGCGCTGGAGGACATCCGCAGCGGCACGGTCGCGCCGTCCACGGCCTCGGTGAAGCTGAGGGTGACCTCCGACTCGATGTCCTGGCCGCGGCGCGGCTGGGTCCGGGGTCCGGTGCCGCCGCGGTTGAAGATGCCGCCGAAGACGTCGCCGATACCGCCGCCGAACCCGCCGGGCTGCTGCGTCCCGGTGGTGCCGCCGGGGCCGGGTGCGCCGCCGGCGCCGCCGAAGAGGTCACCGAGGTCGAAGTTGAACTGCCCGCCGCCCCCGGCGCCCGGCCCGGGGCGGAAGCCCCCGTTGCCGCCGAAGAGCGCCCGCGCCTCGTCGTACTCCTTGCGGCGCTTGGCGTCCCCGAGGACGTCGTAGGCCTCGGAGACGTCCTTGAAGCGCTCCTCGGCCTTGGCGTCGCCCTTGTTGGCGTCGGGGTGGAACTCCCGGGCCAGCTTCCGGTACGCCTTCTTGATCTCCGCCTCGGTGGCGTCCCTGGGGACGCCGAGGGCCTTGTAGTAGTCCTTCTCGATGAAGTCCTTCGTGCTCACCCGGCGCGTCCCTCCTTCCACACGTCCGAGCCGTGCCCCCGGCCGGCCCCCTGGAAGGGGCCGACCGGGGGCACGGCGGGTTCCGGCACGGCGTCAGCCGTCCTCGGAGCCACCGTTCTCCTTCTGCGCATCACCGGCGGCCGGGGCGTCACCGGAGGCGTCGGAGCCCTCCGGCTCGGCACCGTCGGCGGCGTCGCCTGCGGAATCCTTGGCCGGGGCGCCCGGCTGCGGTTCCGCGACCCCCACCCGCGCGGGGCGGATGGTGCGTTCACCGATGCGGTACCCGGGCTGCAGGATCTGCACGCAGGTGGTCTCGGTGACCTCCGGCGAGTAGCTGTGCATCAGCGCCTCGTGGACGGTCGGGTCGAAGGGCTCGCCCTCCTCGCCGAACTGCGCGAGGCCCATCTTCGCGGCGACCGTCTCCAGCGACTCGGCGACCTGCTTGAAGCCGCCGACCAGCTCCCCGTGGTCACGGGCGCGGCCGATGTCGTCCAGCACCGGAAGCAGCTCGGTCAGCAGGTTGGCGACGGCCACCTCCTTGACCTGGACGCGGTCGCGGTCGACCCGGCGGCGGTAGTTCTGGAACTCCGCCTGGAGCCGCTGGAGGTCCTGGGTGCGCTCGTTGAGCGCCGAACGGGTCTGGTCGAGCTGGGCGGTGAGCGCCGCCTCGATCAGGGCCTTGTCGTCCCCCTCCGGGGCGTCGTCACCGGCGCCCCGGTCGGCCTGCTTCTCCTGCTCCCCCTCGGGGGCCGCGGCCTCCGACGGGGGTGTGGTGGTCGCGTCCGCGTCGGGGACCTCGGGCTTCTCGTCGAAGCCCTCGGGCTCCTTCGTCACGCCGCACCGCCCTTCGGCTTCTCGTCGTCCACGATCTCGGCGTCGACGACGTCGTCGTCGGCGGCGTTCTGCTGGTCACCGGTGGTCTGCTGACCCTCGGGGCCGGGGGTGGCGCCGGAGGCCTGGGCGTCGGCGTACATCGCCTGGCCGAGCTTCTGGCTGGTGGCCGCGACCTTCTCGGAGGAGGTCCGGATGGCGGCGGTGTCCTCGCCCTTGAGCGCGTCCTTGAGCTCGCCGACCGCGCCCTCGACCTCGGTCTTCAGCTCGTCGGAGACCTTCTCGCCGTTCTCCTTGAGGAAGTTCTCCGTGGTGTAGACGAGCTGCTCGGCCTGGTTGCGGGTCTCGGCGGACTCGCGGCGCTTGGCGTCCTCGTCGGCGTACTGCTCGGCGTCGCGCATCATGCGCTCGATGTCGTCCTTCGGCAGCGCGGAGCCACCGGTGACGGTCATGCGCTGCTCCTTGCCGGTACCGAGGTCCTTGGCGGAGACGTGCATGATGCCGTTGGCGTCGATGTCGAAGGTGACCTCGATCTGCGGGACGCCGCGGGGCGCCGGGGGCAGGCCGGTCAGCTCGAACATCCCGAGCTTCTTGTTGTACGCCGCGATCTCGCGCTCGCCCTGGTAGACCTGGATCTGCACCGAGGGCTGGTTGTCGTCGGCGGTGGTGAAGATCTCCGAGCGCTTGGTCGGGATCGTCGTGTTCCGCTCGATGAGCTTGGTCATGATGCCGCCCTTGGTCTCGATACCGAGGGACAGCGGGGTGACGTCGAGCAGCAGGACGTCCTTGACCTCGCCCTTGAGGACGCCGGCCTGGAGGCTGGCGCCGATGGCGACGACCTCGTCCGGGTTGACGCCCTTGTTGGCCTCCTTGCCGCCGGTCAGCTCCTTGACCAGGTTGGCGACGGCCGGCATGCGGGTGGAGCCACCGACGAGGACGACGTGGTCGATCTCGGAGAGCTGGACGCCCGCGTCCTTGATGACGTTGTGGAACGGGGTCTTGCAGCGCTCCAGGAGGTCCTGGGTGAGCTGCTGGAACTGCGCCCGGGTCAGCTTCTCGTCGAGGTGCAGCGGGCCCTCGGCCGAGGCGGTGATGTAGGGCAGGTTGATGGAGGTCTCGGTCGAGCTGGAGAGCTCGATCTTCGCCTTCTCGGCGGCCTCGCGGAGGCGCTGGAGCGCCATCTTGTCCTTGCCGAGGTCCACGCCGTGGGCGTTCTGGAACTGCTTGACCAGGTGGTCGACGACCCGCTGGTCCCAGTCGTCGCCGCCGAGGGCATTGTCGCCGTTGGTGGCCTTCACCTCGACGACGCCGTCGCCGATCTCCAGCAGCGAGACGTCGAAGGTGCCGCCACCGAGGTCGAAGACCAGGATGGTCTGGTCGTCCTTCTCCAGGCCGTAGGCGAGGGCGGCCGCGGTGGGCTCGTTGACGATGCGCAGGACATTGAGGCCCGCGATCTCACCGGCCTCCTTGGTGGCCTGGCGCTCGTGGTCGTTGAAGTAGGCCGGCACGGTGATGACCGCGTCGGCGACCTTCTCGCCGAGGTAGGACTCCGCGTCGCGCTTCAGCTTCTGCAGGATGAAGGCGCTCATCTGCTGCGGGTTGAAGTCCTTGCCGTCGAGGTTGACCTTCCAGTCGGTCCCCATGTGGCGCTTGACCGAACGGATGGTGCGGTCGACGTTGGTGACGGCCTGACGCTTGGCCACCTCGCCGACGAGCACCTCGCCGTTCTTGGCGAAGGCGACGACGGACGGCGTGGTCCTGGCGCCCTCGGCGTTGGTGATGACGGTGGGCTCACCGCCTTCGAGAACACTGACGACGGAGTTCGTCGTACCCAGGTCGATGCCGACCGCACGTGCCATTTCGGTTCCTCCAGCTCATACCTTGAGTAGATCCGACTCAAGAGTGCATCAGCCGAGCCCAGTCGTCAATCCCTCTATCAAATGACTTGAGTCGCAGCCGCTCAATTCTTATCCGGCCCTTACGCTCACCCCGACCGGAGACCACCCCCGCCACCCCCGCGCACCCCAGCCGCCACGGCCGCCACGGCAGCCCCGCGGGAGCACCGCCCGCCGCGCCGCCCGGCCCTCCCGGGAACGACCGACACCACGCCCGGGTGCCCGTCGCGACCACCCCGACCGGGCGCCGCTGCCGCACCCCGCCCCCGGTACTCGATACGCTCAGACGAACCCCGGTAAGTTACCGTTCAGTAGACTGGGTGGCTCCGCCCGCCGGGGTAGCAGCAGCCCACCATCCGCCCGCAGGTTCGAGGAGCCGTCATGCAGCTCGTCGCGATCGTCGTCTCGCTGGTACTCACCGCGGTCGCCGTAGCACTGTTCAGCCGCGCCGTCGCGCAGATCGTCCGCTTCCTGCGCCTGGGCCGCCCCGTCCCCGCGGGCACCCGCACCGACGAACCGGGGCAGCGCACCTGGACCCTTGCCCGGGAGTTCCTCGGGCACACCCGGATGAACCGCTGGGCCGTCGTCGGCGTCGCCCACTGGTTCGTCGCCATCGGCTTCCTGACGCTCGGCCTGACCATCGTGCAGGCCTACGGGCAGCTCTTCCGGGCCGACTGGGTGCTCCCGGTCATCGGGACGTTCACGCCCTACGAGATGTACATCGAGTTCATCGCGCTGATGACCACGGTCGGCATCCTCACCCTCATCGGCGTCCGGCTGCTGAGCCTGCCCTCGCGCGCCGGCCGCAAGTCCCGGTTCACCGGCTCCACCGCCTGGCAGGCGTACTTCGTCGAGTACGTCATCCTCACCATCGGCGCCGCCATCCTGCTGCTGCGCGGCCTGGAGGGCGCGCTGCACGGCGTCGACGGCTGGACGCCCGCCTACTTCGTCTCCTACCCGCTGGTCGCCGCCTTCGACGGACTCAGCGCGGCGTCGCTGCAGAACCTGGTCTACCTGGTCGCCATGATCAAGCTGGGCACCACCATGGTCTGGGCGATCACCGTCGCCCTCAACACCGACATGGGCGTCGCCTGGCACCGCTTCCTCGCCTTCCCCAACATCTGGTTCAAGCGCGACGCGGACGGCTCCACCGCCCTCGGCGAGCTGCAGCCGATGACCTCCGGCGGCAAGCCGATCGACTTCGAGACCGTCTTCGACGACGACAACGACAGCGAGCCGGAGTTCGGCGTCTCCCAGGTCGAGCAGTTCTCCTGGAAGGGGCTGCTGGACTTCTCCACCTGCACCGAGTGCGGCCGCTGCCAGTCGCAGTGCCCCGCCTGGAACACCGGCAAGCCGCTCTCCCCCAAGCTGCTGATCATGTCGCTGCGGGACCACGCCCACGCCAAGGCGCCCTACCTGCTCGCCGGCGGCGGCAAGGACGCCGAGGGCACCGAGCGCGCCAGCGCCGAGCAGCTGAGGGACGTCCCCGCCGCCGCCCTCGCCGAGGCCGAGCGCCCCCTGGTCGGACCGGCCGCCACGAGCCCCGGCGAGCTCGGCGGCGTCATCGACCCCGAGGTGCTGTGGTCCTGCACCACTTGCGGCGCCTGCGTCGAGCAGTGCCCGGTCGACATCGAGCACGTCGACCACATCGTCGACATGCGCCGCTACCAGGTGATGATCGAGTCCGCGTTCCCCTCGGAGGCGGGCACGATGCTCAAGAACCTGGAGCGCAAGGGCAACCCCTGGGGCATGGCCAAGAAGAAGCGCCTGGAGTGGACCGCCGAACTCCGGCAGGAGACCGGCATCGAGGTGCCGGTGGTCGGCAAGACCGTCGAGGACCTCACCGAGGTCGACTACCTCTACTGGGTCGGCTGCGCCGGCGCCCTGGAGGACCGCGCCCGCAAGACCACCAAGGCCTTCGCGGAGCTGCTCCACATCGCGGGCGTCAACTTCGCGATCATGGGCGGCGACGAGGCGTGCACCGGTGACTCCGCCCGCCGCCTCGGCAACGAGTTCCTCTACCAGCAGCTCGGTCAGCAGAACGTCGAGTCGCTCAACGCCGCCTTCGGGGAGACCCCGGCCGACGGCGACGAGCCGGCGGTGACCGTCGAGCGGTCGAAGAAGAAGATCGTGGCGACCTGCCCGCACTGCTTCAACACCCTCGCCAACGAGTACCCGCAGCTCGGCGGCGAGTACGAGGTCATCCACCACACCCAGCTGCTGCAGCACCTGATCGACGAGGGGCGGCTGGTCCCGGTGACTCCCGTCGAGGGGCTCATCACCTACCACGACCCCTGCTACCTCGGCCGGCACAACAAGGTCTACACCCCGCCGCGCGAGATCATCGGCAAGGTGCCGGGGCTGCGCAACGAGGAGATGCACCGCCACAAGGAGCGCGGCTTCTGCTGCGGCGCCGGCGGCGCGCGGATGTGGATGGAGGAGCGCATCGGCAAGCGCATCAACAACGAGCGCGTCGACGAGGCACTCTCCCTCAACCCCGACATCGTCTCCACCGCCTGCCCGTTCTGCCTGGTGATGCTCACCGACTCGGTCAACGGCAAGAAGAACGACGGCCAGGCCAAGGAGTCGATCGAGGTGGTGGACGTCGCCCAGCTGCTGCTGGACTCGGTGCGCACCCCCGACGAGGGCGGGGAGACCGCCGGCGAGGCCGGCGCCCCGGAACCGGCTCCGGCTCCCGCCTCCTGACCCGGTGGCTCCACCCGCGGGCCCGGCCCGGTGCCGCTCGAACCCGAGCCACCGGTGCCGGGCCCGCGGCGTGTCCGTCCGCGTCGCCGGTCCGCCCCTGCCGGACACGGCGGACCGGCGACGCGGACGGTCCGTAGGGGATCGCGGGCGGCCGGATCGGGGCTGCGTCAGGGTGACCGCGGCGCGCGCAACTCCCCGCAGGGGGTACGTTCGTATGCGTGGGTGGATTCAGGAACAAACGCAACGGCCGACGCGGTGACACCACGCCGGGCGGACAGCCACGGCCGCAGTTCGACGGCCCCCCGGCCGGGCAGCACTACCGGGAGACGACGCCCATGCCCGTCATGGGCCACGGGCCGCAGGACCCCGGCGCCCGGGGCGGGCACGACCCGTACGGCGGCCACCCCGGGCCGGGCCACCACGGACCCGGCCAGTACGGGCCCGGCGGCCCCGGCCACCACGGCCCCGGTCCGGGCGGCCCCGGCGGCTGGAACGAGGGCACCACGTACGGCGCCGACTCCCCCGGCGGCCCGCAGGGCCCGGGCGAGGGCCCTCCGCCCCACCCCGAGGCGTACGGCCCCCGGCTGCCGTGGAAGGAGCTGCTGAAGGGCCTGGTGCTGCGTCCCGTTCCCACGCTCTGGCGCATGCGGGACTACCCGATGTGGGCACCGGCGCTGATCGTCAGCTTCCTGTACGGCCTGGTCGCCGTCTTCGGCCTCGACGACGCCCGGCAGACCATGCTGGACACCACCGCCTCCAGCGTGGTGCCGTACCTGCTGATCACCGGTGTGGCGATGGTCTGCGGCGCGCTGCTGCTCTCCACCGTCACCCACATGCTGGCCCGCCAGCTCGGCGGCAACGGCCACTGGGCGCCGACCGTGGGCCTCGCGATGCTGATCATGTCGCTGACCGACGTGCCCCGACTGCTGCTCGCCATCTTCCTCGGCGGCGCGGCGACGGTGGTGCAGATCGTGGGCTGGGTCACCTGGCTGTACGCGGGCGTGCTGCTCACCATGATGGTGATGCGGTCGCACGAACTCCCCTGGCAGCGTGCGCTTCCGGCCTGCGCCATCCAGCTGCTGGCGCTGCTGATGCTGGTCAAGCTGGGCACCTTCTGAGCGGACGCCCCGCAGGCCGCCCGCCGCGGGGCGGGTAACCTGCGGGGCGTGCTTCTCTCAGACAAGGACATCCGGACCGAGATCGACGCCGGGCGCGTGCGGATCGACCCGTTCGACCCGGCGATGGTGCAGCCGTCCAGTATCGACGTGCGACTCGACCGGTACTTCCGGGTCTTCGAGAACCACCGCTACCCGCACATCGACCCCGCGGTCGAGCAGCCCGACCTGACCCGCGTGATCGAGCCGGAGGGCGAGGAGCCGTTCATCCTCCACCCCGGGGAGTTCGTGCTCGCCTCGACGTACGAGGTCATCTCGCTGCCCGACGACATCGCCTCCCGGCTGGAGGGGAAGAGCTCGCTGGGGCGGCTGGGCCTGCTCACCCACTCCACCGCGGGCTTCATCGACCCGGGCTTCTCCGGCCACGTCACGCTGGAGCTGTCCAACGTCGCCACCCTGCCGATCAAGCTCTGGCCGGGGATGAAGATCGGCCAGCTCTGCATGTTCCGGCTGACCTCCCCCGCCGAGAACCCCTACGGCTCCGGCGCCGGCGGCTCCCGCTACCAGGGGCAGCGCGGCCCGACCGCCTCCCGCTCCTACATCGACTTCCACCGCACCCGGTTCTGAGCGAACGCCCCGCGCGCGGGGCGCCCAGGACATGCGGAGGGCGCGGCCCGACTCCCCCCACCGGAGCCGGGCCGCGCCCTTTCCCTCACCGTGCCCGGCCGCAGGGGCGGCCGGGCACGGAGCCGTCGCCGGGGTCACTCGCCCCGGCGCGCCACCCCCGGAGTGGAGCGGGTCATCAGCGCCGCCACCACCGCGGCGACGAGCGGCACGACCACCACCAGCTGGAGGATGGTCTCCCAGGGCAGCTCCAGGAAGAGCTGCGGCTCGGTCTCCGGGGTCCGGTCGAGGCTGTTCTGCCAGTGCTCGTGCTCGGTCCGGAACTCGGAGAGGACGATCGCCGTACCGGGCACCACCCCGGAGAGCGCCCCGAGGATCACGCCCATCAGGGCGATCACCCCGCACTGCAGTCCGGAGAGCGTCCGCCGCACGCGCGGCGGGGCGCCGACCGCCGACAGGGTGGCGAGGTCCGCCTCGGAGTCGGCCTGCGCCAGACCCGTGGCGATCCCGGCCGCGCCCAGGGTCACCACCATGGCGAAGAGGCCGAGGACGAGCAGCACGATCTCGGCGTCGGAGGTGTGCCCCTCCTCGACGTAGACGTAGATGTCACCGGGGAGCACGTCCAGCGCCGCCCTGAGCGCCTGCATCTCGGCGTCCGCGGGCTGCCGTTCGGTGGCGAGCACCAGCGCGTGGTCGGCCACCTGGTAGCCGGCCGCCTCCACCGCCGCGGCGGAGATCAGGACCTCCCCGGGCCGACCGCCGTACGGGGACGGCGAGCCGAGCGTCGCGGGCAGCGCCAGGGCCTCCTCGTGCTCCGCGTCCACGTGGTCGGAGGCGACGAGGTCGAACCGCACCGTGCCGTCCCCGTGGATCGTCAGCTCGTCGTAGACGACGGCCTCCCCGCGCTCCAGCGCCGCGGCGGCGTCCGGGTCGTCGGCGGCGAGGACGTCGAGGTACTCGGGTCCGGCGACGGCGATCGGCAGCCACAGGGGCGTCGGGGAGAAGTCCGAGTAGCAGGCGGGTTCGAACGACTGGATCGTGAGGTCGGGATTCTCCTCCCGGGCCGCCATGAGCCGCTCGTAGTAAGTGTCCCAGTCGCAGACCGCGGCTTCCGGCAGCTGCACCACCAGCTCGGGGCAGGCCTCCGACACCTGCCAGAGGTCGCAGACCTGCTCGCCGGGGACGACCCGGCCGACCTCGGCCCGTTCGGAGACCGGCAGCTCGCGCAGGGCCGCCTCCCGGGCGGCGGGCAGGCTTCCCGCCGTGGCGGAGTGGATGACCACGACGCCCATGGGGGCCGTCGGGTCGTAGGTCGTCTCCTGCTGGAGGTCGGTGGAGGCGACCACGGTGGCGACGGCGACCGCCCCGGAGACCGCGGCGAGCACCGCCGCCACCGCCGGTGCGGTACGGGCGCGGTTGCGGACCGCGTCGCGCAGCGCGAGCCGCCCCGACAGCGGCAGGAACCCGCCGACGCGGCCGAAGACCCCGACCAGAGCCGGGGTCGTCGCGACCAGGCCGAGCTGCGCGACGATCACTCCGCCTGCGACCAGGAACGAATCGTTGACAGTGAGGGCACCGGCCAGGGCGCACGCGGCACCGAGGACGAACAGTACCGCTCCCACGACCGGCAGCACCCGGCTGACCCGGCGGACCCCGCGTCGCCCGGTCAGCGACTCCAGGATCGGCGCGCGGGAGGCGGTGATCGCGGGAAGCAGCGCCGCCAGCAGCCCGGTCCCGACGCCGAGCACGCAGATCGCGAGCAGTTCGACGGGCTTGATCGTCAGGGCGCCGAACCGCTCCCCGGCGCTCGTCTCCAGCCACTCCTGCGCCAGCAGCATGGCCACCAGGCCGAGCACGATGCCCACCACCGCGGCGGCGAGACCCAGCACGATCCCGCTGGACAGCATCACCGCGCGCACGTGGCGGCGGTCGGCGCCGTTGGCGCCCATCAGCCCCAGCATCCGGCGGGAGCGCCGCGCGCCGACGGCGAACGCCGGCCCGGCCAGCAGGCAGATCTCCAGGATCACCAGCGCCAGCACGGTGATCATGACGACGCCCATGCCGTCGTCGGGACTCGCCCAGGAGCCGTCGTCGTAGGGGACCTGGTCGCGCGGCGGCGGGTCCGACCGCACCGCGCGGGAGTCGACCAGCCAGCCCTGCTCGTTGGCGGCCAGCACCATCTCCCAGGTGAACGGCGCGTCCGAGTGCACCAGGTAGTCGGCCGAGTACCGCTCCGGCTCCGCGTCCGGCTCGGCCGCGACCTCCGCGATCAGGCCGGCGTCGGGGAGCACGGTGACCTGCTCGGTGTACAGGCTGGAGGGCAGTTCGTAGGAGCCGGTGACGGTGAACCCGCCGTCCGAGGCGGCGAAGCTCAGCGTGTCCCCGACGGAGAGGCCGGCGGTCTTCAGGAAGGCGCTGCTGGCCGCGACCTCGTTCGCGTCACGCGGCGCCCGGCCCTCCAGCAGGGTGGTCTTCCCGCCGGCGACGGGGTGGGCGAGGTCCGCCTCCCGGATCTCCACCTCGGTGATCCCGGTCGCGGTGGTGACCTCCGCCCCGTACCAATGGCCCTCCACGATCAGTTCGGCCCCGGAAGGGGTGATCGCGGCGGCCCCACGCGCGGCCTCCTCGCCGAGCGGGTCGGCAGCGGAGTCGTAGTACTCGTCGACGGCGTCCTCGTCGACGAGCTGGTAGCGCTGGGAGTTCTCGGGGTCCTGGTGGACGGGCACCCCGGCGAGCCGCAGTGACGCGGCGGCCGCCCCCATGGCCCGGTCGGTCCGCTCCTCGGTGGTGAGCTGGGAGCTGCGGAAGCTGATGTCGATGGCGGTGACGCCGATGATCGGCAGGGCGATCATCGCGATCACCAGGATGCTGCGGCCCTTGGCCCGCAGCGCGTCACGCCGCGCGATGCGCAGCGCCAGCCGCCAGGTGCGCAGCAGGCCCATCACACGCCCTCGCCGTCGAGCAGCGACTCGGGCGCGGGGGACGACGACTCGTCGACGACGGAGCCGTCGCGGAGGAAGACCACCCGGTCCGCCCAGGCGGCAAACCGCGGCTCGTGGGTCACCATCACCGCGGCCGCGCCCGCGTCGCAGCGGCGCCGCAGCAGCCCGAGGACCGCCTCACCGGTCGCCGAGTCCAGCGCACCGGTCGGCTCGTCCGCCAGCACCAGCCGCCGGTCCCCCACCAGGGCCCGCGCGATCGCCACCCGCTGCTGCTGACCGCCGGACATCTCGTCCGGGAACCGGTCCGCGACCTCGGTCAGCCCGATCTCCGCCAGCGCGGCGCGGGCCTCGGTCCGCGCGGTGCGGACCGAGACGCCGTCCAGCTCCCGGGGGAGCGCGATGTTCTCCGCCGCCGTCAGCGCCGGGATCAGGTTGTAGTCCTGGAAGACGTACCCCACGCTGGAGCGCCGCAGCTTGGCCTGGCCCGCCCGCGAGAGACCGCCCAGGGCGGTCCCCTCGATCAGCACCTCACCCGAGGACGGCACGTCCAGGCCGCCCGCGATGGTCAGCAGCGTCGACTTCCCCGACCCCGACGGCCCCATCACTGCCACCAGCTCACCCGGCATCACCGCCAGGTTCATCGACCGCAGCGCGTGCACGGAGGCGATCCCGCTGCCGTGGACCCGCGACACCGCCCGCAACTCCAGCACCGGACGCGACGCGTCAGCGGTGTCCGCTGCGGCCGGTGTGGCCTCGCCGGTGGGTGCGGCCGCCGGTCTCCCGGCGCCGTTCTCCTGCTTCTCGTCGCTGCTCATACTGCTGTCCCCTCCGGATGGTGCGCTGCTGCCCTGTGGCGCTGTCGCCGTGCTGCGTTGCCGTCGTGTAGCCGTGCCGCGGGGCGGCACGTGCGGTGCGGGTGGTATCCCCCGCCGGCGCCGCCACCCGCGAGGGCGGCGCCGGCTCGGGCCGTTACTGCTCCCGGCGGTTCACCGCCGGGGTGGAGCGGGTCATCAGCGCCGCAACGACCGCCGCGAGCAGCGGCACGACGAAGACCAGCTGAAGGATGGTCCCCCAGGGGATCTCCAGGAACAGCTGCGGCTCGGTCTCCGGACCGCCGTACCAGTCGGTGCGCCAGAGCTCGTGCATCTCCTGGTGGCCGGCCAGCCGGATCGCCGCTCCCGGCACCAGCCCGGCCAGCGAGCCGAGCACCACGCCCATCAGGGCGATCACCCCGCACTGCAGGCCGGAGAGCGTCCGCCGGACCCGGGGCGGTGCGCCGACCGCGGAGAGCGTCGCGAGGTCGGCCTCGGAGTCGGCCTGCGCCAGACCGGTGGCGATACCGGCCGCGCCGAGCGTCACCACGGTGGCGAACAGACCGAGGATGAGCAGCACCAGCTGGCTGTCGGAGGTGTGACCCTCCTCGACGTGGAGCGTGAGCGCGGTCGACCCGGAGCCGGGCGAGCCGTCGCCCGAGGACAGTGCCTCCCGCAACGCCTGGACCTCGGCATCGGTGGGGTCACGGTCGGTGGCCACCACGACGGCCTCGTCGACGACCCGGTAGCCGTTGGCCTCCGCCCAGGCGGCGGTGACCAGCACCTCGCCGGGGCGGGCGCCGTAGTCGGCCTCCTTGCCGACCGTGGCCGGCAGGGCGGCCACGTCCTCCGGCCGCGGCTCCTGCTCCCGGTCCTGCTCCTCACGGGTGAGCGGGGCGAGCCGGAGCGTGCCGTCCTCGTGGACCTGCCGCTCGTCGTACACGACCGCCTCGTCGCGCTCCAGTGCGGCGGCGGCGTCGGGATCGTCGATCTCCATGACGCGCAGCAGCTCGGGGCCGGCGACGCTGACGGGGCTCCAGGTGGGCGTCTTGACCCACCAGTCCTCCACGCATGCGGGGTCGTACTCCGCCACGGTCAGCTCGGGGTCCTCCGCGCGCGCCGCGTCGAAACCGGTTTCGAACGCTTCCCGGTCGCAGACGGCGGCCGCGGGCAGCTGCACCACCGGCTCGGCGCACTCCGCCGGTGCGTTCAGCAGGTGGCAGAGTTCCCCGGTGTCGGCGAGCCGTCCGATGGTGGCCAGTTCGGTGACGGGCAGGGTCCGCAGGGCGGACTCCGTCGCGGCGGGCAGGTCGCCCGGCCGGTCGGAGGAGATCACGACCCCGCCGGAGGGGACGGTCGCCCGGTAGGCGGCGGCGTTCTCCGCGTTGGTGCTCGCCACGACGGTGGCGACGGCGACGGCGCCGGAGACCGCGGCGAGGACCGCGGCGACGGCGGGGGCCGTGCGGGACCGGTTGCGGACGGCGTCGCGGACCGCCAGCCGCCCGGAGAGCGGCAGGAACCGGCCGACGCGGCCGAACAGGCCGACCAGCACCGGGGTGGTGGCGACCAGACCGAGCTGCGCCACGACGACACCGGCCACCACCACCATGGCGTTGCTGACGAAGAGCGCGCCGAGCACGGCGACGGCCGTTCCGAGGACGAAGAACAGGCCCCCAGCTATCGGGAGTTCACGCCCGGTCCGGCGCACACCCCGACGACCGGTGAGGGATTCCAGGATCGGCGAGCGGGAGGCGGCGAGCGCCGGCAGCAGCGCGGCCAGCAAGCCGGTGCCGACGCCGAGCGCGCAGATGGCGAGCAGTTCCAGCGGGTTGACGGTGAGGTCGCCGAACCGGCTGCCCGCCGACTCCTCCAGCCAGTTCCACGCCAGCAACGCGGCGGCGAAGCCCAGGAGGAGACCGATCACGGCCGCGGCGAGACCGAGCAGTGCACCGCCGGCCAGCATCACGGCGCGCACGTGGCGGCGGTCGGCGCCGTTGGCACCCATCAGCCCCAGCATCCGGCGCGAGCGCCGCGCGCCGACGGCGAACGCCGGCCCGGCCAGCAGGCAGATCTCCAGGATCACCAGCGCCAGCACCAGCACGACACCGAGGGGCGCGCTGCCCCCACCGCCGGACCAGCCGTGGCCCGCGGCGAAGTAGGGCACCTCGTCGCGCGGCGGCGGGTCGAGGCGGACGGCCCGGGAGTCGACAATCCAGCCCCGCTCGTTGGCCTTCTGGACCGCGTCCCAGTCCACCGGGGTGTCCGAGGTGACGAAGTACCGGGCGTAGGAGAGGTACTCCTCGGCGCCGGGTTCGGCGGCGAGGGTGTCGACCACCCCGGTGCCCGGCAGCACGGTCAGCTGCTCGGTGTCGAGGTCGCCGGGCAGCTCGTAGGAGCCGGTGAGGGTGAACTCGCCGTCGAAGCCGCGGACGGCGACGGTGTCGCCCACGGCGAGGCCGGCGACCTCCAGGAACGCGGTGGTGGCGGCGGCCTCGTGCTGCTCCCGGGGGGCGCGCCCCTCGCGGAGGGTGGCGCTCCCGCCGGTCAGCGGGTCGTCGAGGTCCCACTCGCGCAGGTGGATCGCGGCCAGGCCGCCGGCGGTGGTCACCTCGGCGCCGTACCAGCCGTGCTCCACAACGAGCTCGGCGCCGGGGAAGAGCGCGGCGATGTCACGCGCCGCCTGCTCATCGTTCGGCTGCTCGGCCTCGGGGTCGGCGTCCGTCCCGCTCTCGGCGGTCTCGCCGTCGGCTTCGTCGGCCGTGGTCCACTGCGTCGGGTCCTCGGGGTCCTGCAGCAGCGGGACGGGGGCGCCCGGGAACATATGGGCGTCCGCGGCGCCCATGGCCCGGTCGATCTGCTCCTCGGTGGTGAGCTGGGAGCTGCGGAAGCTGATGTCGATGGCGGTGACGCCGATGATCGGCAGCGCGATCATCGCGATCACCAGGATGCTGCGGCCCTTGGCCCGCAGCGCGTCACGCCGCGCGATGCGCAGCGCCAGCCGCCAGGTGTTCAGGAATTCCATCAGGCGCCTCCCCCGTCGAGCAGCGACTCGGCGGCGGGGGACGACGACTCGTCGACGACGGAGCCGTCGCGGAGGAAGACCACCCGGTCCGCCCAGGCGGCGAACCGCGGCTCGTGGGTCACCATTACCGCGGCCGCGCCGCCGTCGCAGCGGCGCCGCAGCAGGCCGAGGACGGCCTCGCCCGTGGTGGAGTCCAGCGCACCGGTCGGCTCGTCGGCCAGCACCAGCCGCCGGTCCCCCACCAGGGCCCGCGCGATCGCCACCCGCTGCTGCTGACCGCCGGACATCTCGTCCGGGAACCGGTCCGCGACCTCGGTCAGCCCGATCTCCGCCAGCGCGGCGCGGGCCTCGGTCCGCGCGGTGCGGACCGAGACGCCGTCCAGCTCCCGGGGGAGCGCGATGTTCTCCGCCGCCGTCAGCGCCGGGATCAGGTTGTAGTCCTGGAAGACGTACCCCACGCTGGAACGCCGCAGCTTGGCCTGGCCCGCCCGCGAGAGACCGCCCAGGGCGGTCCCCTCGATCAGCACCTCACCCGAGGACGGCACGTCCAGGCCCCCGGCGATCGTCAGCAGCGTCGACTTCCCCGACCCCGACGGCCCCATCACCGCCACCAGCTCACCCGGCATCACCGCCAGGTTCATCGACCGCAGCGCGTGCACGGAGGCGATCCCGCTGCCGTGGACCCGCGACACCGCCCGCAACTCCAGCACCGGACGCGACGCGCCCTCCGGCCGGTGTGCGGGTGTCACGCCGTGCTTCCCCTGTTCGTCAGCGGCACTGCTCATGCTCTCGTCCCCTCTCGGGCGGTCCTGCGTGGCTGGGAGGCGGCGTCGGGGCGCCGCGGTGGTGCGGTCCTGCGGGGCTGCGCGGCGGTCGCCGTGGTGGGGCAGCCCGGTGCGGCGGTGCGTCGCCGTGGTGGTGCGTCGCCGCGGTGCAGCGGTGGTGCGGGGCGCGGCCGGGCCTCGCGGGCCGCCGTACCGGGTGCGGGCGGTGTCCCGTTCCGGCGCCGCCGCCCGCACGGGCGGCGCCGGAGCTGCTGGGCCGGGGCTCGGCGCCGGGTCCGTCGGCCGCGCGGGGCGGCCCGTCGGCCGGTTGCGGCAGGTCGTCGAGGACGCGCTCGCAGTGCTCCAGCCAGCGCACCTCGGCTTCCGCGCGGAAGACAAGTTGCTCCAGCACCAGCAGCCAGGCCAACCCCTTGCGTTCGACGGTGCCGGCGGCCAGCGCCCGCGCCTGGAGCCGTGCGTACCCCTGCAGCACGCGCAGGGTGTGGCGGCGCTGCACGCTGATCACCGCGCGGACGTCACTGTCCGGCGTGGCGACCGCCATCGCGATCTTGATGGCGAGTTCGTCCCGCGCGGGGTGCGAGCGGTCCACCGGCCGGGCGAACCACTCGGCCACCGCGCGGTGCCCCTCGCCGGTGAGGGCATAGCGCTGCCGTCCGGCGTCGGCGGTCTCCGAGGCGACGAGGCCGTCCCGTTCCAGGCGGGCAAGGGTCGTGTACACCTGGCCGATGTTGAGCGGCCAGCTGGCGCCGGTCCGCGCCTCGAAGTCCAGGCGCAGTTGCGCCCCGTGCGACGGCCCGCGCTCCAGGAGCGCCAGCAGCCCGTACCTGATCGACATACCGAGTATGTATACCCAGTATGTCAGCGACAGCGCAACCCAACCCCGGTGAAGCACCCGCCCCCCGAACCCTGACGGCCGAGCGTTTGTGCAGCTCAGCGCCACCCCAGCCCCTCGACCGAGAAAAGCATACCCAGTATGACGACCGTTGCATACGCGGTATGGCACCGGGGTGTGCGATGCCTGTTCGCTCGCCGGCCCGGTCCCCGCGCCCGGTCGGCGTCGCCGCCTCGCCCGGCGCGCCGGGGGGCGTGCGGCGCCGGGCCGGTGCGCGGCGCGCACTCCGAGGACAACCGCACGGGGGATTCACGGGACCGCCGCGAGCCGGTACAAACCGAACAACAGACATGCCGCCGAAGGGAGTCCCCTGTGCGCTCACCCCTGCCCGGACGTCGACCGACACGGACGGGTGTGGTCGCGCTGGCCGCCCTGGGCCTGCTCGCGACCGGTGCCCCCACCGCGGGCGCCGCGCCCGGGGGCGAGGTGGAGCGGGTCGAGGTGACCGCGCCGGGGGCCGCCGTCACCGTCGACCTGCCCGGCGGGTTCCGGCTCCCCTGGCTGCCGGAGGGCCCCTGGCGGATCGATGTCGCCTGGCCGGAGGGCGGCGTCACCGCCCGCGGCGGCACCGGCCCCGGTTCCGCCCCGGGGGCTGGCCCGGCGGCGGAGGCGAGCGCGCTCCCGCCCGAGCTGGAGGAGATGCGCGCCCGGCAGGCGACCGAGCTGTACGGCGACGCCGCCGCACCGGCCCCCGCCGATCGGCAGGTGTCGCTCGTCTCGCTCGGGGACAGCGCGATCTCCGGCGAGGGCGTCGGCAACTACGACCCCGCGACGGACGGGCCGGACAACTGGTGCCACCGCTCCTACGACGCGGCGATCCACCGCACCGGCATCCCCGCGGACGTGACCTACAACTTCGCCTGCTCCGGCGCCGCCACCGCCAACATCCGCTCCGACGGCACCCCCCGGTTCGACGAACCCCTCCAGGCCGACAGCCTCGCCGTCGCCGCCCGCAACACCGCCGTCGACACCGTGGTGCTGGTCGTCGGCGCCAACGACGACCTGGAGTTCGGCCCGGTCATCACCGACTGCGCGCTCTCCTGGTTCCTGCACTGGCGCGGCCCCTGCCACCCGACGTACGCGCCGGGCTGGCAGCAGCGCGTGGACGAGCTGCGTCCCAAGGTCGAGGAGACCGTCACCGACCTCCACGCCGTGATGTCGGACGCCGGGTACGCCCGGGACGACTACCGCATGGTGCTGATGTCCTACCCGGGGCCGCTGGGGCCGGACCGGCGCGACAACCCCCGCCACCTCGGCCGGCTGGTCGGCGGCTGCACCTTCCACGACGCCGACGCGCGCTGGGTCCGCGACGAGGCGGTGCCGCTGTTCCAGGAGAGCCTGCGGGCCGCGGCGAAGAACGCCGACGCGGCCTACCTGGACGCCTCGCGGCTCTTCCACGGCCACGAGGTCTGCAGCGACGCCCCCTGGGCGCGCGGCCTCACCGTGGACGTCACCAACCCCTTCCCGCCGGACGCCAACTCGGTCCGGCAGTCCTTCCACCCCAACGCCGACGGCCACGGCGCCTTCGCCGCCTGCCTGACGGCGATGCGGGCGACCGAGCTCCGCGAGGCCGGCTGCGCCGACCCGGCGAGCACCGGCGAGCCAGTGCTGTTCGAGGGTGCCTGGGACGACGTCTTCCGGCCGCTGGCGGCTGCCGACGGCAGCCGCTGCCTGGCCCCGGCCGCCGGCCGCACCGCCAACGGCACGCCCGTGCGCGGCGAGGACTGCGACGGGGCGCGCGGGCAGGAGTGGTACCACGACGTCGAACGGGGTTCGCTGCACGCGGGGTTGAGCCATGACCGCTGCCTCGACGTCCCGGGCCGCGCCTTCCGCGTCGGTGCGGGGCTCCAGCTCCACAACTGCAACGGCACCGAGGCGCAGCGCTTCGAGCGGGCGGCAGACGGGTCGCTGACGCCCGAGGCGGCGCGCGAGCTGTGCGTGACGCTGCCGGCAGCGAGCGGTGGCGGCGTCACGCTCCAGCCGTGCGACGGGCGTGCGACGCAGCGGCTCGTCTGACCCCGCCCGGCCCGCGCCCCACCGCCGAGGGCGGAGGCGCGGGCCGGTGAGCCGCAGCTGAGCCACGGCGGGCAACCCCGGGCCGGTGGCTCGGCGGGTGGCGCGGCCGGCCCGCGTCGACGGCCCTCAGCCGGCCGGGTGCGCCGCCGGCCGCCGTACGCGGAAGAGCGCGGCGTACAGCGTCAGGCCCGGGCCGAACGCCATCGCCACCACCGGCGCGCCGTCCGGCGGCGGGGCCCCCGCCGGGCCGGCGCCCCCGGCACGGATGCGGTCCAGCACCAGCAGCACGGTCGGCGAGGAGCAGTTGCCGTACTCCGCCAGCACTGCGCGGGAGTCGTCCAACGCGGCCGGGCCGAGCGCCAGTTCGCCCTCGACCGTCTCCAGGATGCGCGGCCCGCCGGGGTGGACGGCCCACCCGGCGACCTCCCCGACCGCCAGCCCGTGGCGTGACAGCAGTTCCTCGGTCACCGGGCGCACGTGCCGCGCGAGGACGGCGGGCACCTCGGGGGACAGCCCCATCCGGAAGCCGAGATCGGTCACCTGCCAGGTCATCAGCTCGGCCGTGCCGGGGTCGGTGCGCGCCACGACGTCGACCAGCTCCAGCGCCGCGCCCGCCGGCGCCGTCGGGCGCGGGACGGGCCCGGCGACGGCGGCCCCAATGCCGGGTGGGAGCAGCACGAGCGCGACGGCGGCGTCCCCGAACAGGGCGTGGGTGACCACCTGCTGGGTGTCGGAGTCGGCCGGCTGGAGGTGGAGCGAGGGCAGTTCCAGGCAGAGCAGCACCGCGGGCCGGCCCCGCGCGGCGACGTGGTCGGCGGCCGCGCCGAGCGCGGGCAGCGCCGCGTAGCAGCCCATGTGCCCCACCAGCAGCCGCTGCGCGTCGACCGGCATGCCGAGCGATCCGGCGAGGCGGATGTCCAGCCCCGGGGTGTCGTAGCCCGTGCACGAGGCCACCGTGAGCTGGCCGACGTCGGCGGCGGTGAGCCCGGCCTCGGCCAGCGCCGCGGTGACCGCCCGGTGCCCCAGCGCGGGCGCCTCTCGCGCGTAGCGCCGCATCCGGTCGGCCGTGGACCAGTCGGCGGGGTCCTCCGCGCCGAGATCCACCACGGTGTGGCGGCGGCGGACGCCCGCGGAGGCGAAGATGCGGCGGGCGAGCGCGGAGTCGCCGAAGTGGTGGCGGAACCGCTGCTCCCACAGCTCGTCCTGGCCGACCGGGCGGGGCACGGCGATGCCGACGCCGGCGACGACGGCGCCCGGCCCGGGCGCCCCGACCGCCGTTCCCGCGCCCTCCGCCGCCGACCGGTGGAGCGCCGCCGGGCGCGCGGCGGCCTCAGGTGCGGCGGCTGCAGGTGGGGTGGGGCCGGGCGCGGCGGGACCGGAAGTGGGGCGCCCGGCGGCGGGCGCGGGACGGGTCGCCGCCCGCACCGTCACCATCGGCTCGGTCCGGCGGCGTTCTCGGGGTCGCCGCCGAGCGCCGCGACACCGAGCCAGTCGGCGCAGACGTCCGAGGTGGCGGGTTGCAGCGCGCCGCAGCGGGCGTCGCGGTAGATACGTTCCAGGGCGTGGCCGCGCCGGGTGGCGGAGGTGCCGGCCGCCTCCAGCGCGGAGGACGCCACCTCGGCGGCGGTGTCGCCGGCGACCAGCTTGGCGCGCCACACCCAGCGGTTGGTCTCGGGCTCGCCGGGTGCCTCGCTCACCCGCCGCGCCGCTTCGGCCACGACCAAGCCGGCGGCGGCGGTCGCCGCGTCCGCCCGGCCGAGCCGCGCGCGGACCAGCGGCAGGGACTCCAGACCGCGCCCTCGGGCGTGCTCGGCCGCCGCGGCGAGCGCGGAGCGTGCCACCCCGACGTAGACGGCCGCGTAGGAGGCGACCAGCCACTGCGGCATGACCTGGGCCAGCAGCACCGCCAGCCCGTCGATGCCGCCGAGCAGCGCGTCGCCCGGCACGGCGACGTCCAGGTGCAGGTCGTGGCTGCCGGTGGCGCGCATCCCGAGGGAGTCCCAGGTCTCCTCGACCCGCACCCCCTCGCCCGCCGGCACGAGGAAGTACGAGACCCGGGCCGGCGTCCCGGTCTCGGGGCCGCCGGCCGGGCCCTCGCTGTCGGCCGCCGCGTCGTCGTCGGTCCGCTCGCGGGCGGCGACGAGGTAGGCGTCGGCGTGTCCGGCGCCGGAGACGAAGGCCTTGGCGCCGGTGAGCCGGAAGCCGTCCTCGACCCGGCGGTAGCCGGTGGTGATCCGCGACAGCCGCGATCCGGCGCCGCGTTCGCTCATCGCGACGCCGTACAGCGCGCCGGCGGCGGCCGCCGAGAGCGCCCGGTCGCGGGCGGCGAACACCTCCGGTCCGACGCCGAGTTCACGGAGCAACTCGTCGGGGGTGTGGGCGAGGGCGCCGGTGACCGAAGCGTGCATGTTGAAGACCAGCGCCGTCGCGCCGGAACCGGTCGCGACCGCCTCCGCGACGGCCGCGTACTCGGCGAAGGAGGCGCCGCTGCCGCCGAGGCGGGTCGGGACCAGCAACCCGAGCAGCCCCGCGGCGCGCAGGTCGTCGAAGTCCGCCGCGGGGAACGTGCCCGCGGCGTCGTGGGCGGCCGCGCGGGCGGCGAAGCGCGGCGCCAGCCGG
>NZ_JAAVJD010000076.1 GCF_012033735.1 Streptomyces lonarensis | reverse complement strand
GGCCGGCGGTTGCGGCGGCGCGCGCCCAGAGCGGGCACGGCGCGGCGGGTGTCCACGGCGGGGTAGTCGGGCAGCGCCGCCGCCAGGGCCGCCACCGTCGGCCGCTCGAACAGGGCGCGGACGGGTACGTCGACCCCGGCGGCGTCCCGCAGCCGTACGGCCACCCGGGTCGCCAGCAGCGAGTGGCCGCCCAGCTGGAAGAAGTCGTGCTCGGCGCCGACACCGTCCACGCCCAGGACCTCCTCCCACACCCGGGCGACGGCCCGCTCCGCGTCGTTCCGCGGCGGGGTCGCCCCGGCCGCGGCGGTCCAGACCGGCACCGGGGGCAGCGCCCGCCGGTCGACCTTGCCGTTGGGGGTCCGGGGCAGCTCCGGGACCACGACGAACGCCTCGGGCACCATGTAGTCCGGCAGGGTGCGCAGCAGCGCGGCGCGCAGCGTCGCCTCCGCCGGGGCGGAGCCCGCAGCCGGGACCAGGTAGGCGGCGAGCCGGTGGGTGCCGTCCCCCTGTTCCAGCGCCACCACCGTGGCCGCGTGGACCGCCGGTTCGGCGAGCAGCGCCGCCTCGATCTCGCCCGGCTCGATGCGGTGGCCGCGGATCTTGACCTGGTGATCGGCCCGCCCGAGCAGCGCCGGCGTTCCGTCCGGCCGCCGTCTCGCCAGGTCGCCGGTGCGGTACAGCCGGTCTCCGGGGCCGCCGAACGGGTCGGGTACGAACGCCGCCGCTGTCAGTTCCGGCCGACCGACGTAGCCCCAGCCGAGGCCGGTGCCGCCGATGTACACCTCCCCGGTGGCCCCCTCGGGCACCGGCTCCATCCGGTCGTCGAGCACGTGGACCACGGTGTTGTCCCGCGCCTGCCAGTCGGCCTGGCGGCCGAGGCGGTCGCGCCGCGCGGTCGTCGCCCACACCGTCGTCTCGGTCGGGCCGTACAGGTCCCACACCTGCGCCCCGTCGGCCGCCAGCCGGGCAGCGAGCTCCTCGTGGAGCGCCTCCCCGCCGCTGAGCACGGTCTGCGACGCAGCGGGCGTCCACCCGGTGTCCGCCAGCATCCGCAACGTCACCGGTGTGGCCTGCACGATGCCTCTGCCGCAGGACGCGATCAGCGCCGCCATCCGCTCCGGGTCACGGGCCTCCTCCCGGTCGGCCAGCGCGAGTCGAGCGCCGGTCAGCAGCGGCAGGCACAGCTCCAGCAGGGAGGGGTCGAACGAGACCGTGGTGATCCCCGCGACGGTGTCACCCGGGCCGCAGGGGAGCCGCCGCGCCATCGCCACCAGGAAGTGCGTCAGGGCGCGGTGCGGGATCAGCGCACCCTTGGGCCGCCCGGTGGAGCCGGAGGTGTAGAAGATGTGGGCCAGGTCGTCGGCGGTGGGCCCGCCCTCCGGCACCACGGGGTCGGCGCTCGCTGTCCGGGCGGCCTCGCCGGGTTCGTCCGGCAGCAGCACCACCGGGTTCCCCGGGTGTGCGGTGGCGCCACTCGCGGGACGGCGCGCCCCGTCGTCGGCGACCGCCTCGGGACCGGCCGTCGTGGTGGTGGTGCCCGAGATCCGGTGGACGAGCCCGCGTTCGGTGATCACTACGCGGACTCCGGAGTCCTCCCGGAGATGGCGGAGCCGCGCGTCGGGCAGCGCCGGATCGAGCGGCAGGTAGGCGCCACCGGCCCGGTGCACCGCCAGCAGCGTGGTCGGCACGGCCGGGCCGCGCTCCAGCAGCACCCCGACCGCGACGCCCGGCCCCACCCCCGACGCCCGCAGCCGGTTCGCCAACCGGGCAGAAGAGGCGTCGAGCTCGGCGTAGCTGATGTCATGCCCGGCGCAGGTCACCGCCACCGCGTCCGGCGTGGCGGCGGCCTGCTCCGCGAACAGCTCGGTCCACACCACGTCCCGCACCCCTCGCGCGGTGTCGTTGTGCAGGGCGAGCAGCCGGCGCCGCTCACCCCCCGGCAGGGGAGGCACCAGGGCCGCCCTGTCGGCGACGGCATCCTCCGGGTCCGCCACCAGCAGGGAGAGCAACTGCGCGAAGGCCGCGCCGATCTGTCGGGCCGTGTCGGCGGCGAACAGCGACGTCGCGTACTGGAGTCGGCCCGCCACCGTTCCGTCGGGCAGATTCAACAGGTCCAGCGCGACGTCGAACGGCCCGCCGCCCGCGGGAGTGGAGACCATCTCCACATCCAGACCGGGCAGCCGCTCCACCGGTTCTTCGAGGGTGATCAGCTGGAACGACACCTGCGCCAACGGATTGCGGGACGGGTCCCGAGGCGGGGCCACCTCCGTGACGACGCGCTCGAACGGGGTCCGGGCGCGCGAGAACGCCGCCAGCGCGTCGGCCCGGACCAGCCGCAGCAGCTCGGAGAAGGTACGGGCCTCCCCGAGATCCGTGCGAAGCACCAAGGTGTTCACGAAGAGGCCGATGACGTCCGCGAGTTCGGGCCTGTCGCGCCCGCTGACCGGGACACCGACCGCGATGTCCCGCTGCCCGGAGAGTCGGCCGAGCGTTGCCTGGAACGCGGCCAGCAGCACCATGAACCGCGTCGCCCGATGGGCCCGTGCCAGTGCGTCGACCGCCCCGACCAGGGGCGCGTCGAGGGTGAACCGGGCGATGTCCGCCCGGCCGTCCCACAGCGCGGGCCGCGGTAGGTCGGTCGGCAGCCGAAGCGGCTCCAGGCCGGTCAACCGGTCGCGCCAGTAGGCCAGATGGCGAGCCGCCCGAGGGCCGTCGAGCCGTTCCGTCTCCGCGCGGGCCACCTCCGCGTACTGCGTCGGCCGGGAGACGGGCTCGGCCGCCGCGCCTCCCGTCCGCTCCCGGTAACCCGACGCAAGCTCTGCGGAGAGGACCGACCACGAGGCGAAGTCGAAGGCGATGTGGTGCACGCTGACCACCACGAGGTGCTCGTTCTCGCGCAGCCGCGCGAGAACCACCCGGATCGGCGGCCCCTCCTCCAGCGGCAGCGGTGTCGCGAGCTCCTCGGACAGCAGGCGCTCCACCGCCCGGTCTGCGTCCTCGTCCCGCGGCTCCGGCCGCCGCACCGGAACGGTGACGCGTTCCGCGACGCGCGCGACGGGCTCGCCGTCGATGGCGGTGTACCGGGTGCGCAGCACCTCGTGCCGCGCCACCACGGCCTCCAGCGACCCCAGCAGCGCGGCTTCGTCCAGCTCCCCACGGACCCGCAGGGCGAGCGGCAGCAGGTCGCTGTGCCCGCCCGCCCCCAGCCGGTCCAGGAACCACAGTCGACGCTGCGCGAACGACATGGGTCGCTCCCGCTCGGTCGGGTCCGGCCGGTGTCCGGCGCTGTCGGCGGCGTGAGCCGTGCCGCTCGCCCGGTTGCTCGTCCCTGCGTGGGCCTCACCGCTGTCCACCAGTCACCTCCACGGAGCG
Source organism: Streptomyces lonarensis (assembly GCF_012033735.1). Lineage (GTDB taxonomy): Bacteria > Actinomycetota > Actinomycetes > Streptomycetales > Streptomycetaceae > Streptomyces > Streptomyces lonarensis. The sequence continues at coordinate 18,655 of NZ_JAAVJD010000076.1, read as the reverse complement.
GACCGGCCCGCGGCTGGCGGCGGGCTCAGAGCGAGTCTGCGGATTCGGCTGCACGGCCGTTAGAGAACTTCCGGCAGCCGCGGCGGTGGTGTGCGCTGCCCTTCACTCCCTTGCCTCGCTTCCGTGCCGGGGCGGGGCGGGGAGGGGGCGGTGGTCCTGGCTGGTGGGGCCGGGCGCCGCCTCCTCGGCGCGGCGCGCATCCCCGCCTCGAACTCCGAGTCGGGGACCTGCGCGGACCGGGCGTCGCCCCCGTCCGGGAGGAGGGAGGACAGCCGGCGAACAGGCCGGTGGCCAGGCTGCCGAGCAGCATCGGTCGATCGACCGCGCCCGTCGTCCCGCCCCGCCCCGCTCGCCCGCGCCCGGGCCGACGGGATCACCGTCCCCACCTCGTCACACTGGGTGTGTCCTGTGTCACGGTTGGCGTATCGTGTTGGACAAGAGGCGTTCGGTGCAGCACGGTTGAAAGGCTCAGACCAGAAGGCCAAAGCCGCCCACCGGCGATGGCCGAGGCGGCCCTCCCGGCCGCCCACCCTGCGGAGGTGGACGCGGCAGGTGTTGGACCAGGTGGTCTTCCGCACCGACGACTACCCGGTCGAGGACCGGGTCGAAGCCTGGCGTGACTGCATGTCACGCACGATGGCACCCATGCAGGTCACCCCCACCGGACCGCGCGAGCTCCGGGTCCTCCAACGGGTGGTGCCGCTGGGAGGTGCGACCGTCTGGCCGGCCGACACCACCTCCTGCACGTACAGCCGGTCACACAAGCAGATCCGGCAGGCCGACCCCGAACTGGTCCACCTGACACTGATGGCGCCCTCCTGCGGGCCTCTCGTCACCCGGCACGCCGGAGTCGACGCGACCCACGAACCCGGCGACCTCTACATGCTGGACTCGTCGCTGCCGATCGTCGTGACCTCACGACACCCTGGTGACGGCGTCGTGGGCGTCGGCGTGGAGGTGCCGCGCGCCGCGCTCCCCTCGCCCGGCCGGTCCGGGCTCGCGCCGCTGCTCGGCCGCCCGCTGTCGGGCCGCTCGGGGTTCGGGGCGCTCCTCGCCCACTTCCTCACCACGCTTGCCGTCGAGCCCTCGGCGTACCGTCATTCCGACGCACCCCGGCTCGCCACGTTGTTGACCGACCTGGTGTCCGGGCTGGTCGCCAACGAGCTCGACGCGCACGCCCACACCTCGCCGGAGACCCGGGACCGCAACCTCCGGCTCCAGGTGCAGGCCTACATCCAGCGGAACCTGCACGACCCCCGGTTGGGCCCCGCCACGGTCGCCGCGCACCACCACCTCTCGCTCCGGCAGCTCCACCGGCTGTTCGAGGGCGAGGAGCTGACCGTCTCCGGGCACATCCGTCACTCGCGCCTGGAGCGCGCCCGGCGGGCGCTGGCCAATGCCACCCCGGAAGCTGCCACGGTCGGCGCCGTCGCAGCACGCAGCGGGTTCAGCAGCGGCGCCCACTTCAGCCGGGCGTTCCGACACGCCTTCGGGAGCAGCCCGAGCGAGTACCGTCGGGCCGCCCAGGAACGGAGCACGCCGCCGGGTGGGCCGTCGGCCCACGGCGGGGACGGCGCTCCCGATCGGCTCCCGGCAGCCGGACCGATCGGTCCCAGCGACCCCCCGGTGGCTGCGAGCCGCTGACCCCGCCCCCGGCGGATGCCGCGTGGTCCCTCCTGCGCGGCTGCTGCAGCGCCGATGCCCCCGCGAGGCCGTCGATCACCAGGGTGGTGCCGCGGCTCGGCGCGCAGCGTCAACTGCTCGGCGCGCGTAGTCAACACAGCTCCACCGCGGTCCGGGAGACTGGCGGCAGGAACGAACGCCGCTGGTTCGACGCGGACAGGTCACCGGTAGTGGGGGGGCGTCTCCCGACGGGGGCGCGGTTGCCGTGACGTCCTGGTGGGTGGCCGCGGCGTTCGCTCCGGCGCCGGGCGCGGGGGATGACCTCTTTGCTGCCGGCGTGCCGCCCCGCAGATCAGAGGGAATGTGACCACACCGACAGCCCGGCCCCACCCATCGGCACGCGGGGATGTGCGGTGGCTTCCCCGGTGCGACCGCAGTTCGCCGTCGCGTGGCGCGGTCGACGGCTGCTGTTCCGGACGCCGCGGCCTCCGGCGCGCCGCGCGGCCCCACCGTGGCGCGCGCGGTGAGCGGCGCGCGTCCCGCCGCACGGCGGAAGGCCGGCGTCGGCCGCATCCCGGCGGCCTGCGGCGGTCCGGTGGCCCCCTGCCTCTCCCCGGGCCCAGCGGCCGCGTGCGGCCCGGGCGCGCGCACCGGTCCCATCCGTCGAGAAGGGGGCCGGCCTCCGTCACAGGCCGGCCGCGCCGGCGACCGCTGTCGGTCGGCTGTGCGATTCTGGCTGTGGAAGACAGGCGTCGGGCAGCTGGCGTGCCCGACGCGATGCCGCCGTCCCGCCGGTGCCCGGCCGTCACCCGTCGCCGTCCGACGGGCGACCCGCGCCCGTCCGGGGCGCGCCCTGGGGGGACACCATGGACCGCACGACATCAGCCACACCCGCACCACCGGACGAGGTCGCGCGGCGTGCGCGCCGCCTCGTCGAGGAGGGCGACCCCCGGGTCGCCGCGGTGGCGGAGCACCTGGCGCCCGAACTGCCCGCCTCCTTCTCTCCCGGCCAGCGCCACTACGCCGCGGCGGTCGCCGTCGCCGTCATCGACGGCGGGGGGCCCGGCGCGCAGCCGTCCGGCAGCCGCACACCGCCGCGACCGCGTGACCGCGCCACGGGGGACCGTCGCGAGCGCAGCCGTGCCGCCGACCGCATCGGGCTCGCCGTCACCGTCGTGCTCCTCACCCTCGTCCTGGCGGTCCTCGCTGCGGGTGTCGTCGGTCTCTGGCGCGTCGTGCTCTGAGACCGACAGCCGGTGGGAAACGGCAGGCGGCTCGGTCCGCGGTCGCGGTGTCGACGGGACGCCGTCCGCCGAACGCGGCAGGCGCCCGACGCGTGTGGCAAGGTGCGGCCACGGACGCTTTCCGCGCCCCGTTCTTCCTGCTCGCAAGGGATGTACGGTGTACAGCCGGGCCCGACGGGGCGGTGCCCCGCCCGTGCCGGCCGACCTGCTGCACGGCGAGTCGCCGGTCGACGGGGCAGCCCGGCCGGCGGCGTCGGTCCGGACAGCTGACCGGGAGGGACGAGGGTGAGAGTTCGGCTGCTGGGCCCCCTGGAGGTACGCGACGCGGACGGCACCACCGCCCGCGTCAGCGCTCCCATGCTCCGCGCGCTGCTGGTCGCCCTCGCCCTCCGACCGGGACAGGTCGTGCCGGCCTCCGAACTGCTGGGGCAGCTCTGGGGCGAGGAGCTGCCGCAGAGCGCCCGCACGACGCTGCGCAACTACGTCATGCGGTTGCGCAAGGCGCTGCCGGAAGGGTGGATCAGGACAGCCGCCGGCGGCTACCAGCTGGTGCTCGACGAGAGCGAGACCGACCTCGGCGTCTTCCGCGACCGGGTCCACCGCTCCCGCGCGCTCACGGCCACCGACCCGGACGCGGCGCTGGAACTGCTGGAGGGCGCCCTCGGTCTCTGGCGCGGCACCCCCATGGAGGACATCGGCGACTGCCCGTTGCGCGACTCGGAACAACCCGCGCTGGAGGAGATGCGCCTCACCGCCATGGAGGAGCGGTTCGACCTCAAGACGACCCTCGGCCGACACCGCGAGATCATCGACGAGCTGACCGCGGCCCTCCACCACCACTACCTCCGGGAACGACTCGCCCGGCAGCTCATGCTCGCCCTGCACCGCAGCGGCCGGACCCCGGACGCCCTCGTCGTCTACCGCACCGTCCGCGAACGCCTGATCGACGAGCTCGGCCTCGAACCCGGACTCGAACTGCGGCAGTTGGAGGAGTCGATCCTGCGGGACGACCCGGGGCTGCGGCTGCCCGCAGAGCCGCGCAGCGCCGCCCGCCCCGCACGCGGCCCCGTGATGCCCAACTTCCCCGCGCCGGTCGCCACCTTCGTCGCCCGCGGCCGTGAACTCGCCCTGGTCGACGGCATCCTCGCGCGCGCCCACGCCACCGCCGGCATCTGCCTCATCGACGGCCCCGGCGGGGTCGGGAAGTCCGCACTCGCCGTCCGCGCCGCCCGCGCCGCGGCTGAACGCTTCCCCGACGGCCTGCTCTACGTCGACCTCCGGGGCGCCGACCCCCACAACCCCGCCCTGACGCCGCTGGCTGCCCTCCGCCTGCTGGCCTCCGCCCTCTCGGTACCGGTCAAGAACGTCCCCACCGACCTCGAAGCCGCGACGGCGCTGTACCGCGAGCGGCTCCGGGAACGCCGCGTCCTCATCCTGCTGGACAACGCCCTCGACGCCCGCCAGGTGCGGCCGCTGCTCCCCGTCGAACCGGGAAGCGCCGCCCTCGTCACCAGCCGCGCCGTCCTCACCGGCCTCGCCGACGGGCACCACGTGCACCTCGGACGGCTCGACGACGACGAGGCCGTCGAACTGCTGCGCTCGGCCGTCGGCGGCGCCGGCTCCCACCCGGCCCCGCCCGAGTGGTACGCCCTCGCCCGGCTCTGCGGCCACCTCCCGCTGGCGCTGCGCATCGTCGCCACCCGCATGGCGGCCCGCCCCGGCTGGAGCCTCGGCGACTGGATCACCGTCCTCCGCGAGGAGCACGGCCGCATGGAGCAGCTGCGCGTCGCCGACCTCGACCTGCGCGCCAGCCTCATGGTCAGCATCGACCAACTCGCCCGGGGAGACGACCCGGTCGACCTGCTCGCGGCCGAGCTGTTTCCCCGGCTGGGAGTGGCGCCGCTGACGCGGTACACCCCCGGTCTCGTCGCCGCCGCCGCCGACTGCCCCGTGCGGGAGGCCGAGAAGGCGCTGGAACGCCTCGCCGACGCGCGGATCATCGACAGCCCCCGCCCCGGCGAGTACACCCTCCACGACCTGCTGCGGTCCGCCGCGGCCTGGCAGGCGGGGAAACTCGCCCCGGAGCAGCGGCGCGCCGTCCTCGGCAGGGTCGCGAGCTGGTTCGTCCGCCGCCTGAACACCCTGGTGCGGCACTATCCGGCCAGCCAGCACTTCCTCGCCCGCGCCGACAGCATCGCGGCACGCTTCCCGACCCAGACCGAGGCCTTCACCGGTGCCGAGCAGGCGATGCGCTGGGCGGACGACGTGGCGGAGGACGTCGTCCTGCTGGCCGACCTGCTCGCCGCGCCCGAGTACGACCAGGGCGAGGAGCTGGGCGGAGAGCCCCTGTCCCGCTTCGCGTACTACGCGGTGGCGACGCAGGAGACGTACTTCGGCCTCCGCCTCGCCTGGACCGAGCAGGAGCGGCTCTGCGACACGGTGCTCCGCGTCGCCCGGCGCCGTGGGGACGCGCGTGCGGAGGCGATAGCGCTCAGCCAGCTCGGCCGGTCCGCCGGACAGGTCCAGGACCTCGGGCGAGCCTCGGAACTGCTCGAACGCGCCGGTGAACTGCTGGAGCAACTCGGCGAGACCGAGCAGCTCCTGGCGACGATGAGCAACCGCATCGCCTGCCTCGCGATGGACGGCCGGCCCAGCGAGGCGAAGCGCGTCGGAGAGGCGGCGCGTGCGGAGGCGCAACGGCTGGGCTTCCGCGACACCGAGGTGACGATCTGCGCCAACCTCGCGTACCTCCGGCTCAAGACCGGCGACCCCGACGGAGCCCGCGAGCTGGCTCTGCACGCCCTCGGACTGGCCCGGCTGCCTTACAACCGCATCATGCTGAGCTGCCTGATCGCCGAGTACCACCTCGGGAGCGACCAGTTCGAAGAGGCGGCCCGCTGGGCGGAACGCGCCATGCGCCACACCGCCGGCCACCCCGTCGACCCCTACACGACCGCCCACGCGCGCAACCTGCTCGCCACCGCCCTGCGCCATCAGGGGCGCATCGCCGCGGCCGACGGCCACGACGACAAGGTCCGGGCCCAGATGGCGGCGCTCAACGCACGGGCGCCGCGCACGGTCACCTTCTACTACGCCGACAGCTCCACACCGGGCAGACGCGGCCTGCGCACCCTCATCGACGGAGCCGACGACCGCTGACCGGCCCGAGCCCGCAGGCACGGCGTCGCGCGCTGCGATACGGAACTGATACGCCCCCTTCTCTAGCCTGTCTCCACCCGGGCGCGCGCGGCCACCGTGTCGCCGCGCGCCGACAGTTCGACCGCGCAGGGGGAACGACGACGCGCGGGCAGCGGAGGGACGACCATGGTCGAAGAAGTGAAGCTGAGCCGGGACGAGGCCGCCCGGGTCGAGGGCATCATCCACACGGCCTTCGAGGACATGGAGACGGTCTCCCGGCAGATCGCGGCCGACTCCGGGCTGGCCGGGGAGGCGATCACCGGATCGGGCACGTCACGCGCCATGGAGAACCTGGAGGGCCTCGGGGGCATGGGCGCCGTCCTCGCCGAAGTCCTCTCCGGGCTGGGCGAGGACCTCAACCTGGTGATCGATGTCGGCTCGCAGACCGACGCCGACGCGGCCGCGGCGGTAGGCAGCGGCGCGCCGGACGGCGACATCGCCGCCGCATTCTGACCTGCCCGCCCGAGATCACCGAGGACACGACGATGAGTGACCAGATCGCCTTCAACAACACCTCCTTCGACGAGCTGCGGTCGCACGGAACCCGTCAGGTGGACGAGTGCACCCGCATCTGGAACGAGGTCCGCACCAACATCACGGCGTTGATCGAACAGGGGATGGTCGACGCTCAGATCGGAGCCGCGTTGGAAGCGCGCAACGAGGAGTTCCACGCCAAGGCCGAAACCTTCCGCAGCGACCATGCGAACGTGCACAGCTCGATGACCCGCGCCCAGGACATCGGTAACGAGGGCGGCGCCGGAATGGTGCGGGCGCTCCGGTAGCCACCATCGCTGTGGAAGAAGAGGGGAGGGACGATGGACGACGGTGAGGTGGTCCTGCCGCACGCCGCGTGCAGCGAGGCCCGGACACGTCTCGACAGCAGGCGCCAACTGGGTTCGGTGAAAGAGCAGTTCGCCCAGATCGCGTCCGCGGACGGGCTGTTCGGTGACGTCCCCGGAGGAGAGGCGGCCTCCGCCGCGTTGGAACGGGCGGCGCTGTCGATGCTGGAGCAGCTGCAGGTCGCCGGCGTCTGCGTGCACGAGATCGCCGAGAGCGCGGGGGCGGCGGCGGCCATCGCCACCGGGACGGACGAAGCCTGGACCGAGGTCCTCCGGATCGGCCCGCACGCAGGCTGGAGCGAGGAGGTGGCGGGCAGCGACGGCAGCCTCCTGGAGGAGGACAAGTTCGCCGATCCGCTGTTCGCCGACCCGATGACGGCCTTCGAGGACCAGCTGCGTACCGGCGGTCAATCGCCGGAGAACGTCAGTCTGCAGTAACAGGAGGGGGACGGGGGAGTGACCACCGACGAAGAGTTCCAGCAACGGATCAGCACCATCCGCAGCGCCCGGCACTACCAGATCGCCGCATCCTCGGGTGCGTGGCTGCTCCTCGCCCAGGCGGCGCTGGGTGAGAACACCGAGATGGGCGGCATCTCCGCCAATGTCTCGGCGGAGCACGGCGTCGGACTGCTGAGTCTGGCCGAGCGGATCGACGGCGCGTCCACCTGGCTGTCGGACGCGGGCAACGTCGCGCAGACCATCGCCGAGCAACTGGTCCGCGCCGGGAACAGCGCGGCCGAGGCGCTGTGGCGCGGGGAGGACGTACAGGGCCGGTACGACGAGGCCGCGGCGGACCTCAAGGAGCGCATGCAGCACGCCGACGGGATGGTGCTCGCAACGATCAGCGAGAACGGCATCAGCCGGAAGCAGGAGCTCATCGACGAGGCCCAGGGGATCGTCGACCGACTGTCGGCCGAGTTCGCCCTGGTGGTGGGCGGCGAGGCTCCCGCAGCGCCGGGTGGGGGCGGCGCTGCGGGAGGTGGCTCCCCGGGGGCCGGCGGCGTGGCCGGTGGGGGAGTCGGAGGGGCAGTCGGCCACGCCGGTGGCACCGCTGCGGGCGTCGCGGATTTCGCGGCGGGCAACGGCAGCGTGATCGGAACGGGGGAGTACCCGCACGGCCGGGTGCTCGGTCCGGAGCGCGGCGACTTCGCCGGCTGGGTCCAGAACCCGACGACCGGCTTCCTGACGGACCCGGCGACCGGGCGGGAGTTCGACTCGGTGGCCGGTCGCTGGATCGACCCGGTCACCGGGCGGCCGTTCGGCGAGGTCACCGAGTACGCCAGCCGGCTGTCCGGGCTCGGGGGCGGTCCCGGGGCGGTCGCGGGGATCAGCGGCGGTACGGCACTGGTGGGGGCGGGGGCCGCCGGCGGTCTCGCCGGGCTGTACGGCGGGACCGTGCCGCCCAGCGTGGCGCAGGCCGGCCCGATGCGGGGGCAGATGACCGGTCAGGCGATGCGCAACCTGGCGCATCGCGCGGGCGTCGCCGGCCGCTTCGCGGCGGCCGAGGCCGCCCAGGGCGGTCGGCCCTTCACCGCCCCGCCCTCCCACAGCCCCGGCGGGCGGGCGACGGGACGGCCCGCTGGTGCCGTGGCCGGACGGGCTGCTGCGTCGCCGAACGGCAGGGCCGGGACCGTCGGCCAGCGGAGCCCGCTGGGCCACCGGGGCGGCGCGCCGCTGGCCGCGGGGGCGAGGGGGCTCGCGCCGCCCCCGGCGAGCACGACTCCGGCCCGCTCGGCCGCCCGCGACACGAAGCCGACCCCCGGAACGCCCCGGAGCCGCGCCGCCGGCCGGGTGCCCGGCGACCGACTGGGCGCCCCACCACCGCAGAACACCACGCGACCGAACGAAGAGCGACGCGCCGACCAGAAGCCCACCGACCTCACTGAACGCCGTTCCGTGTGGGAGTCCGACCGCCGCGCGTCCGGCGGGGTGCTGGGTGAGTAGGCGACGCCACAAGACCCGAGGAGACCGATGAACGACGGATTGAGCGTGAACCCCGACGGCCTCGAATCGGCCGGACGGGTCAGTCACGACACCGCCGAAGCCGCAGAGGAGGCCCGCCGCGCGGTCAGCCGGGTCAACGCCTCGGCCACGAGCTACGGCGGCGCGACGGAGTTCGTGGGTGCACTCAACGCAGCCCGCGACGTTCATGCACGAGGTGCCGAGGTGGCGGCTGAGGGCCGCAACGCCATGGGCAGCGGTGACCAGGGTGCCGCAGCGTTCTCCCGTGACCTCGATGCCCAAGCGGCCGCTGCCGTGCGGGGCTCCGGCCCGGATCAGACAGTCGCCGAAGCGTTCTGATCACGTGGTGCCGCGCCCAGCAGGCACCGCGCCCTCCGAGATCCACCACAGGCCACCGCCCACGGTCGGTCGCAAGCAGCAGGAGCCAGCGTGACGCAGGGCGTCCACTTCGACAACGAGGACATCAAGGCCGCCGCCGCGGAGGACCCGTGGGCCAAGCGCGACGACTTCGTCGACGAGGTCGACGTGGAGGACATCTCGGAAGCAGCGCTCTCCTACGCGCTGGCGGCAGAGGAAGCGGGGAGTGCAGAAGAACTTGCCGAGCTCGCTACCGCCGAGCACCAGGGCGCCGGCGAGTTCAATCAGGAGGACCTCGCAGACGCTGAGGGAAGGCTGTCAGACACCCGCGGCAACCTCGCGACTCCAGAACTGGAGACGACCGTGGACATCCTCGGCAAGACCGTGACGCTGGCCGAGGACACGGTCCAAGAGGTGGACGACGAGATCTATGCGCATGGGAATCTCAATACCAAGGTTGCCGACCATCGTCAGGCCGCCGTGGACGAACTGAACCACTGGTTCTCCGCGCTCCGAAGCGGCGTAGACGAGTACAACGCCATGGCTGTTCCCGAGCCGGTAGTGGTCGCACGGCCTGCGGGCTCCAGCGCGGCGAACCTCCCCCTCAGGCAGCTGGCCGACGAGGGTCCGGAGGGTGTCTTCAAGCTGCCTGACCACATCATTGAGACCATCCGGCAGCATCATCTGGAGGCAGCCGTCGAGGACGCCGAAGCGGCTGCCGAATCGATCGACGGGCATATCGAGGACTACCGTTCCAAGCTCACCACCTATGGTGCCGAACTGACTGAGAGCGGCTATAACATGGGTGACAGTCCGCTGGGGATCTGGCATACCCCGGAGATGGCCGAGCACCACGCGAACTCTCTCGCTGAGGCAGTGGAAGTACTGGAGGAGAGCCCGGGTGACGAGGATGCCTTGGAGCGGCTGGAGTCCGTCTCGACGTATCTAGATGCCATCAGTGCCGACTTGTTCGATGAAAACGCAAATCCCGTCGGTGAGATGTCCAGCGAAGAGTCCGCCTATCTGAGGGAGTTCTATTCAGGGCTTTCTGCCGAAGACCTTGCGCGTTTGGGTAACCTTGAGGTGGTAGAAAGCCTCGAGGAGCGATTTGGTGCCGTCACAGTCAGGTTCTCCAACGGTGTCAACGTTATGGCGAACCCCGCTGTGGGAGGAATCGACCCCGGTGGTGCCGGGCTGCCAGAGTCCATCGCCACCTTCATCTTTGGCTACGAAGGTGAACTCAATGAGATCGAGGACCTGGAGCGGTTCAACGGGTTCGGTGCCCTTATGGGGAACGCGACGGTGGCGCCACACAGCGACTTTGCCGAGCTTCAAGCGGATGCGGCGCTCTCTGTCCAGCGCCGAGTCGAGGAGCTCAACAACGACCGGGTGTTTCTGCACAAGGACGGTCACTTCACCGGACCTGCGTGGGTGAATACCGGAAGCAGTGGCCTTCTGGACTCCGTGTCGCTCAATCCTGAAGTTTCTCTCGCTCTGATGCGAAACTCCGATGACAAAGAGACTTTGCTTTCTGGGCCCTGGGGTGACAGTACGGGGGCAGGGGCCGTCATGCTCGCTGCTGGACAGCAGGACAGTGACATAGCGCGTGAAGTGATCGACTACTACGCCGGCGACCTGTCACGACTCGACGGCGATTGGGGTTCCTCCCTGCTCGGCGAAAGCGTCGCCGATTCACTCCGGCACCCCACGGACCTGCGCGGTTTCCAGGAGGCATTCTCCGAGCTCGCTCTTCAGGAGCTTGATTCGATGTACGCGCTCGGTGGTGGGACGCCGTGGGGTAACCGGGACGAAATCTTCACCGGTGTAGCCCTTCTCGATTCTGACCTGAATCTCGCATTCAAAGAGGGAGTCAATGAGAAGCAGCGTGAAATAGCTGCCGACTTCTTTGGTGGTGAGCCGAAGGGGCGGGTGACCAACACGTTCGAGTCGATCCATAATCTCTCTCAAGCGTTGAGTGAGGGTGAACGCGCGACGATCACTCATTTCGAAGACCACAAGAAAAAGCAGGAAGAATTGGTGCACAAATTCTTCACTACTGCCCTTGGTGCGGGAGGTAGATTCATTGATGGGGATACGGCGACCAATATCTATGCGACGGCGTCGGATGCGGTTAAAGCGGCTTACGAGGTGCCGAGTTCAGATAAGGAGTCCGCGCTTGAGCAGCATGCCCTCACCTTGCAGTTCGCGCAGGAGGAGGTCGCGCGGCACGCTGTTATTGCGGGGGCGTACGACGCCTACATTTCCGGCGGCCTGTCTGATGAACGGCGAGCGAACTTTGAGCAAAATTACGCCGAGCTTCATGGGGGAGGCATTCCCGGTGATCCTGCGCTCCCCAATCCTCGCTCTCTTATCGACTACTACGAGAATGAGAGCTCTATCCCCCTCTCCATTGATGAACTGAACGAGTGGCAGGATCTTCTCGAGCTCGAAGATTACACGGAGCAAGCTGACTGGCTTCGTTTCGAGAAGTAGAATGCGCTTCGATTCAATTAGAGTGAGAGTTAGAAAAGCATGACCCCCACCACCGTGTTCCGTCGGCCGCCGCGGGCGGTGCAGCCTTCCGTGCCGCAGGAGGACCTCGTCCTCAAGGCGCCGCCGGAGTTGCCCGAGCCGGAGGACGGCAACATCTGGATGGTCGCGCTGCCGGCCGTCTCCGGACTGGGTTCCGTGCTGTACATGCTCACCATGGGCCGCGGTGCGATGGGCTACGTCATCGGCGCGATGTTCCTCGTCTCCTGCCTGGCGATGGTCATCGGCACCGTCATCCGCCAGAAGGGCAACGCCAAGTCGAAGATCCGCCACGAGCGCCGCCAGTTCCTGCGGTACCTGGAACGGACCCGTGTCGACGTGCGGGAGACGGCCCGTCTCCAGCGCACCGCGCTGGAGTGGAACGCGCCCGCGGCTCCCGCGCTGTGGTGCGTCGCGGCGGGCCCCCGCCTGTGGGAACGTCGCGCCGCCGACCCCGACTTCGGGGTCGTCCGCGTCGGCAGTGGCCCCCGCTACCTGGCGACCCCGCTCGTCCCCGGCGAGTCCGCGCCCGCCGAGGACCTCGACCCGCTCTCCTCCGTCGCGCTCAAGCGGTTCATCGACACCCACTCCGTCGTACCGGCGCTTCCGGTGCAGTTGGCGCTCCGACGCTTCGCCGCCGTCACGATCACCTCACCGCACGACCCCGACGCCGCCCGTGCCGCCTTCCGGGCGATCGTCGCCCACGCCGTCACCTTCCACTCGCCGACCAACCTCCGCCTGGTGATCTGCGCCCGCGACCCCGAGGACGAGGCGTGGTCCTGGGCGAAGTGGCTGCCGCACGCGCACCACCCCGACGAGAGCGACCACGTCGGACCGGTCCGGATGATGCACTCCCACCTCTCCGTCCTGGAGGAGCGGCTGGGCGCCGAGCTCTCCCGCCGCACCCGCTTCAACCGCAACGCCGACCCCGACCCCGAGCTGCCGCACCTGCTGGTCGTCCTCGACGACGGCCTCGCCCTCGGCACCGAGGCCGTGCTGGACCCGGGCGGCCTGCACGGCGTCACGGTGCTGGACGTCGCAGGCGCCGCGCCGGCGCTGACCGCCGGCCACGGCGTGCACCTCGACATCGCCGAGGACGGCACCTTCGCCGTGCTCGCCGGCGACTCCCGCGACGAGCTCGGCGCCGCCGACCGGCTCTCGGTCCCCGAGGCCGCCGCACTCGCCGACCAGCTCGCCCCCTTCCGCCCCGAGGTCTCCTCCTCCGGTGGCGACGTGGAGGACCTGGCCACCGCCGACAACACGCTGCCCTCGCTGCTCAACGTTCCCGACCCCGGGCGCCTGGACCTCGACACCCTCTGGCGGTCACGTCCGATGCGGGACCGCCTGCGCGTCCCCATCGGGGTCTCGGCCGACGGCGGGTTGCTGGAGCTGGACATCAAGGAGTCCGCGCAGAACGGCATGGGCCCGCACGGCCTGCTGGTCGGCGCCACCGGTTCCGGCAAGTCCGAGCTGCTGCGCACCCTTGTCCTCGGCATGGCCGCCACCCACTCCTCCGACCAGCTCAACCTCGTCCTGGTCGACTTCAAGGGCGGCGCCACCTTCGCCGGCATGGCCGAACTGCCGCACGTGGCGGCGGTCATCACCAACCTGGAGGACAACCTCACCCTCGTCGACCGCATGAAGGAGGCCATCTCCGGTGAGATGAACCGCCGCCAGGAGGTGCTGCGGGACGCCGGAAACCTCGTCTCCATCCGCGACTACGATCGCGCCCGCCAACGCGGTGCCGACCTCTCCCCGCTCCCCAGCCTCTTCATCGTCGTCGACGAGTTCTCCGAACTGCTCTCCCAGAAGCCGGACTTCGCCGACCTCTTCGTACAGATCGGCCGGCTCGGGCGCTCCCTCGGCCTGCACCTGCTGCTCGCCTCGCAGCGGCTGGACGAGGGCAGGCTGCGCGGCCTGGAGGCTCACCTCTCCTACCGCATCGGCCTGCGGACCTTCTCCGAACAGGAGAGCCGCTCCGCGATCGGCGTCCCCGACGCCCACCACCTCCCGAGCGCCCCCGGGCACGGCTACCTGAAGACCGACACCGGTTCCCTCAAGCGCTTCCGCGCCGCCTACGTCTCCGGCCCCTACCGGGCGGACGAGGAGGCGGCCGGCGGGCTCGGACTGGGCGGGGCGCTCGCGGTCCGGCCGTTCCCGGTACGCCATGTGCCGGTCCCCGCCGAACTGCGGGAGCCGGAGGCCGCGCCGACCCGCGCCGCCGACGAGTTCGGCGAGTCCGAGGAGCTGGGCACCACGGTGCTGGGCGTCATGGTGGAGCAGATGGTCGGCCAGGGCGTCCAGGCCCACCAGGTGTGGATGCCGCCGCTGGAGGCCCCGGACTCGCTCGACACCCTCTTCGGTGACCTGGCCGTCCGCGAGGGCCGGGGTTTCGGCGCCTCCCCGGACCGGCCCGCTCTCACCGCCGTGCTGGGGCTGGTGGACCGCCCGTTCCACCAGCGGCGCGACCCGATGCAGCTGGACCTCTCCGGCGCGGGCGGTCACACCGCGATCGTCGGTGGCCCCCACAGCGGCAAGTCGACCGCGGTGCGGACCATGATCACCTCGCTCGCGATGCGACACACCCCGCGCGAGGTCCAGTTCTACTGCCTGGATTTCTCCGGCACGCTGTTCCCCCTCGCGGGACTGCCGCACGTCGGCGGCGTCGCCGGCCGTACCGACGCGGAGAGCGTGCACCGCACCGTCTCCGAGGTGCTGGAGATCATGGAGAACCGCGAGTCGCGCTTCCGCGAGCTCGGCATCGACTCGATGGCCACCTACCGCGCCGCTCGCGCCCGGGGCGAGCACGGCGACGACCCGTACGGCGACATCTTCCTGGTCGTCGACGGCTGGCAGGTGCTGCGGCAGAGCTTCGAGACCATCGAGGCCAACCTCATGGGCCTCGCCGGGCGGATGCTGACCTACGGCGTCCACCTCGTCGTGACCGGCAACCGCTGGATGGACCTGCGGATGGCGCTGCGCGACGTGATGGGGACCAAGGTCGAGCTGAAGCTCGGCGACGCGCTGGACTCCGAGGTCGACCGCAAACTGCAGCGCACCATCCCGGCGGGCCGCCCCGGTCGCGGCATCACCCACGACAAGGCCCACTTCCTGACCGCCGTGCCGCGCGCCGACGGCCGCTGCACCTCGGACGCGCTCGCCGACGGCGTCGCCGACCTGGTCCGCCGGGTGACCGATGCCTGGCCCGGCGCGCCGGCCCCCGCGGTCCGGATGCTGCCCGCCCGCTACGACCTCTCCTCGGTGAGCCGTGCGGACCAGGGGGACGGCGTCGTCGTCGCGCTGGAGGGCAACCGCCTCGAACCCGTGGTCTTCGCCCCCGGCGGGGACACCGGCCTCCTCCTCATCGGCGACACCGAGACCGGCAAAACCTCGCTGCTGCGCTCCGTGGCGCGCCAGGTCGTCGACCGCTGGAGTCCCGAGGAGGCGAAGCTCATCATCCTGGACCACCGGATGACGATGCTCCGCGAGTTCGAGGGACCGCACCTGCTCGGCTACTCCACCACCCACGAACGGTCCATGGAGGTGGTCGGCGGCATCGCGCAGGGGCTGAAGAAGCGGCTGCCCGGCTCGGACGTCACCCCCGAGCAGCTGCGCGACCGCTCCTGGTGGACCGGGCCGGAGATCTTCCTCCTGGTCGACGACTACGACCTGGTCGCCACCTCGGCCGGCAACCCGCTCCGCACGCTCGTCGAGTACCTGCCGCAGGCGAGGGGGATGGGGCTGCACATCTACATCACCCGGCAGGCCGGGGGTGCCTCCCGCGCCGTCAGTGACCCGGTCCTCAGCCGGATGAAGGAGCTCAACTACCCCGCCGCGCTGCTGAGCATCCCCCGGGACGAAACCCCGATCTGGGGCGTGCGGCCGGCGAAGCGGGCTCGTGGCCGCGCTCTGCTGATGCACCGCCGACTCGGCAACCGCTCGGCGCAGCTCGTGCACCAGCCGTCCCCGCTGGCGGACGGCTGACCCGGTAGCTGCTGCCCGCCGCCCGACACCCCGCCGCCCGACACCCCGCCGTCCCCCCCGCTGTCCCCCCGCCGTCCCCCAGCCGTTCGCCACCGCAGACCGCAGACCGCAGACCGCAGACCGCAGACCGCAGACCGCAGACCGCAGACCGGGCCCGTGCCCCGGCCGCCCGTTGCCGCCCCTCCGGTGGTGCACCCGACCCACAAGGACTCCCGATGACCGCCCCACCCAGCAACGCCCCCTCCCTGCCGGCGCAGCAAACCGGCCCCGCCGCTGTCGGCGGTGCCGCCGAGTTCGTGCGCATCGGGGTCGCGGGCGGCGCGGGACGTGCGGACCTCGCGGTCCCGGCGGCGCTCCCGTTGGCGCGGCTGATGCCCTCGCTGCTCCGGCACGCCGGCGAGGAGCCGGGCGCCGACGGCGGTGTGCGCCACGGCGGTTGGGTGCTCTGCCGGATCGACGGCTCGCGGCTGGACCCGGCACGTTCGCTGGGCGCGCAGCAGGTGGCCGAGGGTGATCTGCTGTTCGTGCGCCACGGAGACGACGACACCACCGAGCCGCTCTACGACGACGTGGTCGAGGTCATCACGGAGCACGGCACGGCCGGCGCCTGGACCACCCGTGCCGCCCGCGTCGTCGCCGCCGTGCTCTCGGCTCTTGCCGTCCTCACCGCCTGTGGTGCGCTGGCGGCCGCCCCGGGGCTGGTCGCCGGTGCGCTCGGGCTGGGCGTCGCCGCGGCGGCGTTGGGTGTCGCGGTCCTGCTCTCCCGGGGGTTCGGGGACACCGTCGCCGGGACCTGCGCCGCCGTGCTCGCCGCGCCACCCGCGACGACCGGAGCGGTGCTGCTGCTCGGCGGGGGCGTCGGCGCGGCGCACCTGCTGCTCGCCGCCGCGGTCCTGGCGATGGTCGGGGCGCTCGGGTTCGTCGCCGTCGGCGGCGGGGACGGTGTCTTCACGGCGCTGGTGGTCGCCGGGCTGTTGTCCTGCGTCGGCGCGCTGGTCTCCACCGTCTGGGGCGTGGCGCCGGAACGGTCCGCGGCGGTGGCCGCACCGCTGGCCCTCGCGCTGACGACGACGTTGCCCGCCCTCGCGCTGCGGCTGGCGCGCACTCCGGCGCCGCAGGTCGCGGGGGACGCCGACGACCTGGAGCGGCTGCCCAGTCAGTTGGAGCACGCCGCGCTGCGGGCGCGCATCGAGCAGGCGCGACTGCTGCTGGTGGGGATGGTCGCGGGCTGCCACCTGGTGATCGGTGCGGGGATTCTCGTGCTCTTCGCCTCCGGAACGCTGTGGGCCTCCGTCTGCGGCGGGGTGCTGCTGGTGCTGGTCCTGCTGCGCTCCCGGCTGTTCAAGGACGCGGCCCAGGCCCTGATCCCGCTGGTCACCGCGCTGGTGGCGGTGGCGGGCGCGGGGGTCTTCCTGGTGTCGGCGTTGGCGGGCCGGGCCCCGGCGCTGCTCGGGGTGACCCTGCCGGTGGCGTTGGTCGTCGCGCTGATCGCCGGGGCGGTCGGTCTCCTCTCCGGCCGCCGCGCCCCCAACCCTCGGGCACTGCGGGCGCTGGACCTGCTGGAGGCGGCCGTCCTGCTGTCGGTGGTGCCGCTGGTTCTCGCCGTGTGGGGCGTCTACGGCGCCCTGCTGAACCTGACGGCGTGAGCCCGGTGACAGCCGCCGTGCCGCCCACCGCCCACCCCACCGCGCCCCGCCCGGCGCGTCCCGGGTACCCGGCCCGTGCCCGCCGGGGCGCGGCCGCCGCGCTCCTCGCCGCCGCCCTTACCGCCGTGACGCTGCCCGTCCCGGGCGCCGCGGCCCCCGCCCACGCGCAGAGCTGCCGGACCCAGGTCAGCGGCGAGGAACTGCCGGACTCCGCCGGCCCGTACCCGCTGATCGACCTGCTCGGACTGCGCCACGCCTGGGACCTGTCCACCGGCGACGGCGTCACCGTCGCGGTGGTCGACTCGGGCGTGGACGCCCGCCACCCGGACCTCGCCGGCGCCGTCACCGGCGGCAGCCGGTTCGAGGTCACCCGTGACGCCGAGGAGTTCACCCGCACCACACCGGCCGCCGACGAGGACTGCGAGGGCCACGGCACCGGCATCGCCGGCCTGGTGGCGGCCCGCCGGGCCGAGGGCGACCGCATGACCGGGGTCGCGCCCGCCGCCCGGGTCCACCCGATCCGGTCGGTGGACGGCGTGGACCGCGCCACCCACAACACCGTCGCCGCGATGATCGACGACGCCGTGGGCGCCGGCGTGGAGGTCCTCAACCTCTCGCTCGCCGTCGTCGAGGACCACGCCCCGATCCGGGAGGCCGTCGCGCGGGCCGTGGCCGCCGACATCGTCGTCGTGGCCGCTGCCGGCAACGAGGGCAACAGCGGGCCGAGCGGCGGTCGGGTCTACCCCGCCGCCTACCCGGACGTGCTCGCCGTCGGCGCGGTCGACG
The DNA here is from genome assembly GCF_012033735.1 of Streptomyces lonarensis. Taxonomy (GTDB): domain Bacteria; phylum Actinomycetota; class Actinomycetes; order Streptomycetales; family Streptomycetaceae; genus Streptomyces; species Streptomyces lonarensis. Next base: position 487 of record NZ_JAAVJD010000076.1, on the reverse strand, counting down.
CCGCCGGCCGGCCGCTCGACGCCTCCAACCGCGGCCCCTGGGTGGACCTCGCCGCCTACGGCGGGCCGCTGCCCCTGGTCGCGCCCGGTGGTTCCGGCTACCGGACCGACAGCGGCACCTCTTTCGCGGCCGCGCAGGTCTCCGGCGCCGCCGCGCTGGTCCGCGCCCGGTACCCCGACCTGACGGCGGCGGAGACCGCGGAGCGGCTGGTCGCCTCGGCGGCGCCCGTCGGCGGCACCCGCAACGACCGCACCGGCGCGGGCATCGTCGACCCGTTCGGCGCGTTGACCCACCTCACCCACGCCGGTGCCGACGGCCCGCAGGAGGCGGAGGCCGGTATCGCCGTGCAGCCGCTGCCGGCCCGGCCGCCGCTGCTCACCCGCACCGAGACACTGGCCGTCGCGTCCGGAGGGGCGCTGCTGCTGACGCTGCTGCTCGGCCTGATCGCCGCGCCCGCCGTGCGCCGGGCGGCGTCCCGCCGCTGGCG
>NZ_JAAVJD010000075.1 GCF_012033735.1 Streptomyces lonarensis | reverse complement strand
GCCGACCGCCCCGCCGGGCCTCGCCGCGGCCTCGGCGGACGACCCGCCGGAGGAGCGCCGCCTGCCCAAGCGCCGACGCGGTTCGACCCTGCCCGACCGCCCCGCGGCCCGGAAGCCGGACACCGGGACCCGCCTCGCACCGGACGAGGCGGCGCGCCGCATGTCCTCCTTCCACCACGCCGTGCGGCCCGCGCCCCCCGCCGCTCCCTCGGACACCTCGGACCTCCCGGAGACCCCATGACCCCCAACTCCCTGTCCTGGCTGATGAACGACTTCCGCGACCGGACGGAGGGGGTCGAGCACGCCCTGCTCTTCTCACGCGACGGCCTCAAGCTGCACTGGGACGACGGACTGGACCCCGACCCCGAGGCCGATCCCGTCGTCCGCGACCGCGTCGAGTACCTCGCCGCGATCGGTTCCGGCATCGCCGGGCTGGCGGCGGAGGCCTCCGACAAACTGGACTGCGGGGGCTCCCCCGACTACATCACGCTGCTCTTCCCCGAGCGGCAGCTGCTGCTGGTCAACGCCGGCCACGGGGCCGTCCTCACCGCCCTGGCGGCGGCCGACGCCGAGCCCGGCCTGGTGGGCGCCGAGATGGTGCGGCTCATCGACCGGCTCTCCGAGCACCTCGGCATAGCGCCACGGCAGTCGGGAGCGCCGTCCTGATGATCGACCCGGACCTGCCCGACCGCCTGTTCGTCGCGCTGTCCGGACGCACCGCCCCCGCTCCCGAGCACGTCTTCGACCCGGTCTCGCTGATCGTCACCGAGGACTCCGCCGGCAACGGGCTCGGGCTGGAGGAACGCGCCATCGTCGAGGCCTGCGCCAGGCCGCTCGCCGTGGTCGAGATCTCCGCCCATCTCCAGCTGCCGCTGGGGGCGGTCATGGTGCTCCTCTCCGGTCTGTTGGACCGGGGCTGCGTCAGCGTCCGACACCCGCAGACCCACACCGCTCCGGCCACCGGCGGCACGGGCTTCATCGCCTGGCAGCCGCCCGACCCTCACGTGTTGGAAAGGACTCTCGTTGCCCTCCGTAACCTCTGACGCGCCCCCGCAGTTGGCGGCCACCGCCAGCAGCGGCCTGAAGATCGCGGTGGCCGGGGGCTTCGGCGTCGGCAAGACCACCTTCGTCGGCGCCATCAGCGAGATCGCCCCGCTGCGCACCGAGGCGGAGATGACGGGCGCCTCCGTCGGCGTGGACGACGTCGCCGCCACCCCGACCAAGACCACCACCACCGTCGCCTTCGACTTCGGACGGATCAGCCTCGACGAGCAGCTGGTGCTCTACCTGTTCGGGGCGCCCGGCCAGGAGCGCTTCGAGTTCCTCTGGCAGCGGCTGTTCACCGGCGCCCTGGGGGCCGTCGTCCTGGTGGACACCCGCCGCATCGAGGCGTCGCACGCCTCGCTCGACCGGGTGGAGGCGGCGGGCCTGCCCTTCGTCGTCGCCCACAACGTCTTCGAGGGCGAGGACGAGGTCTTCAGCCTCGACGACATCCACGAGAGCCTGTCCCTCTCCCCCGACGTCCCCGTCGTCCGCTGCGACGCACGGGACCGGGGATCGGTGCGCGACGTGCTGGTCAGGGCGCTGGACCACGTCAGCCAGGCGTCCGACAGGCACGCTGCGGCAGGGCCGGCCCGGTGAGGGGCACCCCGCCCCGGCCCGGCCGCACCGCGCCGCGCGCGGCCACCCGGCTCCAGGGGCTTCTGCCCCTGGGCCCGCCCACCGGGCCGCTCGGCGCGGCCCGGATCGCGAACGGAGAGACCGCACCATGAACGACAGACGGCTCGTGGAGTTGCCCGAGAGCCACCTCGACGCACCTCGGCTCGGTGACCCGCGCTACGCCAGCGAACCCGCGCAGATCTTCACCGAGCTCCGTTCGCGGTACGGCGCGGTGGCCCCGGTGCTGCTCGCCGGGGACGTCCCGGCGTGGCTGGTTCTCGGCCACCGCGAGCTGCAGCATGTCACGGCGGACACCGCCACGTTCACGCGCAACGTGGCCCGCTGGCGGCTCGGGCCGCAGCTGCCTGCGGACTGGCCGCTGTGGCCGATGCTCGGCGGCGGGGAGGGCGGTGCGGCGCTGCTGTACACCGAGGGCGAGGAGCACCGCCGCCGCTCGGCCGCGGTCGCGCACGCCCTCAACGGCGACCTGCTGGAGTTCCGCGCCCGCTGCGAGCAGTTCGCCGAGGAACTCGTGGAGTCCTTCGCCGCCGACGGCGAGGTCGACCTGATGAGCGCCTACGCGCTGCGGCTGCCGATCATGGCGGTGGGCTGGGCCATGGGCTTCCCGCCGGAACGCAGCAACGAGCTGCTGGAGAGCGTCACCACGATGCTCTCCGGCGGGCCCGACGCCATCGACGCGCAGGGGCGGCTCCGCCTGATCGGTCTCGACCTCGTGGCCGAGACCCGCCGCGCACCGGGCAACAACGTGGCAGGACGTCTGGCGACCCATCCTGTCGGTCTGACCGACCAGCAGCTGCTGGAGGACCTGCTGGTCGTGGCGACGGCGGGTCATCAGACGACCGGCAACTGGATCGGCAACGCGCTGCGGCTGATGCTGACCGACCCCCGGTACACCGACTCCTTCGCCCGGGGGCGGCTGCCGGTCGGTCAGGCGCTGCGCGAGGTCCTCTGGGAGGACTCCCCGACCCAGGTGAGCGCCGGACGGTGGACGACCCGGCCCGTGGAGCTGGGCAACGCCCGCATCCCGGCGGGCGACATGCTCCTGCTCGGCCTGGCCGCCGCCAACAGCGACCCGGCGATTCGGCCGCTCGGCGGTCGCGCCCTGCGCGGCTCCCAGGCGTACCTCTCCTACTCCCATGGCCCGCACGGCTGCCCCAACCCGGCACGGGAGATGGCGGAGGCCGTCGCGGCGGCGGGGATCGAGGTGCTGCTGGACTCGCTCCCGGACCTGACCCTCGCCTGCGCGCCGGAGGAGCTGCGCTGGTACCCGGGCGTCTGGATCCGCGGGTTGCAGCAGCTCCCGGTGACGTTCACCCCCTCGCTGTACACCGGGCGGGCGCCCGACCCCTGGTCGTGACCGCGGCGCGCAGCGGCCGGACCGTCCGACGGGCCGGCCGCGAGCGGGGCGACCGGAGGCGTGACGCCGGGGGCGGATCGGCCTAGGCTTTGTTCCATGACAAAACAAACATCGGACGGCAGCGCCGGGGACGCCGACTACGGCACCATCGGCGCCGGCTACAGCCGCCACCGGCGCCCCGATCCGCGCATCGCGGCAGCGGTGGCCGCCGCGCTGGGCCCGGCCCGCACGGTCGTCAATGTCGGGGCGGGGGCAGGTTCGTACGAGCCGGTCGGCCCCGAGGTCACGGCGGTCGAACCGTCCGCCGCCATGCGCGCACAGCGACCGCCCCACCTCCCCCCGGCCGTCGACGGCGTGGCGGAGCAGCTGCCCTTCGGCGACGACGCGTTCGACGCCGCGATGACCACGTTCAGCCTCCACCAGTGGCGGGACCCGGCGGCGGGGCTGGCCGAACTGCGGCGCGTGACCCGCGGCCCGGTGGTCGTCCTGACCTGCGACCCGCGCCGGGTCCGCGACTTCTGGCTGTACGCCTACGCGCCGCTCGTGCTGGAGACGGAGGCGGAGCGCTACCCCTCGCTGCCGGCGATCGCCGAGGCGCTGGGCGGGGAGGTCACCACCACGCCCGTCCCCGTCCCGGCCGACTGCACCGACGGCTTCAACGAGGCGTACTTCGGGCGCCCGGAGCTCCTGCTCGACCCCGGCGCGCGGCGGGCCTGCTCCGCCTGGAGCTTCGTCGCACCCGAGGTGTGCGAGAGCTACGTCGCACACCTCCGCCGCGACCTCGCCTCCGGGCGGTGGGACGAGCGCCACGCCTCGCTGCGGCGGCAGCCGGTCCACCACGGCTCGCTCGTCCTCGTGCGCGCCGTCCCCTGACCGTTGCGCGGCACACACCGGACATCCGCCCCGGAGCGTGCGCGAACGCGTCACGGAACGGCCACATCCCTACCGCCGCGGACCGCCGCGGGCCACGCTGTCCTCATGACTCGCACCGCCCGCTCCGCGCTCGTGGCCGTCCTCCTCGCCTCGGCGGCCATCGGCTGCTCCGCCTCCGACGACTCCGACCAGGCCTGCTGGGACGCGCTCACCGCCGACCCCGCCCCGACCGGGAAGCCCGCGATCTGCCAGGGCGTTCCGGACGACGACTACGACGTCCTGGTACGCCTGGCCGGTATCGAGCGCGACGGACTGCAGGCGGAGCTGGACGAGTTGCTCGACGAGCACGGCGGCTGACCGCGCCCCGCCCTCATCCGCCGGGTGCCACGGTCAGCAGCTGAGGGGAGAGCACCGTCAGCTGCCCCTGGGCCCACGCCGTCTGCCGCAGTGTCTCAGGGCGGCAGTCCGCCGCCAGACGCTGCAGCTCCGGCCTGCGCAGCGCCTGGGCCGCCTGTGACAGCATCTCCCAGTCCACCGCGACGGCGGTGGCATGGAGGTGCACCTGGCGCAGGTCGTTCAGCAGACAAAGACGGCGCTCCCGCCGCAGCACGGCGTGGGGGTACCCGTCGGCCGGGACGCGTCGCACGGCGTGCTCACCGACACCGCGCCCGGAGAACACCGCCAGCGCCTCGGCATGGCGGAGCGACCAGCGGGCGAGGTCCCGTGCCACGTGGTGCACCTCGTGCTCGGCCCGGTGCTCGGCAGCGACGTCCTCGAAGTGCTGGGCCAGCGCGTGCTCGGCGTCGTGGAGCGCCCGGAGCAGAGGTTCGAGGCTCACCGCACGCTCCCGCCGGGGCGGAGCGACAGGTCCTCAGTCACCAGCGCTGCCCTTCCGCCCTCCGTCGGAGGCACCTCCCGCGCCAGAGGTGCGGAGGCCGCCGTCGTGGGCGCGGCCGCAGGACCGGCCCCCGGCGCGACACGGACGAGCCGCGCGGCGCCCGACTTGAACAGCGGCTGCTTGGAGACCGGGTCCCAGTCGGTCGGCGTCAGTTCGTTGGCCGCCCGGGGCGCGCCGCCCGGGTGGTCGCCTCCGGGGGTGTCCCAGTAGCCGTAGTGGAAGGGGAGGAAGATGACGCCCTCACGGATCCCGGTGACACGCGCCGCCGCCCGGACGGTGCCCCGCGCGGTGGCCACCTCCGTCATGTCGCCCTCGGCGATGCCGAGCCGCCGCGCGTCGGCCGCCGACAGCTCCACCCACACCTCCTTCGCCGCGGCCTGCAGTTGCGGAGCCCGCGCGGTCTTGGTGCGGGTGTGGAAGTGATACAGCGTCCGGCCGGTGATCAGCCGCAGCGGGTACTCGTCGTCGGGTGGCTCGTGCGGCGGGGCATAGGCCGCGCTCCGGATGATCGCCCGGCCGGACGGGTTGAGCGCCCGATAGGCGGTCTCCCCCAGCGGAGTGCCGGTGACCAGGTCGCGCCCGAAGCTCTCACAGGTGTCGGGATCGCTGAAGAACCGGCCGTCGGTGTACAACCGCTCGGTGTCCAGCGGCCATTGGACGCCCCCGCGTTCCCGCAGCACGGCGTGGTCCAGGCCGGAGTAGTCGCAGGGTCGCCCCTCGCTGCATCGCTGCCACGCCCGGTAGGCCGACTCCGGGTCCCGCCAGGCGACCAGCGGCCCGCCGTCCCGGTCCCGCAGGTCGAGCCGCGTCGCGTAGTCGAGGAAGATGTCGAGGTCGGGGCGGGCCTGACCCGGTGGTTCCACGGCCTTCTCGCAGAGGTGCACGGTGCGGTCCGCATTGGTGAAGGTGCCCGTCTTCTCACCCCAGGTGGCCGCGGGCAGTACCACGTCGGCGAGGTGCGCCGTCTCCGTGAGGTAGAGGTCCTGCACCACGGTGAACAGGCCCGGCCGTGCCAGCACGGCGCGGACGCGCGCCGACTCGGGAAGGGAGACCGCCGGGTTGGTCCCGGAGATCCACAGCATCCGGATCGAGCCCTGTTCGGCGTAGCGCATCATCTGCAGGGCGTGGGTGGGCGGGCCGTGGTGCGGGATCCGTTCGGGCGGGACGTTCCAGATCCGTGCCAGGTCGGCGATGTGGGTCGGGTTGGCCCAGTTGCGGAATCCGGGCAGGTCGCCGTTGGCTCCGCACTCGCGGGTGTTCTCCGCCGTGGGCTGCCCGTTCATCTGGAGCACGCCGCACCCCGGGCGCCCGAGCATCCCCCGCAACAGGTGCAGGTTGTTGACCTGCACGGCCGCCGCCGTGGCCTGGTGCGACTGGTAGAAGCCCTGAAGGACCGTCGAGAGCAGCCTGCGGGCGCCCCCCACGAGCCGGGCGGCGCGCCGGACATCCTCCGCCGGCACCCCGCAGACGGTCTCGGTGACCTCGGGCGTCGACGAGGCGACCGCGGCCCGCAGGTCGTCGAAGCCGACGGTGTGGGCGTGGAGGTAGTCGCGGTCGATCCAGCCGTGGGCGATCACCTCGTGCAGCAGCCCGTTCATCAACGCCAGGTTGGTACCGGGCCGGGGTGCCAGGTGGACAGCCGCCGACCGGGACACCGGGCCCGTCCGGGGGTCGACGCAGAGCAGCCGCGGCGGGTCCGTCCCGGCCAGCCGGTCCAGCACCCTGGACCACAGGACGGTCTGGGTCTCCGCCATGTTGTGGCCGAACAGAGCGATGACGTCGGCGTGGTCGATGTCGGTGTAGGAACCGGGCTGACCGTCGCAGCCGAAGGACTCCTTGAGAGCGGCAGCCGCCGTGGCGGTGCACAACCGCGTGTTCCCGTCCAAGTGGGGCGTGCCCAGCCCGGCGTGGGCGATGACACCGAGCGTGTAGTACTCCTCCAGGAACAGCTGCCCGCTGGTGTAGAAGCCGAGCGCGCCGGGGCCGTGGACGTCGAGCAGTTCGCGCGTCCGCTCCACGATCCGGCTCATCGCGGTGTCCCAGTCGGTCGGCACGAGCTTCCCACCGACGCGGACCAGCGGTTCGGTCAGCCGGTCCCGGGAACTGTTGGCCTGCCAGCCGTACAGGTCCTTGGGGCCGAGCCTCCCCCGGTTGACGCGATCACCGGCCCGCCCCCGCACCCCGACGATCCGGCCGTCGCGGACGGCGATGTCCATGGCGTCGCCGTTGGAGTGGAGCAGCGAGGCGGCGGGGACCCAGCGGTCGACGTCGGCGGGCTGCACGCCGTCGGCAAGGAAGCTGTCGACCCGCACCGGCCAGGGCTCGCCGGGGCGGTAGGGGGTGCGCGCACCCCAGGGTTCGGCGATCCGATCGCGTGACGGCGCCATCCGGCTCTCCCCTCGACCGCCCCGCCCGGACGCCGGGGCCGTCCGCCGAGCCTGCCCCGGCCGACTCGCGCGGCGTGGCAGCGGACGGGCGCGGCGGGGCTCGACTCACCCGTCCGGGCCCAGCCGCCCGGACGGCCGGGCCGTGTACGCGCGGGTACGCGGTGGGCGCGCGTGCCGCCGCAGGCGCGGGTGTGTGCGCTCGCCGACGGCGGGAGGGGCCGGGGAGGGGAGCCCGCGTCTGCCTCCGGTCGGGGCGTCGGCTCGCCCCCCCGCTCAGGCGGTGGGCGTGTCCGGCAGCTCGTCGGTGGTCTCGCCCGCCGGTCCCACAGCGGCACCCGGGCCCTCGGCGTCGACCGGCGCGCCGGTCCACCTCTCCAGGCGCCACCCCTCGGCGGGAGAACCGCTCACCGTGATCACGCCGGTGTTCTCCAGCTCCCGGTGGCCGATCTCGTCGACCGCCGCGTTCCGCACCCGGGCGGCGGTCCACATCCGGATCGCCGCCCCGTGGCCGACCAGGGCGGCGGTCACGCCCTCGGCGGCGGCCTCGGCCACCACCGCGTCGATCCTGGCCAGCGCCTCCTGGCCCGTCTCCCCACCCGGCATCGGGCGGCCGGTGTCCCCCGCCGACCATGCGAAGACCGTGCTCAGGTAGGTGCTGATGGCGGCGCCGTCACCGCGCATCTCCAGCTCGCCCGCGGCCAGCTCCCGCAGTCCGGCGCGGACGCGTACCTCCAGTCCCAGCTCGGCGGCCAACGGCGCGGCCGTCAGCTGGGTGCGCAGCAGGGTGGAGGCGTAGAGCGCCCCGATCCGCTCGTCGGCGAGCGCCGCGGGCAGCGCCGCCGCCTGGCGCTCCCCCAGCGGCGTCAGCGCCGGGCCGGGGGCGGCGGTGTCCAGCAGGCGCCGGACGTTGGACGGGGTCTGGCCGTGTCGGATGAGCAGCAGGCGCATGAGATCGGGTCTGTCCTCCTGTGAGCCGGCGGGGTCCGCTCCACTCTCGCACCGACGGCGCCGGGTGGCGCCCCCGGGTGCACCGATCCGGGCGTCCGGCCCCCGGCGGCCGGAGGCGCCGGGGCGCACTCAGCGGCGGGCGCCGCCGCCGGGGCCGGGTTCGGCGCCCAGCCAGTCGGCGGAGCGCGGCCAGAAGACCGGCCGGAGCCGGTCGTGGAACAGGCCCAGATGACCGATGACGTCCAGCCCGTGGTCCTCCGGCTCGATCAACCAGTGGTCGACGCGTGCGGAGGTCAGGTAGCCGAGGGTGCGGGCCGTCGCCCGGGGCGTGGCGAACGGGTCGTCTCCCGCGGCCACCGCAAGGACGTCGAGGTCCAGCGCGGCGGCACGGCGCAGCGCGCCGGGGTCCGCCCCGCCGACCGTGCGCCCGAAGTCGGCGCGGCCGCGGGCCCAGTCGAACGCCACGCCCGCCGGCAGGTCCTCCGTCCAGCCCAGGCGCCGCCCCGGGAAGCGGCCGAGCACGGCGGTGAGCGCGGGCATGACCAGATGCCACCGCCAGACCATCACCAGCCGCCGACCGCGCCGGTAGTCGGCCCAGTGGGCGTGCTGTGCACCCACCAGCAGCAGCCGCGAGACCGTCGTCGCGCGCGGCGCCAGGCAGGTCGCGAACCCGCCGAAGCTGTGCCCGACCACGGTGATCCGGTCGCCCGGCGCGGTGTCACGGGCCCACCCGAGCACGGCGTCCAGGTCCAGGGTGCCCCACTCGTGCCACCGCACGGGCAGCGAGCGGAGCGCGGGGCCGCCGCCGGCCGGGCCCGAGCGGCCGATGCCGCGATAGTCCGCGACGACCGCGCGGAACCCGGCGTCGGAGAGGAAGGCCGCGTAGCGCCAGTAGTACGACGCCTTGGCCCCCGTCGCGGGTGCCACCACCACCGTGATGCCGCGCGCCGCGGCGGGGTCGGCGGGCGGGAAGACCCGGGCGTGGAGCCGGTAGCCGTCCGCGCACTCCACCGCGACATCGGTCGGACGGCCGCGGGCGGTCGGGGGCTCGGCGGGCGGCACGGCGGCTCCTCGGGGCTGCGCAGCGCGGCGGGGTGCGGTGATGATGCCCGTTCGGCGCCGAGCCGTCACCCCCGCCGCGACGGCGAGCCGTCGGTGCGCGCGGCTGCGTCGGTGCGCGCCGCCGCTTCACCGCGCACCGACCGGCCCCGGGCACGGGCCGCGTCCCCGCTACGACCGCCAGGGGCCGAGCATTTCCGACATCGCGTCGGTCAGGGCGAGCTGCAGCAGCGGGCCGAAGGTGATCCGGCCGACGCCGAGGTGGCGGAAGCGTTCCAGGTCGTGGCGGACCGGGTGGGCGGTGGAGTTGACCGGCACGTCGACCGCCCCGACCACCGCGGCCAGCAGCTCGTCGTCGTCCTGGATGCGGACCGGGTAGACGCTGTCGGCACCCGCCCGGGCCAGCGCGCGCAGCCGTTCGATCGCCTCGTCGAGGACGTCGGCGGCGTTCTCGGCGTGCAGGAAGAGGTCGGTGCGACCGTTGACCCACAGCGGGAGGCCCGCGTCGTCCGCCGCGGCACGGAGCCCGGCGATGAACGCGGCGTGCTCCTCGGTGGTCCGCACGCGGCCGCCCTCGGCGTGGACGGTGTCCTCGAGGTTGACGCCGACCCCGCCGACCTCCACCAGGCCGGCCACCAGCTCCGCGGGTTCCCGCCCGTAACCGGCCTCCAGGTCCACCGAGACGGGCACGTCGACCGCCGCGATGATCGGACGTACGGCGGCCAGCACCTCCTCGAAGGTCTGCCCCTCCTGGTCCTCGGCGCCGCGGGAGTCCGCGAGCGGGTGGCTGCCGATCGTGAGGGCGGGGAAGCCGGCGGCAGCGGCCGTGCGCGCCGACCACACGTCCCAGACGGTCGGGAGCACCAGTGGTGCGCGGTCGACGTGCAGGTCCCTCAGGCGCTGAGCGCGCTCCACTGCGGTACGAAAGTCCATGGTCCCGACGCTACTCCTCCGGCCGAGCCCAGGCGCCGAACCGGACGGGGCGGCGGCGTACGGCCCGTGCCGACGGCGCGCCACCGCCCCCTTTGCCGGGGCCGTCAGGCGCCCGCCACGACCACGGCGCCCAGACCCAGCAGGACGGCACCGGTCGCCACGCTGATCCCCCGCAGCACCGCCGGCTTCGACACCAGGGCCCGCCCCCGGGAGACGGTCCAGGTGAGCAGGATGTACCAGGCGGCGCTGACCAGTGCCCACAGCGCCCCCAGGGCGACGGTGGAAAGAAAGACCGGCCCCTTGGCGGTCACGAACTGCGGCAGCACCGAGATGGCGAACACGCCTGCCTTGGGGTTGCCGAGGTTGGTGCTCAGGCCGATGAGGTACCCGCCGGCGAAGCCCGTGCTCTGCTCCCCCTCGCCGGTGGCCTGGACCGGGACGGTGGTGAGCGCGGTCCACAGCGTCCGGCCCCCGAGGTACATGAGGATGACGCCGCCGGCGATCTGGAGCGCGGAGTACGCACCGGGGCTGGCGAGAAGGACGGCGGAGAGTCCGGCGGCCGCGGCGGTGGACCAGATCAGGAAGCCGCTGGCGTTGCCGGCCAGCGTCCCGTGGAGTGCGCGGCGTCCGCCTTCCAGGGCCTGGCGGATCATCAGAGCTGCGCTCGCGCCGGGCACCATCGCCAGCAGCAAGGTCGTGGCGATGAAAACGGGCACATGCGTGGGCATGAAAGAACCCCTCGATTTCGGCCGACTGTTGTCCGTCCAGGCTTCCTTGTCGCCCACATCAGGGAGAAGTTAAAAAAGGGCGGTGCAGCGTTAGGATTTCTGAATGATGGTGGAACCGGGGCAGTTGCGGCTGCTCGCTCTGATCGAGCGGCACGGTTCACTGACGGCGGCGGCGCACGTCCTCCAACTCACCCCGGCGGCCGTCACCCAACAGGTGGCCAAGGCGGAACGCGGCTGGCAGGTACCGCTGGTCGTCCGGGGCCCGCGCGGCGCGACCCTCACCGCCGCCGGCGCGCTGCTCGCGTCGTACGGACGCACGGTGGAGGACGCGTTGGAGAGCGCCGAGGAGGAACTGGCCGCGCTCCTGGGGCATCTGTCGCGCCGGCTGCGGATCGGGACGTTCCAGGCGGCCGCGCTGCATCTGCTGCCCCCGGCGCTGACGACGCTGCGCCACCGCTACCCCGACGCCGACGTCTCGGTCGTCGACGTGGTGTCGGGCACCGGCGCGGACGAGATCGCGGCGGGCCCGCTGGACGTGGCCATCGTCGCGTCCTGGGGGACCCCGTTGGCGCCCTCGCCGCACGTGCGGGCCCACCCGCTGCTGGTGGACCCGATGGTGGTGGTGCTGCCCGACGACCACCCCCTGGCAGCGGCGCGTCCCGCCGACGCCGAGATCCGGCTGGAGGAGTTGCGCGACGAGTCGTGGGTGTCGATCCTCGCCGGTCACGCCGCCCGTGAGCAGTTCCACGACGCCGCCCGGACAGCCGGGTTCACCCCCAGCGTGCGCTTCGAGACGGAGTCCTACGACGTCGCCCAGGCGCTGGTCGGCACCGGCATCGCCGTGGCACTCGTCTCCCGGCTCGCGCTCTCCCACGCTCCGGGCACCACCCACCGGGAGCTGGCCCGGCCCCGGCCGCACCGGCAGCTGTACGCCGTGACCAAGAACGACGCGGGCCTCACCCCGCTGGCCGATCTCCTCATCGACCTGCTGCGCGACGTCGCACGGGACATCACCGCCACCTGGGACGCGCCGTCCGGCGGCGCGCGACCCGCGCCGGAGCCACAACTCGGCGCCTGAGCCGGCGGACGGCCGGGGCCCGGCCGCGATCAGGCCCGTTCGCGCCCTGGCCGCCCGGCCACGGGCGGGGGACGACCGGGGCGGTGCCGCTGCGGTGGGCGACACGGCCACGCTGCGGGTCGCCTGACCGGTGTCCGGATGCGCACGCGGAATTCCGGACCGGCACGCCCCGGCCGACCGGCAGGGAAAAGCGCCGCTCCGGAAGTCTGGTGCCCGGGCTCGGAGCCGCAGTTCCCCGCACGACAGAGGTACCCGACGCCGGGCGCGACCGACGCGGCGGGGGCTCCGGAATTCCGGCTGGTAACTCCGCGGCGGACCCGACTCCCCGGGGGAAGAATGCTGTCGGGACGGTTCCGGGGCGAGCAAACGACGCACTCCGGCCAATCTCGCCCCGGCCCACCCGCAGCGCTGAGTGACAGCGCCACCCGTGAACCTGACGGGCACATCGGGAGTTCCGGACGTATTCGGAAAGCAAGGTTTACCGGCTCGAGAATCATCCCGCGACCGAAGGGCGAACAGGACGCAAATGTGGCTACCTGGGACGCAGGCGCGGTGTTGACACGGTCGCCCCGCACTCGTGTACCGTCTCCATGTTCGAGTCACAGCACAGCATTCCGTCGCCCAGCTGCAGCTTTCACCGCACCCGTGAACGAATTGTGCACATCTCCACGGCGGCGCCGCTCGATTCCATCAGCCGTGTGCGCGCCGTTCACACTCGGCACCCGCCCCGCGATTCCATTCTGCTGCGGCGGTAGGACAGAGAGGGATTTCCGGAAATGGGAACAGGGTCGCACCGCTCGTTCCGCGCATGCGTAAGCCCCGGCCGGAAGCCGCCCTGTGTCCCCCTCGCGCCGAGCGGCAGGCCCGGGCCGCCGGGGCGCCGTGCCGACCGTGCCGCAGCCCTCCGTCCGACAGCCGAACCTCGGCTCACCAGGGGTTCGGGGCCGTCCCGGACCACCGACGCCTCACCCTGACCCGGGCGGGCGGTACCGCCCGCCACCGGACCGGTGGCGTGTCGACCAGTGGTCCGTCGCGGACACACGACCGCCGCGCACTGTCGCGCACGGGGGCCCTGTCCTCTCTCCACCGCACCGATTCGCTCCCGTTCAAGGCGCCACCCATCCAGCGCCCGCCCCACCCGGGAAAGAACTCTACTGCCGGCCGCGGACATTCCGCAGCCGGCCCCGGGACGCAGCCTGGTTTCCGCGTCGGCGCAGCCACCGTCCGTCGCCGCATTTTCACACGTCGGACCGAGGAGGAGGAAAGGCATGGCGGAACCACCCGCGGATCAGCTCACCGATCGGGAACTCGAGGTGCTCCTTTTACTCGGCCGGGGGCTGAGCAACCGGCTCATCGCGCGAAAGCTCGACATCTCCGAGAAGACGGTGAAGAACCACCTCAGCAACATCTACTTCAAGATAGGCGCCACCCACCGCACCCAGGCCGCGCTCTACGCTCGCGACGCCGGCCTGATCGAGGTCCGGGGCGAGGCCGGGCAGCACCCGCCCGTCCCGGGCCGACCCGCCGCGCTCGTCCCGGTCCCCGACGGCGGCTCGTCCGTCGCACTCGCCCTCACCGCACGCGAGCGGGGCATCCTCCGGATGCTGGCCCGGGGGCTGAGCAACCGGCTCATCGCGCGGGAACTCGGCATCTCCGAGAAGACGGTGAAGAACCACCTCAGCAACATCTACTTCAAGATAGGCGCCACCCACCGCACCCAGGCCGCGCTCTACGCGCAGCGAACTGGGCTCGCGTCCTGACCCGTGCGGCGCGTCGCGCACCGGCCGAGACGGTGACCACGCCGGGCGGGAGCCGCACAGCGGGGCTCGGCTCCCGGCGGCCCGCGGCCGCACGCCACCGCGGTCCGAGCCGCACGGGGCGCCCGGGCACGAGGCGCAAAGCAGCACCCGGCTGCAGAGCGTGTTCGAGATCCCGCGTCGGATCAGCTCGCGGCATCGGATGCGGTCAGCTGCACGGCGGAGGCGCGCCCTGTTGCCGGGTTGTATGCGGGCGTCTTTCGACAACGCGGCAGATGGCCGTAGCCGGCGTCGCGGGCCCGGCGTGGGGTCTCACACACGCTCTCGGACCGCCAGATCGCGCGCGATCTTCACCAGGTGGTCGTTCTCGTGCGGCGTGCCGATGGTGACGCGTACCCCCTCCTCACCGAACGGCCGGACCATGACCCCCGCCGCCTCGCACGCGTCGGCGAACGGCCGCGAGCCCGAGCCGAGCCGCAGCCAGACGAAGTTGGCCCGGCTCTCGGGCACGGTGTATCCGGCGCTCCGCAGCGCGTCGGTGACACGCCCCCGCTCGGCCACCACCGACCCGACCCGCTCCAGCAGCTCGGACCGCGCACGCAGCGAGGCCACGGCCGCGGCCTGGGCCATGCCGTTCACCGCGAACGGCATGGTGCAGGCGCGCAGCACGGCGGCGACCGCCGGATGGGCCACGGCGTACCCGACGCGGAGCCGAGCCAGCCCGTACGCCTTGGAGAAGGTGCGGAGCACCACCACGTTCGGCCGGCGCCGGTAGAGCTCCACTCCGTCGGGGACCCCGGCGTCGTCGACGAACTCGCGGTACGCCTCGTCGAGCACCACCAGGACGTCCTCCGGGACCCGCCCGAGGAAGCGCTCCAGCTCGGCACGGCGCACCGCGGTCCCGGTCGGATTGTTGGGGTTCGACACGACGACCACGCGCGTGCGGTCCGTCACCGCGGCCGCCATGGCGGCCAGGTCGTGCCGCTCGCCGCGCAGCGGCACCGGCACCGGGGTCGCGCCGGCGGCCCAGACGAGGACCGGGTAGGCCTCGAACGAGCGCCAGGCGAGCACCACTTCGTCACCGGCGCCTGCTGCGGCCGCCAGCAGGTCCCTGGCCAGCCCGAGAGATCCGGTGCCCGGCACCACGTGGTCGTCCGGCACCGAGAGTGCGGTGGCGAGCTCGGCCACCAGCTCACCACTGCGCGGGTCGGGGTACCGGTTGACACGTCCCAGCTCCCGGCCGAGGGCGTCGACGACCGAGGGCAGCGGCGGGTGGGGGTTCTCGTTCGAGGACAGCTTCTCCACCAGCTCGGTGGGGGCGGCACGGCCCGGCACGTAGCGCGGCAGCCCGGCGACGTCGACGCGGAACCGGGGGGCGGGGTCCTGCTGCATCGGCAACTCTCCCGAGGGGCGGTCGGCCTGGCGGCCGGTGGTCGGTCCTGGTGCGTCGGGGCGGGGCGCCATGGCGGGCGCGGACACCGTCGGTCGGGTCCGCGCCCGCGCTGGGGCGTCCGGGCGGAGCCGGCCCGTCAGCCGACGACGCCGGCGGGGGCGTTCTCCTCGGCGACGGCCGTGGTGCGCACACCGGCCTTGCGGAACTCCTCCATGAAGGAGGGGAAGGACAGCCGGACGTCCTCGAACCCCGAGAAGCGGTTGGCGGTCTGCATGCGCAGCCCCGCCACGAACAGGGACATGAAGATCCGGTGGTCGCCCCAGCTGGAGAGGGTGACGCCCCCGGGGTAGGTCGCCGCACCGCGGACCACGAAGCCGTCGACCACGCCGTCGATGTACAGCACCTCGATGTCCACCCCGGCGCGCGTCAGTTCGGCGGCCATGGCATCGATCCGCGACGCCTTGTGGAACCGGGTGAGGCGGCCGCCGGTCACCCGCAGGCTGCCCTGCACGTACGCGCCGAGCGCGGCGAGCGTCGGCACGATGTTGGGGCAGTCCTGCACGTTGACCTCGAAGTCGCCCCGCAGGCTGTCCGGCGGGTTGTCCACGGTCATCGTCATCGTCGTGCGGTCCAGCGTGATGTCCACGCCGAGTTGCCGGAGGATCGGGACGATCGCGAACTCGCCCTGCATGCTGTCGCCGTAGATGTTGGTGAGGACCGTGCGGCCGGGGAAGAGAGCGGCCGCCGCCAGCAGGTACGAGGCCGAGGTGTAGTCCTCGTGCGTCGTGACGTCCAGCGCCTGGTAGGCGGAGGGTTCGACCCGGTAGTGCCGCATGTCCGGCGAGGCCGTGACCTTGATGCCGGCGTCGGTGAGGCTGGCCAGCGTCTGCCGGATGTAGGACTGTGAGTACACCTCCCCGGTCACCTCGATCTCCACCGGGCTCTCGGCCAGCGGAGCGGCGAACAGCACGGCGGTGATGAACTGCGAGCTGATGTCGCCCGGCAGCCGGCACGTGCCGCCCTTCAGCCCGCGACCCCAGTTCACCACCGGGGCCTTGTTCTCGCTGACGATCGACTCGACGTCCGCGCCGAGTTCGCGCAGCGCCACCAGCAGCGGTTCCATCACCCGGTTGCACAGCGTCGCATCACCCGTGACCACGACGGGGGACGGCAGCGCGGAGGCCAGCGCCGTGACGACGCGGAACACCAGCCCGGACCCGCGGGACTGGACGACGTGCCGGATGTGGGGCAGCGTCCCCCCGATACCCCGGATCTCCAGGTACCCGTCGTGCTCGGTGATCGTGGCACCGAAGGCGCGGCACGCGTTCTTCATCGTCTCGGTCTCATCGCACCGGAGGTCGTTGTGGACGCGCGTGGTGCCCTCGGCCAGCGTTCCGGTGAGAATTGCCCGTTGCGTCTCCGGCTTCGAAGAAGGGACGCGGAAAGTTCCGGAGAAGGAATCGACCGGATCAACCTTCAGCAGCATCCTCGTACTCTCCTTTTTCCGATCGTCCGCCGTCTGGTGCCCGGCGAAAGAAGTCGTTTGGACGTCCCGGGGACGGCGGTACCCACGGAGCGAGAACTTGGCGTCCCCCGCCCGGGAAAGGCCGCCGACCGTCCTGCCGGAACAGTCGTGCGGCGCGCTCGACAGCGCTCCTCCGGCGGCGGGGGGCGTTGAGGATTCTGTACGGCCCGGAGCACCGCGGCAATAGGTCCATCTACCCAGGGGGATCGCGGCAGTGGCGCTCGCGTCCCGCCTCCGCGACGCGCCGCGGCGCGCCCCGCCGCGCTGCGGGCGACCGGCTCCGGCCGCGGACCACCGGGCGGGGCAGCCAGCTTGCACGCGGCAGCGGGAGGCGGCGCCGACCTGCGGTGATGCTACCCGAGGGCACTGCGATCCGGCACGGGCGGGCGCGCCTGCCGGGCAGGCGGCCGGCCTGTCCGCGGCTCGGTGACCCGCGGGCGTCCGTCCGACCGCACGGGAAGCCGCCGCACCCGGCGAACCGAGGGAGGAAAAGCGCTTGGGGATGCGACGCCCGGGAGCGCCGGGACCTAGGTCCTATTCTGGCGGCGCCGGTCCCGTGCGAGGCTGGTTCCGCGCCATCAGACACGTGGGGATTTCCCACCACTGCGGCATTCTCTTCACGTTCCGGGCGCCCGTGCCGGTCATTCGGCCCCGGGAATCCGCCGCTTCTTGTCGACCACCGCCCCGGCACAGCCGCATTGTCCGTGCTTTCCGTGCTTTCCGTGAATCGTGAGGACGACATCGCATGTCCGGCGCCATCCTGTTTCTGACCCGCTGGCCCTTGTACGAGGACGAGCGCCGCTGGGAGAACCGTCTCGCTGACCCCGAGCTGGTCTTCGGTCCGGACGCCGACCGCGTCACCTACGTCTGCGACGAGGGCGGCCGCAGCGGCGTGCCCGCCGACGCGGAACGGGTGCACGTCGTCCCCGACTTCCGCGACACGGACGCGGTCCTCGCCGTCCTCGACGCCGTGGTCCGCGACGAGGGCCCGTTCGACCACGTCATCGGCTTCTCGGAGATGCTGCTGGACCTCGTCGCGACCCTCCGCGAGCGCTACGGCGTCCCCGGCCCGGGACGCGAGGAGACCTCGCGGTACTGCGACAAGACCGTCATGAAGGAGAGGGTGGCGGCGGCCGGTCTCCGGGTGCCGCGCTGGCAGCCCTGCCGGAGCGTGGACAGGACACTGGCGGCGGCCGACGAGTTCGGGTACCCGGTGATCGTCAAGCCGGTGCGGGGCGCGTCGAGCCAGGGCGTCCGCGAGGTGACCTCCGCCGAGGAGCTGCGGGCGCTGTGCGCCGCACGCGACCTGCGCGGGTACGAGATCGAGGAGTACGTGCGCGGCGACATCCTGCACGTCGACGGGGTGCTGGACGCCGCCGGCGAGCCGCTGTTCCTGTGCACCTCGCGCTACGTCTCCAGCTGTCTGGACTTCGAGGTCCTGGGAACGCCGCTCGGGTCCGTCTTCCAGACGGACCCGGAGGTGCGCGGCCGCTGCGAGGAGTTCGCCCTGCGCTGCCTCCGCGCGCTGGGGCTGCGCCGCTCCGCCTTCCACCTCGAACTCTTCGACACCGGCGACGACCTCGTCTTCCTGGAGGTGGGCGCGCGGGTGCCGGGCGCCGACGTGCCGTACGTCGTCAACGACGTCCACGGGGTGAACCTGTTCCAGCTGTGGGTGGACGTCCTCCTCGACCGGCCGGTGGACCCGCCGGCCCCGGAGGCGGAGTCCAGCGGCGGTTGGCTCATCGTCCCCGGGCCCGACCCGCTGCCCCAGAAGGTCACCGCCGCGACCTCACTGCTGGGACGTGTCCCGTTCCTCTACCGCGAGTTGATCCCCGACCCCGGCGAGGTGCTGGTCTCCCGGCCCGGATCGTACGCCACGCTCCAGGGCGGCCGGTGGCTGTTCCGGGGCGGCACCCAGGAGCAGATCGAGGAGGCCGTGCGCCAGACGCGCGCGCGGTACCGCCTGACGGCCGAGCCGGCCCTGTAGGCCGACCGACCGTCCGGAGCCATCGGCAAGAGAACCGTCGAGTCCGTGGAGGAAGACGTGGGTCAGTTGAGCCATGCGGAGCTGGTGGAGAAGGACTTCGTGCTGTTCGCCGAGGGGTGCCTGGGGCTCTTCACGAGCAAGATCGCCGCCTCGCTGATCCGCTACAACGGCGATCGCTGCGTCGCGGTGATCGACAGCCGCAAGGCCGGTCTGACCGTCCAGGACGTCCTCGGTTACGGCGGCGCCATCCCCATCGTCAGCCATGTGGAACACGCCCTGCACCTGCGGCCCGAGGTCATGGTCGTCGGCAAGGGCCTGCACTCGGCCAACCTGCCGTCCGCGTGGAAGCCGCATCTCCTCGCGGCGGTCCGCAGCGGGCTGCACCTCGTCAACTCGATCCACTACCGCCTCTCGGACGACCCCGACATCGCCCGCGCCGTGCAGGAGAAGGGCGTCACCGTCTGGGAGACCAAGGACGCCCCGCCCGTCCAGCTCAACAAGGCACGGGTCCTCGGCCTCGACACCTGGGTCGTCCACACGTGCGGCAGCGACTCCAACATCGGCAAGAAGACCGCCGCGCTGCAGATCTGGCAGGAGGCCAACCGCTCCGGCATCCGCACGGGGTTCGCCGCGACAGGCCAGAGCGGCATGCTGATCTCGGGCCACGGCATCGCCGTCGACGGTGTGCCCGGCGACTTCATGGCCGGCGCGGTGGAACAGGTCGTCATGGAGGCAGCGGCCGGCAACGAGTGGGTCGTCGTCGAGGGCCAGGGGTCCCTCAACCACGTCGGGTTCAGCGGTGTCGCCCTCGCGATCCTGCACGGCTCCCTGCCGCACGCGCTGGTGTTCTGCCACCGGCTCGGCGCGGAGCGCACCAAGGTGTGGGAGACGCCGATCATTCCGATCCCCGAGCTGATCCGCATGAACGAGGAACTCTCGGTCTTCGAACGCCCCGCCAAGGTCGCCGCCGTCAGCGTGAACAGCCACGGGTTCTCCGAGGAGGACTACCGGCGCGAGGCCGAGAAGTTGGAGGCCGACACCGGACTGCCGGTCGTCGACCCGGTGCGCGAGGGCGGCGCCGCACAGCTCGTGGAGATCCTCCGCGCCCACCGGCGCGAGACCGCCGACCTGCCGTCCCGTCGCCGGCCCTGAGGCGGACCGACAACTCCGAGGAGGTGTAACGATGAAGAGAGCCGTCCTGCTCCTCATGCACCAGGGCAAGTCCTACACCGAGGAGATCGCCGCGTCCGCGGCGGCGCTCGGCGCCGAGCTGGTGGCGCTCAGTTCGCGGCCCGCCACACCGCAGGTTCTGACCGCCGCTCGACGCTACCTGGCGGACCACGTGGTCACCGAGGAGCCGGAGCTCCGTTCCGCCGATCTCGACAAGGCGGTTCGCGAACTGGCCGAGCGCGGCTACCGGATCGAGGCGGCACTCGCGACCTTCGAGGGATACCGGCTGCTGATGGCGGAGCTCAACGCGCGGCTCGGGGCGCGGGACTCCACCGAGGCCGCGCTGCGGCTCTGCCTCGACAAGTACGAGCTGCGGCGTCATCTCGTCGCGGAGGGGCTGAGCGACGTCCGGCTGCACCGCCTCGCCCCCGGAGTGACGCCCGAACTCGACCCGGCCGTCGACTGGTTCGTCAAACCGGTGCGCGGCGCCTCGTCCTTCGCGGCGTTCCGGCTGCGGGACCCCGCCGACCTCGCGGACCTGCCGGCCATCCAGCAGCAGATGCGGACGGACCAGCGGATGAAGGCCATCTTCATGGACCGGTACGACTTCCTGGTCGAGGAGTACGTCGAGGGTCCGGAGTTCAGCTTCGAAACGGTCGTCCTCGACGGTCGTGTCCACCATCTGTGCGTGCACGAGAAGGCGCGGGTCGAGCGGTTGGAGCGGACCACGCTGGAGGGGATGTCGGTCACGCCCCCCGCCTGCCTCGGCAGGGAGGAGCTCCTCGCGGGCGCGGCGTACGTCGACCGCTGCCTGGCGGCGCTGGCGGCGCACGGGCTGACCTCCGGCGTCCTCCACATCGAGGTCAAGTACTGGGAGGCGCGGCGGCGCTGGGAGATCATCGAGATCAACCCCCGCATGGGCGGCAGCCTCGTCAACGCGAGCGTCGAGACCGTCTCCGGGCTCTCCCTCCTCGACCTGTGGGCCGAGTCGCTGCTGCCGGACGACGGCGGTGGCGAGGCGTTCCACGACCGGCTCGCCCGCGCCTCCCAGGTGGAGGCGGTGCGCGCGGGCAGGCCGACGCGGGCGACCGTCTTCCTCAGCAAGTACGGCGAGAAGGGCCGGACCGTCGACGCGATCGGCTTCGCCCCTCCGTCACGCCCGCCCCGCGTGCTCCGCGTCCACGTCGCGGACGGCACGGAACTCGACGCGTCCGACCGGGGGATCTGCCTCATGGACGCGCTCTGGGACGTGGCGCCCGACGACCTCGACGCCGAGATCGCGTTCCTCGACCGGCACGCGACCGAGCACTTCCACGTCCGCTACCGCTGACGGCCGTCCCGGCCGGTCGTGCACCGCCACCGGCCGGGCCGTCCCGTCCGCCGACCGCACCCCGCACACCGACCCTCACCGAAGGAGCGAGTGATGAACCGCGTGCAGAACACCGGCATCGCCTACCCGAAGCCGTTCTTCACCGAGGAGGAGGCCCGGCTGAAGAAGGCCGAGCTCGACCGCTACATGGACAAGAAGATGGCGGAGTGGAAGGCCACCGTGCCCTTCGCCTCCCACCTGACCGAGCCCGAGCTCCACCAGGCGTACTACCGCCGCACCCTCATCGAGCACGTGTGGCGCATCCGGCTCTCCCGGGTCAGCCAGTCCAAGGCCATCTACAAGATCGCGCAGGTCTCACCGCGGGCCGCCCGCGACTACGCGGAGTACCAGGCCGAGGAGATGCTCCACGACAAGCTGTACGTGAGCGACGCCGCCGCGGCGGGCGTCACCGAGGAGGAGATCCTCGCCACCGAGCCCTACCTCTCCACCCGGCTCTTCGAGGGCTTCTTCTACTTCACGCTGGAGCACGAGTCGCCTCTCGCACCCGTCGTCTCCAACTACCTGGTCGAGTACACCCAGGTGAAGTTGCAGCCCGCCATCGTGGAGAACCTCCAGGCCCGTCTCGGCAAGGAGAACGTCAAGGGCCAGGCCGCGCACCTCCACGTCGACACCACCGAGGACCACTCGCAGGAGATGTGGGACATCCTCCGCCAGCTGATCTTCAGCGAGGAGGACTTCCAGCAGGTCTTCAAGTACATCGACGACGTCCAGGAGATCCTCGCGATGTTCTTCCGGGAGATCTACGAGGACACCATCGCCCAGCAGGTGCAGCCCGCGGGCGCCTGACGGGCGGACGGCCCGGGGCCCGGCGGATGCGGGGCGCGGTCGGTGCCCGGCCGCCCGCCCCGCGACCGCCGGGCGCACCGGCGG
>NZ_JAAVJD010000074.1 GCF_012033735.1 Streptomyces lonarensis | reverse complement strand
CCGCCGTCCCGGCCGAGCCGCGTCGCACAGAAGGCGTCGGCCACGGCCGGCGGCGCGTGCTGCACCAGCAGCGCGCCCTGGAGGACCAGCGCGATCCGCTCCGCCAACCGCCCGGCGGTTCCGGCGCGGTGCCGCCGCTGCCCAAACGCGACGTCGGCACCGCGGCCCCCGCGACGCCGTCCTCCCCGGTCTTCGGCACCCGCGGCCCCGCGGGACCGACCAGCGGACCGGCCAGCGGCGACATGCCGCTGCCCCGCGCCGACCGCGCGGCGGGCGGCGCCCCGCAGGAGGTCGGCAACACCACCATGGACCTCGGCGGCCCGCTGCCCCGCAGCACCAACGCCGAGGCCGCGGAGCGCTGGGCCCGGGACAGCCAGACCACCCAGGCGATGCCCGCCGCTGGGCAGGTCACACCTCCCGGCTCGCCGGTCCTCACCGACCCGTTCCAGCACTCCGACACGCCACCGCCGAGCCCCTTCGGCGGTCCGCTGACAGCGCCCCTGCCGGACCGGGAGGAGTTCGCGGCGGAGCCCGAGCCGCCGGCGCCGGCGGCCGCGGGCAAGACAAAGAAGAAGCGGTCCTTCCTCAAGCTGGCCGTGGTCGCGGCCGGCGGCGTCCTCGTCCTGGCCTACGGCGCCGGCCTGCTGCTCAACCAGCAGGAGGTCTCCGCGGGCACGACCGTGCTCGGCCACGACATCGGCGGCTCCTCCCAGGACGCGGTCGCCACCCTCAACTCCGCGCTGGCCGGGCCCATGGAGTCCGACCTCACGCTGGTGGTCGGCGGGGACGAGATCCCGCTCAAGCCCAGCGTCGCGGGACTGTCGATCGACACCGAGGCGACGGTCCGCGCCGCGAGCGGCACCGACTACAACCCCGTCGCGGTCCTCGGCTCGCTGGTCGGCGGCTCCACGGAGGTCGCCCCCGTGTGGACGGTCGACGAGGAGAAGCTGGCGGCCGCGTTGAGCGACGTGACCGCCGGCCTCGGCGGCGCGCCGGTCAACGGGTCGGTCTCGCTGGACGGCGGCGTACCGGAGGCCGTCTACGGCGAGCCCGGGACGGGGGTGGACGTCGAAGCCGCCGCCCCGCAGGTCCGGGAGGCGTTCCAGCAGCGCGCGGCCAGCGGGGACGACGTCCCCGTGGAGCTCAGCGCCACCACCGTCGAACCGGAGATCGACCAGGCCGAGGTGGACCGCGCGATGTCCGAGTTCGCCGAGCCGGCGATGTCGGGCACCGTCACCGTGGCGGCCGGCGAGGGCGGGCCGTCCATCCAGTTCAGCCCGGAGAACTCGCTGCACCGCTTCATCACCATGGAGGCGGTCGAGGGCCGGCTGGTCGAGCGCTACGACCTGGAGACCCTGGAGACGCTGTACGGCGGCACGTTCGTCGGCATCGAGGTCGTCCGCGGCGACGGCAGCAGCACTCCGGTGACCCCGGAGGACGTGGTCAGCGCGCTGCGCGGCGCCCTGCTGGAGACGTCGCCCGAGCAGCGGGTCGGCTACATCGACCTGGGCTGATCCCCTCGGCGAGGACACCTCGCCCCCACCGACCGGCCGTGGCGGCCCTGCCGCCGCGGCCGGTCGCATGGTGACTACGGCAGGGGCGCGCGGCGGTAGTGGTAATGGTGGTGCACGGTGAAACCGAGGCGCTCGTAGAGGGTGTGCGCCGGCGCGTTGTCCCGTTCCACCTGCAGGTAGGCCGCCGACGCGCCCTCCGCGAGCGCTGCGCGCGCCAACTCGGCCATCACGGCGCGGGCCAGACCGCGACGCCGCCGGTCGGGCGCCACCTCGATCGACGCGAACCCCGCCCAGCGGCCGTCGACCACGCAGCGCCCCACCGCCGCCGGCAGGCCGTCGCCGTCGCAGCCGCCGCTGTCATCGTCCCGCGCCACCGTCGCGAACAGGACGGACGGTCCCGCGGGCAACAGCCGCCGGGCCGCCGCCGGGTCGCGGTCGGCGTTCCGGTAGCCGCGCAGCCAACGGCCGGTCAGCTCGCGGCCGACCGAGACACGCGGGTCCGGCGCGCGGTCGGCGAGGGGCGCCAGCGGCGCGACCCGCACCACCGCCGGCTTCTCGGCGGTCCAGCCGAGGCCGGCCAGCCGCTCGGCGAGCAGTTCCCGCCCCCCGGCACCGCCGCCGGTCGGCACGTGCAGCAGCGCCGGGAGGCCCCGCTCGGCGTACCAGCGCCGCACCGCGTCGAGATCGAGCCGCTCCTCCCCGGCGGCGTCGTCGGTGGCGGGGACCGCGGAGTTGGCGCGGTTGGTCCAGCCCTCGGCGGCGCGCAGCAGCCAGCCGTCCTGCTCCCGGGTGACCAGCGGCGGCCAGCCGCGGGCCGCGACCCGCGTCACCTCGGCGATCCCCGCGGAGGGGGCGCCACCGCGCCGCGCGGGGGCCGCGGGGACCACCTTCGCGGCGACGACGTCGGAGGTGGTGAGCGTCACCGCCGTGCCGTCCCGGCGGGTCACCACCACGCGCTCCGCCGACCAGTGGGTCAGCACGCCGAGCGTGTCGGTGAACCGCGTGCCGGGCGACGCGTCGCCGGTCAGCGAGCGCACCGAGACGCGTCGGCCGACGTCCTCCGGGCCGACCCGCACCTCCATGCGTACGCCCAAGGTGAACTCCACTCGCTTGTCCGCCCCTCGTGTGCATGCCGCCGTTCCGACCCGCGATACTAGGTGCTGAGCATCGACCGCGCTCCCGCGCGCCATGTGGGCGGAGCCACTTCGGACCGCCCGTCCCGACTGAGGAGGAACGACAGCGTGACCTACGTCATCGCGGAGCCCTGTGTCGACCTGAAGGACAAGGCCTGCATCGAGGAGTGCCCCGTGGATTGCATCTACGAGGGCGAGCGGATGCTCTACATCCACCCCGATGAGTGCGTGGACTGCGGCGCGTGCGAGCCGGTCTGCCCCGTGGAGGCCATCTTCTACGAGGACGACACTCCGGAGGAGTGGAAGGACTACTACAAGGCGAACGTCGAGTTCTTCGACGAGCTGGGCTCCCCGGGCGGCGCCAGCAAGCTCGGTCTCATCGAGCGGGACCACGCGTTCGTCGCCGCGCTGCCCCCGCAGCAGCACGACGAGTGACCGACGTCTGAGGTGACCGGGCCGGCCCCGCGCGCCGCTGACTGCCGCCGTGGCGGCCGGCTGCCACGCCGTGGCGACCCGCCACCCGCCCGCCGGTCGCCGCCCCACCCCGCCGCCCCGCCGGGGCGGCGCCGCACCAGAGAGCGAGTCCGTCCGTGAGCCAGCCCGTCTCCCCGCTCACCTCCCGCCTGCCCGTCTTTCCCTGGGACCGGCTGGAGCCGTACCGGGAGACCGCCCGAGCGCACCCCGGCGGCCTGGTGGACCTCTCCGTCGGCACCCCTGTCGACCCGGTGCCGGCAGTGGTGCAGCGCGCCCTCGCCGACGCGGCCGACCGCCCCGGCTACCCGACGGTCTGGGGCACCGCGGCGCTCCGGGACGCGATCACCGGCTGGTGCGAGCGGCGGCTGGGAGCGGTGGCGGTGAGCCATCACGAGGTGCTTCCCGTGGTCGGCTCGAAGGAACTGGTCGCCTGGCTGCCGACGCAGCTCGGCCTCGGCCCGGGCGACCGGGTCGCCTGCCCCCGGGCGGCCTACCCGACCTACGAAGTGGGCGCGCGGCTCGCCGGCGCGGAGCCGGTGCTCTACGACGACGTCCTCGAACTGGACCCCGCCGGCATCCGGCTGCTGTGGCTCAACTCGCCCAGCAACCCCACCGGGCGGGTGCTCTCCGCCGACGAGCTGCGTGCCGCTGTGGCCTGGGCCCGCCGTCACGGCGTGCTGCTGCTGAGCGACGAGTGCTACCTGGAGCTGGGCTGGGAGGCCGACCCGGTCTCCGTGCTGCACCCCGACATCTGCGGCGGTGACCGCACCGGCGTGATCGCGGTCCACTCGCTCTCCAAGCGGTCCAACCTCGCCGGCTACCGCGCCGCGTTCCTCGCGGGGGACGCCGCGGTCCTGGGGGAGCTGCTCCAGATCCGCAAGCACGGCGGGATGATGCTGCCCGCTCCGGTGCAGGAGGCCATGACGGTGGCGCTGGGCGACGACCGGCACGTCGCCGAGCAGCGCGAGCGGTACGCGGCCCGCCGTGCCGCCCTGCGGACCGCCCTGGAGGGCGCGAAGTTCCGCATCGAGCACAGTGAGGCGTCGCTCTACCTGTGGGCGACGCGCGACGAGCCGTGCTGGGAGACGGTGGCCGAGCTCAGCGAGCGCGGCGTGCTGGTGGCGCCGGGTGACTTCTACGGCAGCGCGGGGGAGCGGTTCGTGCGGGTGGCGCTGACCGCCACCGACGAGCGGGTCGCCGAGGCTGTCCGCCGGCTGGGCTGACGCCCGGGCAGCGCCCCGCCGCCGGCCGAGACGCGTCGGAGCCCGGCTCCCCGAGGTGGGGGAGCCGGGCTCCGGTGTCGGCGCGCGGTGGTGGTCCGTCGGCGGCCGGGAGGCCGTGCGGTCGCCGACGGCGGCGCGCCGGGGGCCGGTGCGGTACCGGCCGGGAGGGCTCGTGATCAGCCCATCAGGCCCATGCCGGGGACGCCACCGGCGGGCAGCGGGGCGTTGAGGCCGGGCACCGGGCCGGGCAGCCCCTTGCCGTTGAGCTGCGAGGCGGTCTCGCCGACCACCGTGGAGACCGCGCCGGTGGCGGCACCCGCGGTCTCCATGATGCTCGGCTCGGTGGCGGAACGGCTGAGGGAGCCCGCCGCCTTGCCGGCGGCCGGGACGGCGGCCTTGACCGCTTCGCCGCCGAGCTCCCCGGCCACCGCGGAGGTGTTCTGCAGCGCGGAGTCGGTCTTGTCGCCGAGGGAGGCGGTGTCCAGGTTGCTCAGGCTGCCGAGGTCGGTGGTCGGCGGCAGCGACAGCGCGGACGCGGAGCCGGCGGAGGCGACCACCGGGGCGGCGCCCGCCGCGATCACGAGCGCGACCTTGGCCATGCGGCGCTTGAGGGCGTTGGACATGTTTCTCCTTAGCGACGGGTTCCGAGCGTGTGTCACGACGGTTGGTGACCGGCCGCCACCCCGTCGGGGCTGCGCGGTCGGACGCCATGACTATCGGCCGCGGGCGGGTCGAAGTTGCGGTCCCCGTGGTAAAGGATTGGTAATGCGTCGCATTATCGGCGACGTTCGTCAATGACGCGCGCGAATTCACTGTTCCTGCGGGTGAATATCCATACCGGAGAACGGTGTTGGCTCGTTGTCCGTGGCGCCTGACAGCCGGCAGTCGCGCAGGGGCCGCACCCCCGCGGAACCCTCGTCATCGCTCGACGGTCAGCACGATCTCCCCGGCGTCGGCGCCGCTCTCGGTCCACCCGGCGCCGGCGTCCTCCACCGTCCACCGTTGTCCGTCGAACTCCACCGACTCGATGCCGAGTTGCACCGCGTGCACCACCGACCAGTGGGCCAGCGCCCACCCCCGGCCCTCCGGCGCGTCCGGCGGCACCGGCACGACCAGGCCCTCGGCGGAGACGACCGGCGCCGCCGCCCCCGGGAAGTCGGCCGCCAACCGCTCGGCCACCGCGGCCGGGTCGCCCGCCACCGGCTCGGCGGAACCGCGGCTGCACACCACGGCGGCCGACTCCCGCCCCGTGAACGCCGCGGCCATGACCGTGGCCTCCGGCTCGTGCTTCGCGTACTCGTCGGGGAAGGCGCTGCGCTGCACCTCCTGCGCCGCCACGGTCAACGGCAGCTCCAGGTAGTCCGGCACCTCGACCAGGTGGTCGTAGAACTGGCCGGACGCGTAGACCGGATCCATGATCTCCGCGATCGAACCCCACCCCATCGAGGGCCGCTGCTGGAACAGCCCCACCGAATCCCGGTCGCCGTAGTCGATGTTGTACAGGCTGGACTCCTGCATCGCGGTCGCCACGGCTATCACCATGGCCCGCTCCGGCAGCTCGCGGGTCGAGCCCACGACGGTCACCGTCGCCGCGTTCGCCGCCTGCTGCGGCGCCAGCCGGTACGGCTCGCCCTCCCGGGCGCCGTCGCGGTCGGCCACGGAGCAGTGCGCGGCGCGGACGGTGGGCTGGGTCTCCCGGTGCACGACCACGTAGACCGCGAGTCCCGCCAGGACGGTCAGCGCGACGGCCGTGCGCAGGAGACGACGGCGCCACGGTCGCCGCGCCGTGGAGGTGTTGGACACGGTCATAAGGTAACCGCTGGTCGCCGGGGTGCCGTCTGCGGGTAGCCTCGCCCCATGCAGCGACCCTCCCTCGACCTCAGCCTGGACGCCGCCGCCCTGACCGCGCAGCTGGTGGACATCCCCTCGGTCAGCGGCTCGGAGGAGCCGCTCGCGGACGCGGTGGAGGAGGCGCTGCGCGGCCTCGGCCACCTGCGGGTCGACCGCTGGGGCAACAACGTCGTCGCCCGCACCGCGCTCGGCCGCGCGGAGCGCGTCGTGCTCGCCGGCCACCTCGACACCGTGCCCATCGCGGACAACGTCCCCTCCCGCCTCGACGAGGACGGTGTGCTGTGGGGCTGCGGCACCAGCGACATGAAGTCCGGCGTGGCGGTACAGCTGCGGATCGCCGCCACCGTCCCCGAGCCCAACCGCGACCTCACCTTCGTCTTCTACGACAACGAGGAGGTCGAGGCGGACCGCAACGGCCTCGGGCGGCTCGCCGCCACCCACCCGGACTGGCTCACCGGCGACTTCGCCGTCGTCCTCGAACCCTCCGGCGGCGAGGTCGAGGGCGGCTGCCAGGGCACTCTGCGGGTCGTGCTGCGCACCGAGGGCGTCCGCGCCCACTCCGCCCGGAGCTGGATGGGCGCCAACGCGCTGCACGCCGCCGCGCCCCTCCTCGCCCGGCTCGCCGCCTACGAGCCCCGGCGCCCGGTCATCGACGGGCTGGAGTACCACGAAGGGCTCAACGCCGTCCGGATCAGCGGCGGGGTCGCCGGCAACGTCATCCCCGACGTCTGCGAGATCGCCGTCAACTACCGCTACGCGCCGGACCGCGACGAGGCGGCCGCCCTCGCCCACGTCCGCGAGGTGTTCGCCGACTGCGGTGTCGCCTCCCTCACCGTGGAGGACCACTCGCCCGGCGCGCTCCCCGGCCTCTCCCACCCGGCCGCACAGGCGTTCATGGCCGCGGTCGGCGGCGAGGCCCGCCCCAAGTTCGGCTGGACCGACGTCGCCCGCTTCAGCTCCCTCGGCGTCCCCGCCGTCAACTACGGGCCGGGCGAACCGAGCCTCGCCCACAAGCGGGACGAGCGGGTCGAGACCGCCCGCATCCACCACTGCGAGGAGCGGCTGCGCGCCTGGCTGACCGGCGCCTGACCGCGGCTCCCGGGCCGTGGCCCCCACCCCGGCCGCGGGACCGGGTGAGGGGCGGGCCGTCGCCCTCCTCGGCCCCGGCGCGGCTTCCGCGACGCCGCGCGGCGAAGGCCCGACGGATGCCGCACCCCGCCGCGACCGCCCGTGTTCACACCCGGGCCACGCCAGGAACCGTAGGGTGAGGTCAGCGGCCCCGTCGCGCGCCCATCGGGGGCGCCTGCGACGGGCCGCGCAGTCCGGCCGGAGCACCGGCCCGCAGACGGCAGCACCCGGGCACGCGCCCGTGGCCCGCCGCCCCGGAGGGGTGGCCGCGGCCCGACGCGCCCGGTACGACGCAGGTGGTGGAAGGAGTCGCGATGAGCAGCACGGAGCGCAACGAAACGGTCGCCCCCGAGGTGAACGGCCAGGAGTACGGCCGGCCCGACGGCCGCAGCGAGCAGGTCCTCGGACCGGTGGTGCGCCGCAGGGACCAGATGGTGCCCGGCACCACCGACCAGCGGCTGCTGGACACCCGCGGCCCCTCCGACTGGGTGCACGGCGACCCCTGGCGCGTGCTGCGCATCCAGTCCGAGTTCGTCGAGGGCTTCGGCGCGCTGGCGGAACTCGGCCCGGCCATCAGCGTCTTCGGCTCCGCGCGCACCCCGGCGGGCTCGCCGGAGTACGAGACGGGCCGCCGTATCGGCGCCGCCCTGGTCGAGGCCGGCTACGCGGTGATCACCGGCGGCGGGCCCGGCGCGATGGAGGCGGCCAACCGCGGCGCCAGCGAGGCCGACGGCGTCTCGGTGGGGCTCGGCATCGAGCTGCCCTTCGAGCAGGGGCTCAACCCGTACGTCAACATCGGTGTGAACTTCCGCTACTTCTTCGTCCGCAAGACGATGTTCGTCAAGTACGCGCAGGGGTTCGTGGTGCTGCCCGGCGGGTTCGGGACACTGGACGAGCTGTTCGAGGCGCTGACCCTGCTGCAGACCGGCAAGGTCACGCGCTTCCCGATCGTCCTCTTCGGCAGCGCCTACTGGAACGGGCTCGCGGACTGGCTCCGGCAGACCATGATCGCGCAGGGGAAGGCGTCCCCCCACGACGAGCAGCTCTTCTCCATCACCGACGACGTCGACGAGGCGATCGCCCTGGTGACGAAGGTCACCGCCGAGGGCTGACGCCACCGGCGCGCCCGGGCCCCGGGCGCGCCGGCCCCCGCGGCCCGGTTCCTCCCGGCCCGGCCCCGGCTCCTGATCTTTTCGCTCAGGCGAGCCCGCGCCGGGCCACCGCCGGCTCGGCGCGCCCGGCGATGGCCGCCACCATGCGCAGCACCTGCGCGGTCTCCGCCACCTCGTGCACCCGGTAGACCTGCGCGCCCAGCCAGGCGGAGACCGCGGTCGTCGCCAACGTCCCGAGCAGCCGCTCCTTCAACGGGACGTCGAGGGTCTCCCCGACGAAGTCCTTGTTGGAGAGCGAGACCAGCACCGGCCAGCCGGTCGCCGTCATCTCCGGCAGCCGCCGCGTCGCCTCCAGCGAGTGACGGGTGTTCTTGCCGAAGTCGTGCCCGGGGTCGATCAGCACCGACTCGCGGGGCACCCCCAGCTCCACGGCGCGCTCCGCCAGCGCCGTCGTGACCCGCAGCACGTCCGCCATGACGTCCGGGTACTCCACGCGGTGCGGGCGGGTCCGCGGCCGCGCGCCGCCCGCGTGGGTGCAGACCAGCCCCACCCCGTACCGGCCGGCGACCTCCGCGAGCCGCGGATCGACCCCGCCCCAGGCGTCGTTGAGGAGGTCGGCGCCGGCCTCGCACACCGCCGAGCCGACCTCGTGCCGCCAGGTGTCGACACTGATCACGACGGCGGGATGCCGGCGCCGGACCTCCGCGACGAAGCCGACGGTGCGCCGGATCTCCTCGGCGGCGTCCACCTCCTCGCCGGGCCCCGCCTTGACCCCGCCGATGTCGATGATCGCCGCCCCCTCGTCGACGGCGAGGCCCACGCGCTCCAGCGCCGGCTCGTCGAGGAAGGTGGCGCCCCGGTCGTAGAACGAGTCGGGTGTCCGGTTGACGATCGCCATGATCACCGGCTCGTCGGGGGCGAACTCTCGGGTACCCAGTCGCAGCATGCTGCGAGAATACGGCGGGACCGGGCGCGGCCCGGCGGTGACCAGCGACAGGAGGGCCGGCCGTGTTCGTGTGGCTGATGGTGGCGATGGTGGTCGTGATCGGCGGGGTGACGCTGGCGGTCCTCGGCAGCGGGGACGGCTCCGGCGGCCCGACCTCGGGCGGCTTGCCCGAGGCCGCTCCCGACCGCCCCGACGACCCGCTGCCGCAGGACCGCGCCGTCACCCCGGCGGATCTGGCCGCGCTGCGGCTGCCGGTGGCCCCCCGGGGCTACCGGATGGGCGACGTCGACGAGGTCCTGGACCGGCTCGCCGCCGAACTCGCGGACCGCGACGCCCGGATCGAGGAGTTGCGCGTGGCACTCGCCGGCGCGCAGGCCTACGCGGTCAGCCACGACCCCGGCGCGGCCGGCGACCGCACGGCCGGGAGCGCCGGAGCCGGGCCGCACCCCGGCGGACCGCGCACCGACCCGCCGCACCACGGCTGAGCCCCCGGCCGACGGGGGCGCCGGAGCCGATCCGGGCCCCGACGGACCGCACGCCGGCCCGCCGCACCACGGCTGAGCCCCCGGCCGACGGGGGCGCCGGCCGCGGGAGGGGCACCGGAGTCAGTGCCCCTCGAAGACCGGCTGCTCCTTGGCGACGAAGGACGCCACCGCGGCCCGGTGGTCCGCGCTGGCGCCGGCGGCCAGCTGCGACTCGGCCTCGACCTCCAGCGTCTCGGCCAGCGAGTGCGAGGCCCCGAACGCCAGCGAACGCTTGATGGCGGCGAGCGCCACCGTCGGGCCGGCGGCGAACGCCGTGGCCACCTGGAGGGCCGCCGCCGGCAGCTCCTCGTCGGGCACCACGCGCTGGGCGATGCCCAGCCGCTCCGCCTCGGCCGAGTCGATCCGGCGCGGCAGCATCAGCAACTCGGCGGCGCGGGCCGGGCCCACGACGCGCGGCAGCGTCCAGGAGAGCCCCGAGTCGGCGCTGAGCCCGATACCGGCGAACGCCGTGTTGAACGAGGCTCCCGCCGCCACCACCCGGTAGTCCGCCGCCAGCGCGAACCCCAGACCCGCGCCCGCCGCGACACCGTTCACTCCCGCGACGACGGGCTTCGGCATCGAGGCGATGGCGAGGGTGATCGGGTTGTAGTGGTCGCCGACCGTCCGCATGGCGCTGCCGGCGCCCGGAGCGCCGTCCGCGCCCTCGCGCTCGACCGCCAGCGACCGTACGTGCTCCTTGAGGTCCTGGCCGACGCAGAACGCGCGGCCGGTGGCGGTCAGCAGCACCGCCCGGACGGTGCTGTCGTCGCCGGCCGCCGTCAGCGCGTCCCGCAGCGCCTCCTTGGTCCGGGTGTCGAGCGCGTTCATCGCGTCGGGCCGGTTCAGCGTCACGACGGCGAGGTGGTCGGTCACGGCGTACTGCACGGTGTCTGCCATGCGGACAGCATGACGCAGCGTCCACCGACGGGAACCGGTGCGTGAGTGTGAGCTGCGTCAAACTCCCGCGACCGGGTGCTCCCGCCGCGCGCCGGGCCTCGGAGGACGGCGTTCCGGGCGGTTCCGGGAGGCAGCCGACTGCCCCGAGGGGCGGTCCGGGACGCCGCTGTTGGTCATCCGGTCGTCCCATGCGGGATAATGAAGGCGAGGCAATCTGTTCGAGACCGGCGCGCGCGTAGAACGCGCGCGCGTCTGGGTGGTCTGCGGGCGGATGATGAGCTGGTTTCAGGAAGGGGAACGAGCATGGCGGCCATGAAGCCGCGGACGGGCGACGGCCCGCTCGAGGTCACCAAGGAGGGGCGGGGCATCATCATGCGCGTTCCGCTCGAAGGCGGCGGGCGTCTCGTCGTCGAGCTGACCCCGGACGAGGCGGTCGCGCTCGACGAGGAACTGAAGAAGGTGTGCGGCTGACCGGCTGACAGCCGCAGTACCGAGGGAACACATCGCCCCGGAACGCTCGCGCGTTCGGGGGCGCCCTGCTGTCCGCCGCAGCGGGCGGACAGCAGGGCGGTTCAGCGGCAGGTGGCGCAGAGCAGGCCGTCGCCGACCGGCAGCAGCGCCGGTACCAGCCGGTCGCTGTCCCGCAGGGTCCGCAGCAACTCCCGCAGGGTCAGCACGGTCGTGGTCTGCGCCGAGGAGTCGACGGTGTCCCCGCCCGAGAAGACGCCCGCGAAGCACAGCACGCCCCCCGGCCGCAGCAGCCGGACGGCCTCACCCAGGTAGTCGAGGTACTCCTCGCGGTCGCCGTCGCAGAAGACCAGGTCGTAGCCGCCGTCCGTCAGCCGCGGCAGCACGTCCAGCGCGCGCCCCGGGATCAGCCGGGCGCGGTTCCCGGCGAAGCCGGCGGCACGGAACGCCTCCCGGGCGAACTGCTGCCGCTCCGGCTCGGTGTCCATGGTGGTGAGCACCCCGTCCGGCCGCATGCCCAGCAGCAGGTAGAGCCCGGAGACCCCCGTCCCCGTCCCTATCTCGACGACCGCCTTGGCGTCGGCCGTCGCGGTCAGCAGCCGCAACGCGTCGCCGCAGCCGGGGGAGACGCTGGCGACACCGATCTCCCGCGAGCGGTCCCGGGCCCAGAGCAGCGCCTCACCGGCAGCGGTCCCGATATCCGGTACACCGTACGCGTCGGCGAACGCCCAGCTGGTGTGCCCGTTGCCGGTAATGGCACTCTCCTGTCCCCGTCAGTCGCGGCACGACTGTATCGAGTCCGCCGGGGAACCGGACGCGGGGACCGTACGTTCTCCCGGTGCACGGGGCCATCCGCCCGGCGGCGGAAAGCAGGCCAATAATCCTTATCCGGAGCTAACGGGCGAGGTGACTATGGTTGGCACTCCACTGGACACCAGAGCCGACAGGGGAGGTGCGGCCGCGTTCGGTTCCCGGGGCGTTCTGCGCCGAATCCGGGGCGCTGCCGGCGGGCCGAATTCTGTGACCGACAATGCTGCACGCGCCCAGGTCGTTCCCGCCGCCGGTTTCCGGACGGACGGTGCGTCAGCTGCCGGCGCCGACACCGACACCGGATGGACTCCTCCCAGCTGGGAGGAGATCGTCTCCACCCACAGCGCCCGCGTCTACCGGCTGGCCTACCGCCTCACGGGCAACCAGTACGACGCCGAGGACCTCACCCAGGAGGTCTTCGTCCGGGTCTTCCGCTCGCTGTCCACCTACACCCCCGGCACGTTCGAGGGGTGGCTGCACCGCATCACCACCAACCTCTTCCTGGACACCGTCCGACG
Organism: Streptomyces lonarensis; assembly: GCF_012033735.1. GTDB lineage: Bacteria > Actinomycetota > Actinomycetes > Streptomycetales > Streptomycetaceae > Streptomyces > Streptomyces lonarensis. The sequence continues at coordinate 9,743 of NZ_JAAVJD010000074.1, read as the reverse complement.
CAAGCAGCGCATCCGCTTCGACGCGCTGGGCGACGACGCCGCCGACCGGCTGCCCAGCCGGGAGCCGTCACCGCAGCAGCACTTCAACGACACGCACTTCGACGCCGACATCCAGCAGGCGCTCGACACCCTCGCGCCGGACTTCCGCGCCGCTGTCGTGCTCTGCGACATCGAGGGGCTCAGCTACGAGGAGATCGCCGCCACCCTCGGCGTGAAGCTCGGCACCGTCCGCAGCCGCATCCACCGCGGCCGCTCGCACCTGCGCAAGGCGCTCAGCCACCGCTCGCCGACCGCGCCGGAGCGCGACGACATCCTCCACGCCGCTCCCGTGCTCGCGGGCGCGCCGTCCGCGCGTACGGGGGAGGCTGAACCGAGTGAGCAGTGAGCAGCATCTCGGGGACAACCTCGCCGCCCTCATCGACGGCGAGCTCTCCCACGACCACCGCGACCGTGTCCTCGCCCATCTTGCGACCTGCGCCGGCTGCCGGGCGGAGGCCGACGCCCAGCGACGGTTGAAGAGCGCGTTCGCGCAGACCCCGCCGCCCCCGCCCTCCGACACCCTCCTCGCGCGCCTGCAGGGGCTGCCCGCCGCGCCACCGGCGGGCGAGGAGGGCGACGACGACCGCCCCGGCGGCTGGCCGACCGCCTCCGGGGCGCTCTCCTCGCCGGGGCGGCGCTCGCCCTTCACCCCGTCGGTCTTCGGCTCCGGCGGGTTCCCCGTCCACCGCGGCGGGGGCGCTCGCCGTGCCACCGACGGTCGCGGCGCGCTGCCCGTGCCGGTGCCACTCGGCTCCTCCGGGCTGCTGCCGGCCCGTCCGCCGCGCGGGCACCACCGCTTCGCGTTCGCCGCGGCGGGGGCGGTCTCGCTGGCGGCGGTCGCGATAGGCGGCGGGCTGGCGGTGACGGCCGGTTCCTCGACGGCCCCGGCGGGCGTCCCGGTGGCGATGGCGACCTCCGGCGGCGCCAGCCCGGGCCAGCGGCCCGGCAGCCGCCCGGAGGGCGACGACGAGGGGGCGCTCTCCCCGGTGGGGGCCGTCGCGGCGACCGGTGACGCCGAGGTGGTGCCGGAGACCTTCGCCGGCCACCCCGTCCTGCCGGTCTCGGAGCGGATGGCGGCCGTCCTGGCCACCGGGCCGCTGCCCACCGGGGTGCCCTACGCTCCTCCGGCCGACCGGGTCGAACCGGAGCCGGAGGAGCAGCCGCCCTCCCCGCAACGTCCGTTCACCGGCGTCTCGTACGACCCGCATCCACTCGGAGTGATGAGCCCGCGCTGAATCGCGCGCCGATACCTGGTTGAATCCATAGCCGTGGCCGGGCCGTGTGGCCGACGGCGATAGACGAGTGTGGGGGCGACCATGGACGACGGGAACCGCGGCGAGGAGCCGCGCCACGGTCAGGACCCGTACGGCACCCCGCCGTACGGGCGCCCCGGTCCGTGGGCCCCCGCGCCGCCGGTGCAGCACCCCGCCACCCCGCCCGCGGGGATAGTGACTCCGCCGCCGGCCGGCTCGTGGTGGGCGCCCTGGTGGTCGCGCTGGTCGCCGGCGGTGTCGGCGGTGTGGTCGGCGTGCAGCTGGAACGCGGCGGCAGCTTCAGCGAGGTGCGGCTGCCGCAGGCGACCGAGCAGGAGCGGGTCAGCCAGCCGGGCACCGTCGCGGCGATCGCCGAGGGCGCGCTCCCGGGCGTGGTGACCCTCTACTCCAGCGGCGGGGGCGCGGGCGGCACCGGCACCGGATTCGTACTGGACGACGAGGGCCACATCCTCACCAACGAGCACGTGGTGCGGCCGGCGCGGGACGGCGGCCGGATACAGGTCTCCTTCCACAACGGCGACGCGGTCCGGGCCGAGCTGGTCGGCTCCGACAGCGGGTACGACCTGGCCGTGGTCAAGGTCACCGGCGTCTCCGGGCTGAGCGCGCTGCCACTCGGCGACTCCGACACCGTCCGGGTCGGGGACTCCGTGGTGGCGATCGGTTCTCCGTTCGACCTCGACGGCACGGTGACCGCCGGCATCATCAGCGCGGTGAACCGGCCGATCACCGCGGGCGGCGAGGGTGACGGCTCCGACATCAGCTACGTCAACGCCCTGCAGACCGACGCCCCGATCAACCCGGGCAACTCCGGCGGACCGCTGGTCGACCAGAGCGGTCGGGTCATCGGCATCAACAGTGCCATCCGCACCCCCGGCGGCCCGGACGCCGACGGCGAGTCCCGCGGCGGGAGCGTGGGGCTGGGCTTCGCCATCCCGGTCAACCAGGCCAAGCGCATCGCCGAGGAGCTGATCAACACCGGGGTGGCGACCCATCCTGTCCTCGGCGTCAAGCTCGATCTCGGGTTCACCGGGAACGGCGCCCGGGTGGGCAGCAGCGCCGGGGAGACCGGCGTGCTCGCGGACGGACCCGGCGCTCGCGCGGGGATACGGGACGGCGACGTCATCACCGCGGTGGACGGCGCCCGGGTCCGCAGCAGCGACGAGCTGATCGTGAAGGTGCGGTCGCACCGCCCCGGCGACGTGCTGGAGATCACGTTGGAGCGCGACGGCGAGGAGCGCACGGTCAGTGCGGAGCTGGGCCGCGCCACCTCGGAGTGACCGCCCCTCCCGTGCGGGCGGTGCACCGGGGTACCGTGGCTGTCGCCGGATATCTTCCGCATGAGGGAGCTGACAGTTGTTCTTCGATATCGGACCGCTCAATTTCCTCATTCTGCTGATCCTGGCGATTCTTCTCTTCGGCCCGGACAAGCTCCCCAAGCTCATCCAGGACGCCGTGGGTTTTCTGCAGAAGGTCCGCGCCTACTCGGACAACGCCAAGCGTGACATCCGCTCGGAGTTGGGCCCGGAGTTCAAGGACTTCGAGTTCGAGGACCTCCACCCCAAGCGGTTCGCCCAGAAGCACCTGATGGGCAAGGACGAGCTGGGCCTGCGTGAGCTGCGCGACTCGCTGGACGTCCGCAAGGAGCTCACCGAGGTCCGCGACTCGCTGGACGTCCGCAAGGAGCTGACCGAGGCGACCGACGCGATCAACGGCCGGACACGCGGCGGGCCGGCCGGTGACGCGGGCGGGGGCCGGGACGTCGCGGGCAGCACGGCGGCGCCGGGCGACCCGGTGGAGCTCGACAAGGGCTTCGCGACGGAGGCGGAGATGCAGGTGGACGCCGCGCCGGTCAACGACAGCCACCAGGGGGGCGTGCGGCTCGACAAGACGGCGCCGACGACCCCCGCGAGCGCCCCGACCCGATCCTCGGCCACCGCACCGCCGTTCGACATGGACGCCACCTGACCGGGCATTCCATCGCATTTGGGGTATTTATCTCCGCCGGGTTTCCGGGCTTCCCCGCCGCGCGTGGGGCGGGTGGCTATCCTCGCTGTGTCCCGGGGCTCCCCCTGGGCACACGTGAGGAGGAGGCGTCCGCACATGGAGACGACGAGTCGGACCGGGCCGGACACCACTCAGGGGGTGCCGGGTGCCCGACGAGCGGTGGACGGCTACCTGAGTGCCGACTTCCCCTGGTACGGACTGGACGAGGCGTTCAGCGGGCCGCGCTGGCTGATGCAGGTGGCGGCGGCGACAGACGGATCGGTCGAGCACGGCTCGACCGGGCACGGCGACGAGCCGTCCTACCTGGCCGAACTCGGCCCGGAGGACCAGCGCTTCGCTGTGGTGGTGACCGTGGCGACCCGACCGGTCCGGCGCAGCCCCGACGGCACCGGCGTCCTGGAGGCCACCTCGGTCTCCTCGGCCGCCTGGCTCGCCGGTTCGGGACTGCTCTCGCGGACCTGGCCGACCCACATGGAACGCGCGCTGCGCCAGGACTGGCTGGAGCAGCAGACCAGCATCGCGTGGGAGCTCGCCGACCACCTGCAGGGTGAGGGCTGGTCCACGCTGTCCCTGCCGGTCGACGGCACGCCGACCGAGTTCCGCTACCGGGAGTCGGAGTACGGCTGGGTCCTGGCCGGCGCGGCCGGGGACGGCCAGCACATCGGTGCCTACGGTCGGGGCATGAGCGCCTACGGCCTCGGCTTCGCCGTGGTCGAGGACATCCACAGCTACACCTGACCGACCGGACCCGACCCGGTCCGGCCCGGAGCTCAGCCCCCGGCAGCAGCCGGGGGTGACGGCCGGGGCGGACCGCCCCGCGCGACCCGCTGCCGGGCCGCGTCCGGGTCCGACCCGCGACAGCCGCGGGCGACCCGCACGGGAGACCAGCGCGACGAAGGCCGGCGCCGTCAGGCGCCGGCCTTGTCATGTCACCACCGTGCCCGCAGCGGGGCGCGGCGGCGTCAGAACTTGTTGCGCGGCGTGATGCCCAGCGACAGCCCGGAGAGCCCCCGCTGCCGCGCGCCCAGCGCGTCCGCCACCGAACGGATCGCCGCTCCGGCGGGGGAGTCCGGGTCGGAGAGCACCACGGGCTTGCCCTCGTCGCCGCCCTCGCGGAGCCGGACGTCGATCGGGATCTGCCCGAGCAGCGGCACCTCGGCGCCGGTCGTGCGGGTCAGCCCCTCGGCGACCTGCTTGCCGCCGCCGCTGCCGAAGACGTCGACCATCTCGTCGCAGTGCGGGCAGGGCAGACCGGCCATGTTCTCCACCACGCCCACGATCTTCTGGTGCGTCTGCACCGCGATCGAACCGGCGCGCTCGGCCACCTCCGCCGCCGCCTGCTGCGGCGTGGTCACCACGAGGATCTCGGCGTTGGGCACCAGCTGCGCCACGGAGATCGCGATGTCGCCCGTCCCGGGCGGCAGGTCCAGCAGCAGCACGTCGAGGTCGCCCCAGTAGACGTCCGCCAGGAACTGCTGCAGCGCGCGGTGCAGCATCGGGCCGCGCCACACGACCGGAGCATTGCCCGGGGTGAACATGCCGATCGAGATGACCTTCACGCCGTGCGCCGACGGCGGCATGATCATGTTCTCGACCTGGGTGGGCCGGCCGTCGGTGCCGAGCATCCGCGGCACGGAGTGGCCGTAGATGTCCGCGTCGACCACGCCGACCTTCAACCCGTCGGCGGCCAGCGCCGCAGCGAGGTTCACCGTCACCGAGGACTTGCCGACGCCGCCCTTCCCGGAGGCGACGCAGTACACCCGCGTCAGCGAACCGGGCTGGGCGAACGGCACCTCGCGCTCGGCCTGTCCGCCGCGCAGCGACGCGGCGAGCTCCTTGCGCTGCTCGTCGCTCATCACGTCCAGCTCGACCTGGACCGCGGTCACGCCGGCGACGCCGCGCACCGCCTCCTGGACGTTGCTGGTGATCGTCTCCCGCATCGGGCACCCCGACACGGTCAGGTACACCCCGACCGTCACCGCGCCGTCCGCGGCGATCTCGACCGACTTCACCATGCCGAGATCGGTGATGGGCCGATGGATCTCCGGATCGTTCACCGTGGCGAGCGCGGCTCGCACCGCGTCGTCGGTGGGGGTGGTTCCGGCGGCGGTCGTGTCGGTAGCCATGACCCCGATGGTACGGCGCCGACACGGTGCGGCGGGACCGGCCCTGTGGCGTCGCCCACCCGCCGGGTACGCTGCCGCTCACTTGCCGGTGACCACCCGTGGGAAACCCGGCGACCGCCTGCGGCGCGCCCTCCTGCGGCCGTGGCCGCAGGACGCGTCCAGGACAGAGCGAGCCGAGGAGTGGCAGTCCCGTGACCCCCCGAGCCGGAAGGCGGCACCCCCTTCGCGACCTGCTGGTGAGCGGTCTGATCTGCGCGACCGGCGCGGGCCTGCTCACGGGTTGCGCCGGCGAGGAGGAACCCCCGCCGGACCCGGACGAGGGCACCAACGGACTGGGCTCGCTCCCCGCCGCGACGATCGAGGAGCGGGCGTTCGAGGCGGCCTCCGAGGCGGAGTCGCTTCGCCTGACCGGCTCGGTCACCGCGGGCGAGGCCGGGTTCCGCCTCGACATGCGGCTCGGCCCGGAGGGCGGGGTCGGCGAGGTCTCGACCCAGGGGGCGACCTTCGAGCTGCTCCGGGTGGAGGACGAGCTCTTCATCAAGGCCGACGCGGCCTTCTGGCAGTACCAGCAGTCCGAGGACGAGGCCGAGCGGGACATCGACCCCTCGACCAAGCTGGAGGGCATGTACGTCAAGGTCCCGCCGGACGACCCCTCCTACGACCAGCTCAGCGGCTTCACCGACAAGGCGCTCATGCTCGAACTGCTGCTGGCGATGGAGGGCACCCGCGAGACCGGCGACCGCGGCATGTTCAACAACGTGCAGACCATCAGCGTCGTCGCGGACGAGGGTGCCGGCGGGGTGCTGGAGGTCGCGCTGGTCGGGGACCCGTACCCGCTGCGGCTGGAACGGGGCGGCGAGGCGGGCGAGATCCGGATGGCCGAGTGGAACGAGGAGTTCCCGCTGCGCGCGCCGCAGGAGGAGCAGATCGTCGACTACGGCGACCAGATCCTCAAGGACGCCGGCTGAGCCATCCCCGGCGGCCCCGGCGGCCCGCCGCGCCCCGGTCCGGCGTCGCGGCGGGCGGCTTCCGGCGCCGCAGCGGTCGGCGGGCGGCCTCCGGCGGTCGCCGGGTCAGCGCCTGCGGCGTGCCACGGGCAGGCCGCTCGGCACACCGCCCCGCGTCAGCGCGGCCGAGGGCCGGGGCGGTTCGGCGCCCGAACCCTCGGGGTACGCCTCCGGGCGCTGCGTCGCGGGCCCTTCGTGCGCGAGTCGCAGCACCCGGCAGTCCGCCGCCCAGCGGGCAGGCAGTTCCTCGGCGTCCGGCGCGTTGAGCCGCTTGCCGCGCAGCTCGGCCACGGCGGCCGTCCACTCCGGGGAGTGTGCCGCCGGTTCGGAGACCCGCGCCGGCCACACCACCAGCCGGCCGCCGCTGTCCTTGCTCCGGGCGGTCACCGTGGCGATGCCGCCGTCCCGCAGCTCCAGCCCCTCCAGCGGCTGCTCACCCGGCCCGCCCACCACCCACACGGCGCCGTCGTGCCAGACGTGCCACAGGGCGCGTGCCGGGGCGGGGCCCGGGCCCCGCACCCACAGCAGCGAGGACTTCTTCGCGGTCTCCTCCACGAGGGCCGCGTCCAGCAGCGAGGTCGTCATCGCACCACCGTAGAGCGCGGCGCGCCCGGGCGGCACCGCGCGGCGGCGGCAGCGTGGGGCGGGCCGTCCGGCGGCAGCGTCGGGCGGGCCGTCTGGCGGGGCGTCGGGCGGGCCGTCTGGCGGGGCGTCGGGCAGCCGCTCAGGCGGCCAGCCCGAGCGCGGCCATCCGCTTGGTGTGGGCCTCGGTGATCCGGGCGAACATCTGGCCGATCTCCGCCAGGTCGAACCCGTCGGCGACCCCGCCGACCAGCATCGTGGAGAGCGCGTCGCGGTCGGCGACCACCCGCTGTGCCTGGGAGAGCGCCTCGCCCATGAGTCGCCGCGCCCACAGCGCGAGCGGGCCGCCCAGCCGCGGGTCCGCCTCGATGGCCGCGCGCACCTTGTCGACGGCGAAGTCCGCGTACCCCGTGTCGTCCAGCACGTTCACCACCAGGTCGCGGGTCTCGACGTCGAGCCGGTGGGCGATCTCGCGGTAGAAGTCGGCGGCGATGGCGTCGCCCACATAGGCCTTGACCAGGCCCTCCAGCCAGTCCGAGGGGGCCGTCAGCCGGTGGAACTCGTCCAGCGGCCCCGCGAACGGCTCCATCGCGGCGGCGGCGTCCACGCCGATCTCCGTGAGGCGGGCGGCGAGCCGCTCGTAGTGGTGGAACTCGGCGGCGGCCATCCGGGCCAGCGCCGCCTTCGCCTCCAGGCCGGGCGCGAGCCGCGCGTCCTGCGCCAGCCGCTCGAAGGCGGCGAGCTCGCCGTAGGCCAGGGCGCCCAGCAGGTCCACGATCGCGGCGCGGTAGCGGGGGTCGGCCGAGGCGTCCTCCCAGGTGCGCGAGGTGCCGCCCTCGGAGCCCTCTCGCTCGGTGCCGGTCTCGGAAGCTGACGTTTCGGGCGTGTCCATGAGCCGCAGAATAGCCCGGGACCTTCTGCCCTCACGATCGCCCCTGACACATGTGCGCGGTTCCGGGGTAGAGTGATATGGACCCGCCAGCAGGCGGGTCCCGTTCATGTGGAGATTCCTGGCCGGACCAGGACCCGCGGATGCCCGGTCGGTGGCCCGATCGGCTCCGACTGACAGCCCGCACGCGGACACCACCGTCCGCCAGGTGGGACCCGCTCGCGCGGTGCATGCGCTTGAGTGAGATGCCGGGTCCCGCGCCGCGGCGGCCCCTCGGGCCGCTCGTCGGCGCGGTGGACACGACCCGCCTCGCCATCGTGCTTCGCGTCACACAGAAGAGGCAAGCACACTGTCCACGACAACGTTCCGCAGTCTCGGCATCCTGGCCGAGACCGCCGAGGCCCTCGAGGCCGTCGGCATCGTCACCCCGTTCCCCATCCAGGAGCTGACCCTTCCGGTCGCTCTCGCCGGCTCCGACGTCATCGGCCAGGCGAAGACCGGTACGGGCAAGACCCTCGGCTTCGGCATCCCCGTGCTGGAGTCCGTCACCGTCGCCGCCGACGTGGAGGCCGGCCGGGCCAAGCCCGAGGACCTCTCCGAGGCGCCCCAGGCGCTCATCGTGGTGCCCACCCGTGAGCTCTGCCAGCAGGTCACCAACGACCTTCAGACCGCCGGCAAGGCACGTAACGTCCAGGTCCTCGCGATCTACGGCGGGCGTTCCTACGAGCCGCAGGTCGAGGCGTTGCGCAAGGGCGTCGACGTCGTCGTCGGCACCCCCGGCCGGCTGCTCGACCTCGCGGGCCAGCGCAAGCTGCGGCTCAACGAGGTCCGCGCCCTCGTCCTCGACGAGGCCGACGAGATGCTCGACCTCGGGTTCCTCCCCGACGTCGAGCGCATCATCCAGATGCTGCCGACCCGTCGGCAGACCATGCTCTTCTCGGCGACCATGCCCGGCCAGGTCATCTCGCTGGCCCGCCGGTACATGAACCAGCCCACCCACATCCGGGCCGCCGTCCCGGACGACGAGGGCCTGACCGTCGCCAACACCACCCAGCACGTCTACCGCGCCCACTCCCTCGACAAGGTCGAGATGATGGCCAGGCTGCTGCAGGCGGACGGGCGCGGGCTGGCCATGGTGTTCTGCCGCACCAAGCGGACCGCGGCCGACCTCGCCGACCAGCTCGACCGGCGCGGCTTCGCCGTCGGCTCGGTCCACGGCGACCTGGGCCAGGGCGCGCGTGAGCAGGCGCTGCGCGCGTTCCGCAACGGCAAGGTCGACGTGCTGGTCTGCACCGACGTCGCCGCCCGCGGCATCGACGTCGAGGGCGTCACCCACGTGGTGAACTACCAGACCCCCGACGATGAGAAGACCTACCTCCACCGCATCGGCCGCACCGGCCGGGCCGGAGCCAAGGGCAACGCCGTCACCCTGGTCGACTGGGACGACATCCCGCGCTGGCAGCTGATCAACAAGGCGCTGGGGCTGGACTTCAACGACCCGGCGGAGACCTACTCCACCTCGCCGCACTTCTACGCCGAGCTCGGCATCCCCGCCGGCACCAAGGGCGTGCTGCCCCGTGCCGAGCGCACCCGCGCCGGGCTCGACGCCGAGGAGGTCGAGGACCTCGGCGGCCCCGACGCCAAGCGCGGCGGCAATCGGCGCCGCACCGAGGAGCAGGAACGTCCCGCCCGCTCCGCCGGCTCCCGGCAGCGCCGCCGGACGAGGAGCGGTGCCCCCGTCGAGGAGGGCACGGAGGTCGGCACCGGGCCCGCGGACGCCGCGGCCACCGGCGAGGAGGCGGGCGGCGCCCGCCGCCCGCGT
>NZ_JAAVJD010000073.1 GCF_012033735.1 Streptomyces lonarensis | reverse complement strand
GGACCTCGCCGAGGCCGACGGCGGACGGCTGGAACTCCTCCAGCGGCAGCCACCGGTCTTCGCCCTGTTCCTCCTGCGGGTGGCACGGCGGCGCACCGGGGTTGCGGATGACCCGGCGCGGACGGTCGCGCCGCCCTAGCATGGCGGGCATGACCGACAGGCTCCCGTTGCCGCTCCGGCTGCGCCGGCTGGCTCGCGAGGCGGCCAGGTTCGGCACGGTCGGGGCGTTCGGGTTCCTGGTGAACGTGGTGGTCTTCAACCTGTGCGCCCAGGCGGCGGGGCTCGGCCCGCTGCAGTCGGGTGTCCTGGCGACCTCGGCCGCGATCTGCACCAACTACCTGGGCAACCGCTACTGGACGTACCGGCACGCGGACAAGACGCGCCGGCGCCGGGAGGCGTCGCTCTTCCTGCTCTTCTCCTGCGTGGGCATGGTGATCGAGAACGGTGCGCTGGCCCTCTCGCACTACGGTCTCGGCTTCACCTCGGCGCTCGCGGACAACGTCGCCAAGAACGTGGTGGGCCTCGGGCTGGCCTCGCTGTTCCGGTTCTGGTCCTACCGGACCTGGGTGTTCCGCGGCGCGCGGTCGTCGGCCGGGCCCGTGGACGGGGCGCCGGCCCGCGTGGACGCCTGACCGCCCGGCCGGTCGCCGCCGGACTCCCGCAGCAGGAACAGGGCGAAGACCGGTGGCTGCCGCTGGAGGAGTTCCAGCCGTCCGCCGTCGGCCTCGGCGAGGTCCCGCGCGACCGCCAGGCCGAGACCGGTGGAGTTCTGGCCGCTGACGGAGCGTTCGAAGACACGGCTGCCGAGGGAGTGCGGCACGCCGCGCCCGGCGTCGGTGACCTCCACGACGACCTGGTTCCCGGCGGTCCTCGTCCGCAGCGCCACGGTGCCGGCCCCGTGCATGAGAGCGTTCTCCACCAGCGTCGCCAGCACCTGCGCCACCGCGCCCGGGGTGCCGACGGCCCGCAGCCCCGGCTTGCCGGAGTGGACGATGACGCGGCCGGCCGCCCGGTAGGCGGGGCGCCACTCCTCGATCTGCTGGAGGACGACGCCGTCCAGGTCGAAGCTGACGGCGGAGCCGAGCCGCGGGTCGCGCGAGTTGGTGAGGAGCCGCTGCACCACGTCGGTCAACCGCTCCACCTGGGCGAGCGCGATGGCCGCCTCCTCCTTGACGGTGTCGTGGTCCTCCGTCTCGATGATCTCCTCCAGCCGCATCGAGAGGGCGGTGAGCGGGGTCCGCAGCTGGTGCGAGGCGTCGGCGGCGAGCCGCCGCTCAGCGGTGATCATGCGGGCGATGCGTTCCGCGCTGGCGTCGAGGACGTCGGCGACGCGGTCGAGTTCCGCGACCCCGTAGCGCCGGTGCCGCGGCCGGGGGTCGCCGGAGCCGAGGCGTTCGGCCGCCTCCGCGAGGTCGGTGAGCGGGGCGGCGACCCGGTGGGCCTGCCGGACGGCGAGCAGCAGCGCGGCGGCGACGGCGAGCAGCGAGACGGTGACGATGACGGTGACCGTCCGGGTGATCTCGCCGGCCACCGCGGAGCGGGGCTGGGAGACGGTGACGGTCTCGCCCTGGGCGCCCTTCTCCGAGGCGGAGACGACGCGGCCGTCCGGCTCCTCTCCGATGGTGATGATGTCGGCGCCGTCCAGCTCGATCAGCACGTACCGGTCGCTCGGCGCGGACGTCCGCATGGTGCGCTCGGTGACGGTCTCCCCCGCGACCAGCCGCCCCTCGACGACCGCCACGAGCCGGGCGGCCTCCGACTGGAGCCGGTCGCGGGCGCCGGACTCGATGGCGCGCGTCTCCACGATGCCGAGGGAGATGCCGAAGACCGCGATGACCACCAGGACCACGGAGAGCGTGGAGGTGATCAGACGACGTCGCATCGGACGGTGGCCCCGCTCACTTCTTCTCGAACCGGAAGCCGACGCCGCGCACGGTGGCGATGTACCGCGGGTTGGCCGCGTCGTCGCCGAGCTTCTTGCGCAGCCAGGAGATGTGCATGTCGAGGGTCTTGGTCGAGGACCACCAGGTGATGTCCCAGACCTCCCGCATCAGCTGCTCGCGGGTCACGACCCGCCCGGCGTCCCGCACCAGGACGCGCAGCAGGTCGAACTCCTTGGCCGTGAGGTGGAGTTCGTCGTCGCCCATCCAGGCGCGGTGGGACTCGATGTCGATCCGCACGCCGTGCACCACGGGGACGGGCGCCGACTCGGCGGTCCCGCGCCGCAGCAGGGCGCGGACCCGCGCCAGCAGTTCGGCGAGGCGGAACGGCTTGGTCACGTAGTCGTCGGCCCCCGCGTCCAGGCCGACGACGGTGTCCACCTCGTCGGCGCGGGCGGTCAGCACCAGCACCGGGAGGGTCAGACCGTCGGCACGCAGCCGCCGGCAGACCTCCAGGCCGTCCATACCGGGCAGGCCGAGATCGAGGACGACGAGGTCGACGTCACCGTGCAGCCCGGCCTGGAGGGCGGTGGGCCCGTCCTCCCGGACGACCACCTCGTACCCCTCCCGTCGTAGCGCCCGGGCCAGTGGTTCGGAGATGGATGCGTCGTCCTCGGCGAGCAGTACGCGGGTCATGGCCCGATGGTAGACCTCGGCTCCGACGCCGCGGGGGCCCGCCGTCCGCGTGGCGGAGGCGGTGGGGGCGCACACCCCCGGACACACGACAGTGCCCCCGCGTCGGGCGCGGGGGCACTACCGGGCGACGACCGGGGGCTACAGACCGGGGGCGGCCATGTCCGCCCAGACGATCTTGCCCTGGCCGTCGGGGTTGCGGATCACGCCCCAGTCCAGGCTGAGGCGCTGGACTATGAAGATGCCGTGGCCGCCGGGGCGCCCCGGGGCGCGGCCTTCGCGGGGGACCGGAGCACCGTCACCGGGGTCGGTGACCTCCAGTCGCAGCAGCTTGGGACGCCGTCCGACCCGCAGCTCGTCGGGTCCGGCGGCGTGCAGGCACGCGTTGGTGACGAGTTCGGAGACGACGAGCAGGACGTCGTCCGCCGCCGCCTCCAGGTCGGGATTGGTGGTGGGCAACCACCCCCAGTCGCACAGCGCCTGTCGGGTGAAACCCCGGGCCCGCGCGACCGTTCCGCTGACACCGAGCAGCTTCAGCCGCCGTACCTGTTGGGTGACCTCGGCAATATGCCCGGGGAACTCTGGTCCGGCCCCTGAAGGAACCGACTGGGCCGCACTCATGTGCTCCTCACCTCACCGATCACCGGGATCTGTTCCCCCGTAACGGACCGGGCTGCCTCCTGGCTCGTCCGATGTGTGACTGGTCTCCTGCCCTGTTGTCCGGGAGGAACACGTGCCGGATCAGGTGAATCCCGCGCGGTGCGTCCCGGACCTGCGGAACCGCTCACTCCGCAGCGACGTGGGCCAGGGCCTCGTCCACGGTGCCGTGCACGGGGAAGACCGATTCTGCTCCGGTGATCTCGAAGACCCGGGCCACGGCGGGCTGCATGCCCGCCAGGCCGATGACGCCGCCGGCCTCCTCGGCCGCCATGCGCGCACCCAGAAGGACGTTCAACCCGGTCGAGTCGCAGAACTCCAGGGCCGAACAGTCGACAACGATTCGATAACGGCCCTCGGCGAGGCACGCGTCGAGTGCGTCACGCAGCAGATCGGCCGAATGGTGGTCGAGCTCGCCCTCGACGGCGACCACGAGTCCAGCCCCTGGACGACGCACCTCCACCACGGCATTGCGCCGCTGCACGCTGTCGGGCAGGCCGCGCTCCATGCACACCCCTTCAGTCGGTACCGGGTACTCGGTAACTTCGAACATTAGCCGGTGAAATCCCACCAGGACACCCAGCCAACCGTGGCATTGCGGACCTTGTACCCATATCGGACTTGCCTGTTTGGGTACTGGCCCGGTAGGGCTATACGAGACATGATCGCTACGAGTCGGCTTCGGAGGCGCCGCAACCCACCTCAGATCGCGGCTTGGGCAGCCTGAAACGCCGGACTACCAACGGAGGACTGGACCATGTCACTGTCACCCGCCCCCCAGACCGAGAACACCCTGACCGCTCCCGCGGACGAGGTGGACGAGACCGCTGCCGTCCTCGACGACGAGCGCGACTCGCTCGCGGCGCTCGTGGACGAGCTCCCCGACATCCCCTTCGACAAGGTCGCCCCCATGGACGCGCGCGCGCTGTCCAAGAACCTCTTCGAGCGCCTGCGCTCGGTGGAGGAGGGCACCGCCGAGTACTCCTACGTGCGGAACACGCTCATCGAGCTGAACCTCGCGCTGGTGAAGTTCGCCGCGTCCCGCTTCCGCTCGCGCAGCGAGCCGATGGAGGACATCGTCCAGGTCGGCACGATCGGCCTGATCAAGGCGATCGACCGCTTCGACCCGGACCGCGGCGTCGAGTTCCCCACCTTCGCCATGCCGACCATCGTCGGTGAGATCAAGCGGTTCTTCCGTGACACCTCCTGGTCGGTGCGGGTCCCGCGCCGCCTGCAGGAGCTGCGGCTGGACCTCGCCAAGGCCGGCGACGAGCTCGCGCAGAAGCTGGACCGCGCGCCGACCGTCGCCGAACTCGCCGAGCGCCTCCAGCTCTCCCACGAGGAGATCATCGAGGGCATGGCGGCCTCCAACGCCTACACGGCCAGCTCGCTGGACGCGCAGCCGGAGGAGGACGAGGGCGAGGGCGCGCTCGCGGACCGCATCGGCTACGAGGACCACGGACTGGAGGGCATCGAGTACATCGAGTCCCTGAAGCCGCTGATCGCCGAGCTGCCCCCGCGTGACCGCCAGATCCTCTCGCTGCGGTTCGTCGGCAACATGACGCAGAGTGAGATCGGCGAGGAGCTGGGCATCTCGCAGATGCACGTCTCTCGTCTGCTCGGCCGGACCCTCAGCAGGCTGCGTCGAGGGCTGCTGACAGAGAGCTGAGCACCACCGCGCCGCGCCTCCACCCGGGGGCGGCAGGCGCGTGACCCCGGGCCCGGCGCCGCTGAGGCCGTTCTCCACCGCTTCCGTGCGATGAGCGGTGAAGAACGCTGTCAGCGCGTCGGGCCGTCGGCGTGCCCGGACGCGGCCGCGGGCGCGCCCGGCGGACGCGACCGCGAACGGCGCGGGCGGAGCTGCCCGGCTGTAAGGCCGTCCGGCCGTCCGGCCGTCCGGCGACGGCGGCGACGAGCGGGCCGGCGTCCGAACCGTGGCAGCCCGGGGCACGCGGCCGGGCCGGCTGGCTAGGCTCGGCCCATGGACTCCTCCACGGCACTCTCCCCCCGGATTCTCTCGGTCAACGCCGGCCGGCGGCGCCCGACGGAGCACACCAGCTGCCCGGACGGCACGACCGGGATCGACAAGCGCCCCGTCGCGGGCCCCGTCGAGGTGCGGCCGCCGGACGGCCCCAAGGGCGTCGGCGGAAGCGGCGTCGCCGGTGACGAGATCAGCGAGCTGCGCCATCACGGCGGCTACGACCAGGCGGTCTACGCCTTCGCCCGCGAGGACCTGGACCGCTGGGAGGCGGCACTCGGCCGCACCCTGGCGCCCGGGGTCTTCGGGGAGAACCTGACCACCGCCGGGATCGACGTGACCGGGGTGCGGGTCGGCGAGCGGTGGCGGGTCGGCGACGAGCTGGTCCTGGAGGCCACGGCGCCCCGCATCCCCTGCCGGACCTTCGCCGGCTGGCTGGGCGAGCGCGGTTGGGTGAAGCGCTTCACCCAGGACGCCGCTCCCGGCGCGTACTTCCGGGTGCTCCACCCCGGGGTGGTCTCCGCCGGCGACGCCGTCGAGGTGCTGCACCGTCCCGACCACGAGGTCACCATCGGTTTCTACTTCCGCGCGCTGACCCTGGAGCCGGCGCTGCGCCCCCGGGTGATCGCGGCCGGCGACGCGCTGCCGGCGGACGAGCAGGAGAAGGCACGCCGCTGGGCGGCCGCCCCGGCGGTCTGACGCGCGACCGGTACGCACCCGCCCGGCGCGCGGACCGGTGGATCGCCGGGCAGGGGGTGCGAGCGGGAGCGCGGCAAAGCGGGCGGGCGAGGCCGCACCGGACCCACTCGATCGGGCGACGCGGTCAGCCGCGCCCCGCTCGTCCCCCCCGCCGTGCCGGTACCACCGGCGCGCACGCCCAGCGCGCGGATGCGCCGCGACGGCCGCCGGTCCGCCGCGGGGCGGCGCGGTCAGCCGGTGGGGCGGCCCCAGGCGTGGCGGCCCGCCTGCCAGACGTCGGTCACCAGCGGCACGCCGGGGCGGTAGGCCAGGTGCACGGGTGAGGGGGCGTCCAGCAGCGCCAGGTCGGCGCGGGCCCCCGGCCGCAGGGTGCCGATGTCGGTCCGGCGCAGCGCCGCGGCGCCGCCTGCGGTGGCGGCCCACAGCGCCTCGTCGGGCGTCATGCCCATCTCGCGGACCGCCACGGCGATGCAGAACGGCATGGAGCTGGTGAACGACGAGCCGGGGTTGCAGTCGGTGGAGAGGGCGACGGTGGCGCCGGCGTCGAGCAGCCGGCGGGCGTCGGGGTAGGGCGACCGGGTGGAGAACTCGCACCCGGGGAGCAGGGTGGCGACGGTCGGTTCGGGCGCGGTGGCGGACTGGGCGAGCGCGTCGACGTCGGCGTCGGTGAGATGGGTGCAGTGGTCGGCGGAGGCGGCGGCGAGGTCGACGGCGATGCGGACGCCGGGGCCGGGCCCCAGCTGGTTGGCGTGGACGCGGGGGGTGAGCCCCTTGGCGCGTCCCGCTTCGAGGACGGCGCGGGTCCGGTCGCCGTCGAAGGCCCCGCGTTCGCAGAAGGCGTCGATCCACCGCGCGTGGGGTGCGCAGGCGTCGAGCATCGGTCCGGTGACCAGCGCGACGTAGCCGTCGGGGTCATCCGCGTACTCGGGGGCGACGATGTGCGCGCCGAGGTAGGTGACCTCGTCGGTGCGGGAGGCGGCGACGCGCAGGGCGCGGGCCTCGTCGTCGGCGGTGAGGCCGTATCCGGACTTGGTCTCGGTGGTGGTGGTGCCCTGCCGCACCATCTCGGCGAGGTGGCGGTCGAGCGTGGCCGCCAGTTCCTCGTCGGTGGCCGCGCGGGTGGCGGCGACGGTGGTCCGGATGCCGCCGGCGCTGTAGGGCCGGCCGGTCATGCGGGCGTTGAACTCCTCGGTGCGGTCCCCCGCGAACAGCAGGTGGGAGTGGGAGTCGACGAAGCCGGGGACGACCGCGCACCCGCCCGCGTCGTGGTGACTGTCAGTAGCGGGTGCTCTACTGGATTCACCGATCCACGCGATGCGGTCGCCCTCGATGACGAGGGCGGCGTCGCGGAGCGTGCCGAGCGGTCCGGTGCCGTGGGAGGGGTCGTTGGTGGTGAGGTGGGAGATGTTGGTGACGAGGGTGGTGGGGCCCGCGGGGGCGCGGTTCCCGGTTGCGGTCCGGTGGGTGTCGCTCATCGTCGCGGTGGTCTCCGTGGCGGTGGGTGGGCGGCGGTCGGAGGGCGGGAGCGGCCGGTCAGCCGCGCAGCGCCTCCACGGCGTCGGTGAGCGCCTCGGGAACGCGGGGCACCAGCTGGTGGTCGCCGTCACGGACGATGTGCCGTCCGCCGACGACGGTGTGCCGGACGTCGGCCGCCGTCCCGGCGAAGACGACGGTCTCGGCCGCGAGCCGGGGGCGGGCCCCTGCGGTGCGGACGCTGTCGAGTGCCACGGTCGCCAGGTCGCAGGGGGCGCCGGGTGCGATCCGGCCGCCGTCGGGCCGGCCGAGCGCGGCGTGGCCGTGGCGGGTGGCGGCGGTGAGCAGTTGGTGGGCGGTCCAGTGGCCGCGGCGGCCGGTGCGGAGCCGCTCGTCGAGTTCGACGGCGCGGGCCTCCTCCAGCAGGTCGATCACGGCGTGGCTGTCGCTGCCGAGCGAGATCGGGCTGCCCGCGTCCCGGAGGGCGACGGCGGGCCCGATGCCGTCGGCGAGGTCGCGTTCGGTGGTGGGGCACATGCAGACCCCGGTGGTGGTGGAACCGAGCAGGTCGATGTCGGCGGCGGTGAGGTGGGTGGCGTGGACGGCGGTGGTCGACGGGCCGAGGAGGCCGTGGTCGGCGAGCAGCCGGGTCGGGGTGCGGCCGTGGTGGGTGAGGCAGTCGGTGTTCTCGGCGGGCTGCTCGGAGAGGTGGACGTGGAGCGGGGCCCGCCTCTCCCGTGCCCAGTCCCCGACGACGGACAGCTGGTCGGCGGGGACGGCCCGCACGGAGTGCACGGCGGCGCCGAGGACGGTGTCCCCGCCCGGGTCGAGGGCGTCCACGCGCCGGGCCCAGGCGAGGGCGTCACCGTCGCTGAAGCGGGTCTGGGTGGGTCCGGGCGGCGCGCCGAAGCCGGCGGAGAGGTAGCAGGTGTCGAGGAGGGTGAGGCGCACACCGGCGGCGGTGGCGGCGGCGGCGAGCGCCTCCCCCATGGCGTTCGGGTCCTGGTACCGGCTGCCGCCCGGCGCGTGGTGCAGGTAGTGGAACTCGCCGACGGCGGTGATGCCGGCCAGCGCCATCTCGGCGTAGACGGCCCGGGCGAGGTCGTGGTAGCTCTCCGGGGTGAGGCGGTCGGCGACGGCGTACATCGTCTCGCGCCAGGTCCAGAAGCTGCCGGTGGCCGCGGCGGCGTCGTCCGGGGCGGAGCTGCCGGCGGGCGGGGCCTGCGAGGTGCCGCGCAGCGCCCGGTGGAAGGCGTGGCTGTGCGCGTTGGCCAGGCCCGGGAGGGTCAGCCCGTGGAGCGGGACGGCCCCGGCCGGCGGGTCGGTGACGCCGGGGGTGACGGTGTCGATGCGGCCGGCGGCGTCGGCGGTCACGAGGACGGCGGGCCGCACCTCGTGGTCGATCCAGGCGTGCTCGACCCAGTAGGTCTGCGGAGTCAGCGGCATGCCAGTCCCTCCAGCACCTCGGTGAGTGCGGTGACCCCGGCCGTGCAGTCGTCCTCGTCTGCGCTCTCGGCCGGCGAGTGGGAGACGCCGGTCGGGTTCCTCACATACATCATCGCGCTGGAGAGCTCGGAGGACAGAATTCCGGCGTCGTGGCCGGCGCCGGTGGGCAGGACGGGCACCGCCTCGGGGCGGTCGCCGCCGAGGAGGCCGGCGAGCCGGTCGCGCAGCGCGTTGTCGAACTCCACGACGGGGGTGAACGATTCGCGGGTCACCTCGACCCTGACGCCGTCGCGGCTGCCGCGCTCCTCGGCGGCGGTCCGGATCTCGGCGACGACCCGGTCGAGGGTGTCCTGGTCGGCGGCGCGGGAGTCGAGCCAGCCCCGAACGAGTGAGGGGATGGCGTTGACGCCGTTGGGTTCGACGCCGACCTTGCCGAAGGTGGCGAGCGCCCCGGCGAGGCGCGCCTTCTTGCGGGCGGCGAGGACGGTGTTGGCGTAGGTCAGCATCGGGTCGTGGCGGTCCGCCAGCCGGGTCGTGCCGGCGTGGTTGGCCTCGCCGTGGAAGTCGAACCGCCAGCGGCCGTGGGGCCAGATCGCGGAGGCGACGCCGACGGCGTGGTCGGTGTCGGCCAGGGCGCGGCCCTGCTCGACGTGGAGTTCGACGAAGGCGCCGATGCGGGCGAGGCGTTCGGGGTCGGGGCCGATCGTCGCGGGGTCGTGCCCGGCGCGTTCCATCGCCGTGGCGAGGGTGACGCCGTCGGCGTCGGTGAGGCGGCGGGCGTCCTCGGGGGTGAGCCGTCCGGCGCTGAGGCGGGAGCCGACGCAGGCGAGGCCGAACCGGGCGCCCTCCTCGTCGCCGAAGTTGACCACGGCGACGGGCCGGGTGGGGCGGGCGCCGCGGGCGAGGAGTCCGTCCACGGCGGCGAAGGCGGAGACCACACCGAGGGGGCCGTCGAAGGCGCCGCCGTCCGGGACGGAGTCCAGGTGGGAGCCGGTGACGACGGCGTCCCGGCCGTTCGGGTCGCCGAGCCACGCCCACTGGTTGCCGTTGCGGTCGGTCTCGTACCGCAGCCCGCGGTCCTCGGCCTGGGCGCGGAACCACGCGCGGCAGTCGGTGTCGGCGCCGGTCCAGGCGTAGCGGCGGTATCCGCCGGAGGTGGCGTCGCGGCCGACCGGGAGCAGGTCGCGCCACATCTCGTGGAAGCCGGCGGGGCTCATCGGCCGGCCTCCCCGCTGCCGGCGGCGGTGCTCTCGGTCCCGGCGGTGCCGTCGCTGCCGGTGGGCGGGGTGTCGCCCTCGCGCATGGGGATGCGGACACCCTCGCGGCGAGCGGTCTCCTCGGCCTCCGGGTAGCCGGCGTCGACGTGGCGGATGACGCCGGTGCCCGGGTCGTTGGTGAGGACGCGGCGGATCTTCTCGCCCGCCAGCGGGGTGCCGTCGGCGACCGTGACCTGACCGGCGTGGAGCGAGCGGCCCATGCCCACGCCTCCGCCGTGGTGGATCGAGACCCAGGAGGCGCCGGAGGCGACGTTGACCATGGCGTTGAGGAGCGGCCAGTCGGCGATGGCGTCGGAGCCGTCGGCCATCGCCTCGGTCTCGCGGTACGGCGAGGCGACGGAGCCGGTGTCGAGGTGGTCGCGGCCGATGGCGAGGGGTGCGCTGATCTCGCCGGTGGCGACCATGTCGTTGAACCGCTCGCCGGCGCGGTCGCGCTCGCCCTGGCCGAGCCAGCAGATGCGGGCGGGCAGGCCCTGGAAGGCGACCCGCTCCCCCGCGAGCCGAATCCACCGCGCCAGCCGCTCGTTCTCGGGGAACAGCTCCAGCACGGCGCGGTCGGTGGCGGCGATGTCGGCGGGGTCGCCGCTGAGCGCGGCCCATCGGAAGGGGCCCTTGCCCTCGCAGAACAGCGGGCGGATGTAGGCCGGCACGAAGCCGGGGAAGTCGAAGGCGCGGGAGTAGCCGGCGAGTTGCGCCTCGCCGCGGATGGAGTTGCCGTAGTCGAAGACCTCGGCCCCGGCGTCCTGGAAGCCGACCATGGCCTCCACGTGGCGCGCCATCGACTCGCGGGCGCGGCTGGTGAAGTCGGCGGGCTTCTCGGCTGCGTAGGAGGCCATCTCCTCGAAGGCGACACCGGTGGGGAGGTAGGCCAGCGGGTCGTGGGCGCTGGTCTGGTCGGTGACGATGTCGATGGGCGCGCCCTCGGCCAGCAGCCGGGGCAGCAGGTCGGCGGCGTTGCCGAGCACGCCGACGGAGAGCGGCTCCCGCTTGTCGCGGGCGTCGGTGGCGAGCCGGAGGGCGTGCTCCAGGGAGTCGGCGCGGACGTCGAGGTAGCGGTGCTCGATGCGGCGCTCGATGGCGCGGGGGTCGCAGTCGATGCAGAGCGCGACGCCGCCGTTCATGGTGACGGCGAGCGGTTGGGCGCCGCCCATGCCGCCGAGACCGGCGGTGAGGGTGATGGTGCCGGAGAGCGAGCCGTCGCCGCCGCGGGTGCGGGCGAGCTTGGCGCCGACGGCGGCGAAGGTCTCGTAGGTGCCCTGGAGGATGCCCTGGGTGCCGATGTAGATCCAGGAGCCGGCGGTCATCTGGCCGTACATGGTGAGGCCGAGGTGCTCCAGGCGGCGGAACTCCTCCCAGTTGGCCCAGTCGCCGACGAGGTTGGAGTTGGCGAGCAGCACGCGCGGCGCCCACTCGTGGGTGGTGAGGACGCCGACGGGGCGACCGGACTGAACGAGCATGGTCTCGTCCTGCTTGAGGGTGCGCAGCGTGCGGACCATGGCGTCGTAGGACGCCCAGTCGCGGGCGGCGCGGCCGGTGCCGCCGTAGACGACGAGCTTGTCGGGGTGTTCGGCGACCTCGGGGTCGAGGTTGTTCTGGAGCATCCGCAGCGCGGCTTCCTGCTGCCAGCCGAGGGTGGTGAGCTGGTTGCCGCGCGGCGCGCGTACGGGTCGGGGTCCTGACATGGCCGCTGCCTCCCGGGTGCCGGTCCGGGCCGGCGGGCGCGGGCGCGTCCGGTGGCCCGGGCGGGTGCCGCGGCCGCGGGGCTCGGGCCGATGACGGTGCCTGACGAGTAGTATTCACTCACTCTACGGACTGAATAGTTCCAGTCAACAACGCCTCGGGGACCGGCGTCACCGGGTTGCCCGGGGCCCGGGGTCCCGTGGGCTCAGTCCAGGAACAGCCCGCGTTCCGCGGCCCGCGCGTCGAACCGTTCCAACCGCGCCTGCGCCTGCGGCAGCGCGTCGCACATCGTCTCCAGCAGCACCCGGCCGAGCATCATCGGCGCGCAGGCGGTGTCGAAGGTCAGCGCCCGCCCGACGGCGGCCGGCAGCAGCAGGTCCCCGGACTGGACGACGGGGACGAACGCACCGTCCGCGACGATGACCACGCCGAGCCCGGCCGCCCGCGCCACGTCCAGCGCCTCGGCGACCTCGGCCGGGTAGCGGGGCAGGGCGAAGCAGAGCAGCTCCGTCGCCCCGGCGGCGACGGCCGCGTCCAGCCGGTCGGCGAGCATGGTGCCGCCCTCGTCGAGCACCCGGACGTCGGGGTGGACCTTGGCGGCGAAGTAGGAGAACCCGCGCGCCTGGGCGGCGGCGGCCCGCAGCCCCAGGACCGGCAGCGGACGCGAGGCGGCGAGCCGGCGTCCGGCCTCGGCGACCGGCCCGGCGTCGGCGAGCAGGTCGGCCAACCGCCGCAGGTGCGCGATCTCGGCGTGCACGGCCTGCTGGTGGGCGTTGAGCGGCGGCGCGTCCGGCTCGGCGGGCTCCGCGCCCTGCGCGGGGCCGGCCCCGGCGGCGGTCGATCCGGCGCCGGGGTCGCCGGGCGCGCGCAGCGTCTCGCGCAGCTTCCTGCGCAGCGCGGGGTAGCCGTCGAAGCCGAGCGCCACCGCGAAGCGGGTGACGGACGGCTGGCTCACCCCCGCGAGCTCCGCCAGCTCCACGCTCGACAGGAACGCCGCCTCGCTCCCCTGGCGCACCATGCAGTGCGCGATCCGCCGCTGGGTCGGGGTGAGCCGGTGCCCCTCGAAGAGGGCCAGCAGCCGCATACTCGCCGTATCCACCTGCATAAGTCTATGCAGCGCCGGCGGGGGGCGCGCCGGGGCGTCGCGACCGGGCGCAGGGCAGCGGGTACCGGGCCCGGCCCGGACTGCTGCATCCGCCACGAGTGCTGCCCCCGGGGCCGCGGTGGTCTGCCTCCTTGTTCCTGGTGGGGGCGGGGCGCCCCTGGTAGCCAGGGAGTCCGCAGCTCCGGCGAGAGGCAGACCATGCACCGACAGCGCACGACCGGCACCGACGACGGCGCACGACGCGACCGCCCGGCACCGCGACGCCCCGCGGAGAACCCGCTCCATTCCGCGGTGCGGTCGATGCAGCACCGCGCGGGCAACGCCGCCGTGGCGCGGGCGCTCGACGGCCCCACCGCCGGGCCCGTGGTGCAGCGGTCCCCGCAGGCGGTGGTGCAGCGCGCTCCACGGACGGCCGATAGCGTGTCGATCGTGGAAGGTGAGGTGAAGGTGGCGCAGGCCGGAGAGCCCATCACGTACCCGGGGGTGGACAGTTGCCTGACCATCACCGCGACCCTGGCCGACGGCAGCCGGGTCGGTGCCCACGCCAGCCTGATGCAGATGGGCTCGGGATACCCCTCGGACCGCATTCTGGCAGCGATCGGACACGCAGTCGGGAATCAGCGGATCGACTACGTCGAGCTGCGGGGTGATCTGGACTCCTGGCACCCCGACTTCTTCGACGAGGGGTACGACAGCCGCTTTGCCAACAGCACGCCGATGCCGACGGGGACGCCGGCCCCGGGGAGCCTGGCGAGCAAGGTCGCGGCTGCGCTCGGTGTGGCGGCGGGTGCCGTGTCGGAAGTGCAGCAGCGAGGCACCATCCGGGTGTGACGGAGCCGGGGCGGGCGGGAGCCCCCCGGCTCAGGCCGCCTCGGCTGCACCGCGGCCGGCGGCGTCGGCCTCGGTGTCCGGGACGACGGCGACCGGGCAGCGGGCCCGGTGCAGCACCGAGCGGGCCACCCCGCCCAGGTGCGGCCCGGGCCGCCCGGTGACCTCCCGCCCGGCACCGACCACCAGCAGCGTGGCACGCTCCGCCGCGGTCAGCAGGGCATGGGAGCTGTTGCCCTCCTCGGTGCGGCGTCGCACGGTCAGTCCGGGGTGGGCGGCGGAGACCGGGGCGAGCGCGGTGTCCAGCGCACGGTCCGCGCGGTCGCGGTAGACGAGGCGCCACTCCGCCGCGTCCACCGGCACGTCGCCGACCCCGAGCGGCGGGGACTGCCACGCCGCGACGGCGCGCAGTGCGCAGCCGCGCCGCACGGCGGCCTCGGCGGCGAACCGCGCCGCGGCGGGGTGGTCGCGTTCACCCACCCCGAGCACCACGTCGGACGCGGCCCCGGCCTCCCCGACGGGCTCGCCCACGGTCTCGGGGACGACGACGACCGGGCAGTCGGCCCGGCCGGCGACGGCCAGCCCGACCGAGCCGCGCAGCATGTCGGCCAGCACGCCGTGCCGGCCGTCGGTGCCCACCGCGAGCAGCGCGGCGTGGGCCGCGGCGTGCGGCAGCGCGTCGCCCGGGTCCTCCCGCAGGGTGGTGGCCCGGACGGGGAGGCCGGGGGCGACCTGCCGGGCGCGGGCGGCGGCCGCCGTCAGCGGGTGCTCTCCGGTCTCCCGGGAGTTCCAGAGGACCGCGCGCACCACGAGCAGGGGGCGTCCGGCCCGGTCCGCCTCACGGGCGGCCCACTCGACGGCGCGGAGCGCGCCCTCCGTGCCGTCGACGCCGACCACCACCGGCCGCCGTGTCAGGAAGTTCCCCGACCCGCGGCCCGGGGTGAGACCGTCCATCACTGCCACCTCCGTCGTCCGTCACGTCGTGCTCCGTGCCCGGTCCTGCCTGCCTGCCGCGCACGGGCCGGCGGGCCGTGACCAGTACCCGCCGCCGGTGCGCCTGCCGCGCTCGCGTCAGTCGCCGATCGTCAGCACCTCCCGCAGCGGCCGGCGGGGGGTGCGAGCACCGGGCGGTCCGTAGCCGAGGCGCAGCACCATGTGCACGTGGCCCGGGCCCGACTGGGGGTCGCGGAGCAGCCAGCGCAGCTCGGGCCACTCCAGCGCCTGGGTGGCGAAGGAGGCCCGCAGGCCGTGGCGCGTCGCTTCCAGCAGGACGCGTTGCAGTGCCTGGCCGGCGAGCAGCCAGTCCAGCGGGTGGTCGCTGCGGGTGCGCACCAGGGCGATCTGCGGGTTCCGTTCGAAGTCGGCCGGGCGCCGCCCTGCGGTGGCGGCGCGGCCGGCGAAGTCGCGTACCGGGGCCGCTCCGGAGGCGCGCGGCGGGCCGAGGGCACCGACCGGGATGCCGTCCCGGGCGGCGCGGCCGCGGCCGGTCCGGGCCCCGGTCGTCCGTGGTGCGGCGGGTTCGACCCAGCGTTGCCGTTCCGCCTCGCGGGCCGCGTCCATGTGGTCGTAGCCCTCCGCGTCCCGCGTCAGGTCGAGGACCAGCTGTCGGTGCGAGGCGCCGGGGAAGGTGAGCTCCGCGCCTTCCAGCGCCGCGGCCTCGACCAGCTCCGCCCGGACCACGGGGGGCACCGGGCGGTCGGTGAAGGGCAGGCGGCTGGTGTGCCGGGCATGGATCGCGGGGTGGAGCACGGCGGGGGCGGCCGTCCGGGCGGCCGGCACACCCGGGAGCGGCGGCGCCGGCCCGTCGGCGCGGTGCGCGGGCCGGAGGCGGACGGACGCCAGCCGCTGCGGTTCCGGTTCGCCGCCGGGCAGCAGCGTGACCTCCGGGGCGAGACCGAGGCGCGCGGCGGCGACCCGGAGGTTGAGGAGCGCGGCCCCGCACCCCAGGTGCAGACCCCGCGTGGTGGGGTCTGCCAGCGGCATCGCGCGGTCGAGGTCGGCGTCGAGGTCGAGGGTGCCGGCGGCGCGGTGGTACCGGAACCGCCAGGGCTGCGCGTTGTGCATCGAGGGGGCGGCGGTGGCGTCGCGGACGAGCGCGACGACGGTCGCGTCGTCGTCGAGGATCGTGGGAGTCTGCGCGTCCACGGGGGCCTCCCTCGGCCGTCCCGCCGGGGCCGGTGGGCGGGCGGGCCCCCGGCGAATGGTGGGGGCAGCCCCCGTGTGCGCGAGCGCCGCGCGTCCTAGCCTCGTCGGTATGAGCAGCCGACGTGACCCCGACCTGGCGCAGGACCTCGCCGCCGCCGTCGAGACCCGCAGGGAGTTGGGCGAGGCCTACGACCAGGAGCTGGTCGAGGCCTTCGTGGCCAAGGTCGACCAGCGCATCGACGCCGTGGTCGACAAGCGGGTGCGGCGTCGGCTCGCGGAACACCAGGCGGCCGGGGGCGGCCGCGGCGGCGCCGCCGGGCGGCCGGAGTTCCGCGGCCCGAGCGGGCCGCTGGGACTCGCCCTGGCCTCGCTGCTGCTGGCGATCCCGCTGTCGGCGATCGCGGCGGCCCACGTCGGGCCGCTCGGACTCGTGGTGGCCTGGGCCGGCATCGTCGGGATCAACGCCTGCTACGCGATGTCGCGGCGCGTCGACCAGCAGCGGGCGCTCGACGGGCGCGGCGGCGGGGTGTGACACCCCACGTCGCGCGACCGTCCCGCCCCGCCGGGCGGCGCGGCGGGGCGGGACGGTCGCTGCCTGGCGGCGGTCACTGCCCGGCGGCCTCCCGGGTGAGGTGCACCGTGTCGCGGTACCAGAGCCCGCTGGCCTTCACGGTCCGGATCTGCGTGTCGTAGTCGACGTGCACGATGCCGAAGCGCTTGTCGTACCCGAAGGCCCACTCGAAGTTGTCCATCAGCGACCAGGCGAAGTAGCCGCGCACGTCCGCGCCCTGCGCCCGGGCGTCGGCGACCGCCCGGATGTGGCCGTCCAGGTAGGCGACGCGGTCGCCGTCGGGGACGGAGCCGTCGGCGGGGGCCGGGTCGTCGAAGGCGGCGCCGTTCTCGGTGACCACGGTCGGCACCCCGTACTCCCGCTCCAGCCGGACCAGCAGCCGGGTCAGCCCCTCGGGGACGATCTCCCACCCCATGGCGGTGCGCGGCCGGCCGTAGGGGACGTCGCGGTCCACCGGGCGGCCGTCGGGGCCGGTGGCGGCGCCGTGCTCGTCGGTGCCGGCGTGGCGGTGGCTGGTGTAGTAGTTCACCCCGAGCACGTCCAGCGGCGCGGCGATGGTCGTGAGGTCGCCGTCGCGGACCGGGAGGGTGACGCCCCGGTCGGCGAGGTCGGCGACGACGTCCTCCGGGTAGTGGCCGCGGAACAGCGGGTCGAGGTAGAGCCGGCCGCCGAGCCCGTCGGCGAGGCGCGCCGCGCGCCGGTCGGCGTCGCTGTCGCCGGCGGGGGCGTGGTCGCCGAGGTTGAGGGTGATGCCCAGTTCGAGGTCGGGGCCGCCCGCCTCCCGGAGCCGCGCGGTGGCGAGGCCGTGGCCGAGCAGCAGGTGGTGGGCGGCGGCCATCGCGTCGCCGAGGTCCCGGCGGCCGGGGGCGTGTTCACCGGTGCGGTAGCCGAGCCAGGAGGAGCACCACGGCTCGTTGAGGGTGGTCCAGTGCCGGACCCGGTCCCCCAGCGCGGCGTGGACGGCCTCCGCGTAGTCGGCGAACCGGAGGGCGGTGTCGCGCGCGGGCCAGCCGCCGGCGTCCTCCAGTTCCTGCGGCAGGTCCCAGTGGTACAGCGTCAGCCACGGGGTGACGCCGTGCTCCAGCAGCCGGTCGACCAGCCGGTCGTAGAACCCGATGCCGGCGGGGTTGACGGGGCCGGTGCCACCGGGCTGGACGCGCGGCCACGCCACCGAGAACCGGTAGGTGTCGACGCCGAGCCCCGCGATCATCGCGACGTCCTCGGGCATCCGGTGGTAGTGGTCGCAGGCGGTGTCGCCGTGCTCGGCGCGCACGACGGCGCCGGGGACGCGGCAGAAGGTGTCCCAGATCGACGGGGTGCGGCCGTCGACCGCCGCGGCACCCTCGATCTGGTAGGCGGAGGTGGCCACGCCCCAGCGGAAGTCGGCCGGCAGGCCGGGCACGGCCCGGGCGCCGGGAACCGGCTGGGTGGCGGCGGGCGGGGTGGTGGTCATGAGTCTCCCGATCCGTGCTCGTGCTCGGTGTGCAGCCAGCAGGCGACCGAGCGGTCGCCCGCGGGGGCGGGGGCCAGCGCGGGCACCCGCGTGGCGCAGGGGTCGAACGCCTTGGGGCAGCGCGGGTGGAAGGCGCAGCCGCTCGGCATGGACTTGAGGTCGGGCGGCGAGCCGGGGATGCCGGTCAGCTCGCGGCGGGGCCCGTGCAGCGCGGGGAAGGAGTGCAGCAGCCCGTGGCTGTAGGGGTGGCGGGCGTCGCGGTAGATCTCCTTGGCGCCGGCCTCCTCCACGATCCGGCCGCCGTACATCACGGCGACACGGTCGGAGAACTCCAGGAGCAGCGAGATGTCGTGGGTGATGAAGACGACGGAGAACCCCAGCTCCTCGCGGAGTCGGACCAGTTGCCGCAGGATCTGCCGCTGCATCACCACGTCCAGGGCGGTGGTCGGCTCGTCGAGCAGGACGATCTCGGGCTCCAGCGCCAGCGCCATGGCGATCATGACGCGCTGCCGCATGCCGCCGGAGAGCTGGTGCGGGTAGCTGCCCAGCCGGTCCGCCGAGATTCCGACGAGGGAGAGCAGTTCGGCGGCCCGGTCGTTGCGGGCGGCGCGGCTCGCCCCGGGGCGGTGCGCGGCGATGACGTCGGTAAGCTGGCTGCGCACGGTGTGCACGGGGTTGAGGGAGTTCATCGCCCCCTGGAAGACCAGCGAGATCTCCTGCCAGCGGAAAGCTCGCAGCTCCTCGGGGCCGAGGTCGAGGATGTCGACGGCCGGTCTGCCGTTGCCGGGCCGGTAGCGGACCTCGCCACCGGTGATGACGCCGGGCGGCGGCAGCAGCCGGGTGACGGCGTAGGCGAGGGTGGACTTCCCGCTGCCGGACTCCCCCGCCAGGCCGAGGATCTCGCCGCGGTGGAGGGTGAGGTTGATGTCGCGGACGGCGCGGACGGCGCTGTCGCCGAGGCCGTAGTCCACGTCCAGGCCGCGGATCTCCAGGACGGGGTCGGTCATCGGTGGGTCTCCTTGCCCGTGTCGGTGCCGGCGGTGCCGGCGGCCGGGTCCTCGGCGGTCGGGTCCTCGGCGGTCGGGTCCTCGGCGGTCGGGTCCTCGGCGGTGCCCGGGCGGGGTGCCGCCGGGCCGGCGGCGGGCGCGGGGGCGGGGGCGGTTGGGGCGGTGTCCGCGTCGCGCGGGTAGTCGCGGCGGACGACGGGGGTGAAGCCGATGCGCATCCGCACCGCACGGTCCTCCTTGCCGGGCGACCGCAGCCGGGGGTTGATGAACTCGTCGATGCCGAAGTTGATGAGCGCCAGGGCGGTGCCGAGCAGCGCGATGCAGAGTCCGGCGGGGACGAACCACCACCACGCGCCCTGCGCCAGCGCCTGGTTGGACTGGGCCCAGAACAGCACCGTCCCCCAGTTCCAGTCCGAGATGTCGGCGACGCCGATGAACGCCAGCGTCACGTTGGCGAGCACCGCGAAGATGACGGTGCCGATGAAGCCGGAGGCGATGACGGCGGTCAGGTTGGGCAGCAGCTCGAAGACGATGATCCGCGGGGTGGACTCCCCGGTGGCCTTGGCCGCCTGCACGTAGTCGCGGTTGCGCAGCGACAGCGTCTGGGCGCGCAGCACCCGCGCGCCCCAGGCCCAGCCGGTGAGGCCGATGATCGCGGCGATGGCGAGGTCCCCGGTGTCGGGGAGGAAGCTCGCGATGATGATGATCAGCGGCAGGCCGGGGATGACGAGGAAGATGTTGCTGACCGAGGAGAGCAGGTCGTCCCCGAGGCCACCGAGGTAGCCGGCGGTGACGCCGACGATGACGGAGAGCACCCCGGCGATGACGGCCGCGGTGAAGCCGACGACGAGGACGCCGCGGGCGCCGACCAGGATCTGCGAGAAGATGTCCTGCCCGGTCTGCGTGGTGCCGAACGGGTGCTGCCAGGAGGGTGGTTGCAGCAGCTCGGGCCCGCGGGCCGAGGGGTCGTGCGGCGCGATCCACGGTCCGATGACCGCGATCAGCACGAACCCTGCGAGGATCACCAGCCCGGTGAGGGTCTTGGGGTTGCGGAGGAACCGCATGCGGTCGCGGCGGGCGGGCACGGGCGACGGTTCCGCGGTGGTGACCGCCACGTCGGTGGGCTGCGCCATCGTCAGGCCTCCCTTCGGGTACGGGGGTCGAGCGCCATGTAGGCGAGGTCGGCGAGGAGGTTGGCGGCGAGCACCGCGAGGGTGATGATCAGGAAGACGCCCTGCATCATCGGGTAGTCCTTGGCGCCGACCGCCTGGAAGAGGCGGTATCCGATGCCGGGATAGGAGAAGACCATCTCCACCAGCAGCGTGCCGCCGACGATGAACCCCAGGGAGAGCGCGAAGTTGGAGATGTTCGGCAGGATCGCGTTGCGGGCGGCGTAGGAGAACATCACGCGGCGCTCGGAGAGCCCCTTGGCCTGCGCGACCAGGACGTAGTCCTCGCTGGAGACGCTGACCATCATGTTGCGCATGCCGAGAATCCAGCCCGCGACGGCGCTGACGACGATGGTGATGGCCGGCAGCAGCGCGTGGTACAGGGCGCTGGAGATGAACCCCCAGGTCATCCCGGGGACGACCGAGGCGTCGTGGCCGCCGGAGGCGGGGAACACCCGCCACTGCACGGCGAACACCGAGATGGCGAGGAGCCCCAGCCAGAAGTAGGGGATGGAGGAGATGAAGGTGGTGACGGGCAGCAGCCCGTCCAGCCAGGAGCCGCGGCGCCAGCCGGCGTAGATGCCGATGCCGGTGCCGAGGACGAAGCTGATCAGCGTGGTGACGCCCATCAGCGCCAGCGTCCACGGCAGGCTCTCGGCGATGATGTCGCCGACGCCGGTGGGGAAGAACGCGAACGAGGTGCCCAGGTCGCCGCGGAGCAGGTTGCCCCAGTAGTCGAGGTACTGCTGCCAGAGCGAGCGCTCCTCGTCGAGGCCGAAGAGGGTGTAGAGCGAGTCGATGGCCTTGGTGGAGAGCTGGCCCTGGAACCGGTTGATCAGCGCCTGCACCGGGTCGCCCGGCATCAGGCGGGGGATCACGAAGTTGATGGTGATCGCGGCCCAGGCGGTGACGGCGTAGAAGGCGAGCCGCTGGAGGAGGTACTTCACGGTGCCCCCTCCCCGCGGCCGCCGGTCTTGGCGAGCCGGTCGGCGCCCGATCGCCCGGCGGCGGCCGGGTCGCCGGCGGGCCCCGCGGCGAGGTCGGGGGCGAGCGGCCGACCCTCGTAGAGCCAGCACGCCGCCCACTGGTCGTCGGCGACGGCGAAGCGCGGCGGGGCCTCGGTGCGGCACCGGGCCATGGCCTTGGGGCAGCGCGGGTGGAAGCGGCAGCCCGCGGGCGGGGTGATGAGGCTGGGCGGTTCGCCGGGGGCGTCGCTCTCCGCCTCGGCCTCCGCGACCACGGCGGCCTCGTGCTCGGCCACCGCGTGGGCGTCGTCGCCGGCCCCGGTGAGCGCGGCGGGCAGTGCCGCGTCGGGGTCGGCCGGGGGCGTGTCGGTCGGGCCGACGCCCTCGGCGATGCGGTCGGGGTCGGGCGCGGAGGCGATCAGCAGCTGGGTGTAGGGATGGGCGGGGCGCTGGGTGACGGTCTCGCTGTCGCCGCCCTCGACCAGCCGTCCGGCGTACATCACCATCGTCTCGTCCGCGAAGTAGCGGGCGGAGGCGATGTCGTGGGTGATGTACAGGATCGCCAGCCGCATGCCCTCCTTGAGGTCCCGCAGCAGGTTGAGGATGCCCAGCCGGATGGAGACGTCGAGCATCGAGACGGGCTCGTCGGCGAGGAGGACCCGGGGCTGCGCCGCCATGGCGCGGGCGATGGCGACGCGCTGCCGCTGTCCGCCGGAGAGTTCGTGCGGGAAGACGTCGAGGTAGCGCGCGGCGGGGGTGAGGTGGACGCGGCCGAGGAGCTCGGTCAGCGCGGTCTCCAGCTCGGCGGCGTTGCTGCCGCCGCGCCCGTGGATGCGCAGCGCACGGGTCAGGTGGTAGCGCACGGTGTGCACGGGGTTCAGCGACCCGAACGGGTCCTGGAAGATCATCTGGACGTCGCGGCAGTACGCGCGGAAGGCGCGGCCGCCCCTGGCCCGGGCGTCCCTCCCGTCCAGCAGCAGTTCGCCGCCGGTCGCCGGGTAGAGCTGGGCCAGCAGCCGGGCGATGGTGGACTTGCCCGAACCGGACTCGCCGACGACGGCGGTGACGGTGCCGCGGCGCAGCCGCAGCGTGACGTCGTCCACGGCGTGGACGACGGGCCGCGGGCCGCGGCGGGCGAGGCCGCGCAGCCCGGAGCGGACCCGGAAGTGCTTGGTGAGGTGGCGCGCTTCCAGTACCACCTCGTTCCCGGTGGCGGGGGGATCTGCTGCTGGTGAGGACATCGGGACGCGGCTCCTGGGTCTCGGGTCCGGGGTGGGCGGTCGGGGTTGCGGCCGGTCGGCTTCGGCCGCGCCGGGGCAGGCCGCACACCGGGCAGGGCCGGTGCGACGTCGGCCCGGCCCGGCGGCGCGGTGCGGTGCTGGGGGTGCTGCGGCCCGACGAGCAGACGGTGGTCGC
>NZ_JAAVJD010000072.1 GCF_012033735.1 Streptomyces lonarensis | reverse complement strand
GGGGGGGGGTGGGCCCCGCCGGCGGGCGGGCCGGGGCGAAGAGCCGGGAACGGGCGGGCGGGTGGCAGGCGGCGGGTGCCGGGGCGGGACGGTGGCCCCGGCGCCGAACCGCGGCTCGGCGGCTCCACGGCTCGCGGCGTGAGCTAGGCGGGGGTGTGCCGCTTGAGGACGGACAGGGCCGCGATCAGCTGGACCTGGTGGTCGACGCTCACCTCCAGCCGGTGCAGCGGCGCGCCTCTGCGGTCCCGCTCGGTGTCGATCACGCGCTGGACGAAGTCGGCGATCATGCCTTCGGCCTTGGTCCGCAGCCGTCCCGAGGCCGACGAGCCGAGGAGCGCGCTCAGCGCTTCGGTCGCGGGTGCCGCGTCCCGGGCGCCGAGCAGGCCGGCCAGGAGGAGCGCGGAGGTCTCACCGCCGTCGCCCGGCGGCGACGGCCGGTCCTTGCGGGCGTCGCCGTCGGCCGAGCGGTTCGGTCCGGCGTCGAGGGCGATCCGGACCTCCTCCTCGGCGAGCTCCTCCAGGCAGCGCCGGAGCCGCCGCACGAGGATTCCGGCACGCTCACGCGCTCCTTCGAGGTCGTCCCCGTCGGGCGTCGGCGCCCCGGGTTGGGCGAGCCACTGATCGGTGGTCTCCTCGTCGGCCGCCATGACGGCTTCGGCGAGCATGCTGGTCATGCCGTCGGTGAAGGCGTCGAGCAGTTCGTCGCTGCTGGAGTCGTCCGGGAAGGCGAGCCACTGGGTGCGGGCCTGCCCGGTGAGGAGTCCTCCCTCGGTCAGCGTGTCCTGCACGCGGCGGGCGGCGGTGTCGAACGCGGTGCGCAGCTGTTGGTCGAGGCGGGAGGCGGCCGCGGTCTGGGCGGCGGCGGCGTTGGCGAGTGCGGTGACCCGGCCGCGTAGTTCGCCGAGGGCGCCGATCGCGGTGCGGGAGGCGGCTACCGCCCTGACGGCGGGGTCCTGCGCGTGCTGGGAGAACCATTTGCGCAGGCCGGCCACGGCGGTCGAGGGGAGCACGCCGGTTCCTCCCCGCACCGACTCGGGCAGTTCGGGCACGGTGAAGCACGGGACGTCGCCGAGTCCGGCGCGGTCGAGGAGGGTTTCGTAGTGGTGGGACACCTCGGCGGCGACCTGGTGCGGCACCCGGTCCAGCACGGTGACGAGGGTGACCCGCCGGTCGCGGGCGCTGCGCAGCAGGTTCCAGGGCATGGCGTCGGCGTAGCGCGCGGCGGTGGTGACCAGCACCCAGATGTCGGCGGAGCAGATCAGGTCGGCGGCGAGGTCGCGGTTGCGCGCGATGAGCGAGTCGATGTCGGGGGCGTCGAGCAGCGCGATGCCGCAGGGAACGGAGCGCGAGGTCTCGACGACCAGGGTGGGTTGACCGTCCGGGCTTTCGTGCGGGGCCGTGGCGGGGACGAGTTCGTCGTCGTCCTGACGCGGCATCCAGACGCGGTCGAGTTGGGGCAGTACCCGCCGCCCGGCGAACCAGTGGTGGTCGTCGGGGTGGCAGACGAGGACGGGGGTCCGGGTGGTCGGCCGCAGCACGCCGGCTTCGGAGACCCGTCTGCCGACAAGCGAGTTGACCAGGGTGGACTTCCCCGCGCCGGTCGAGCCGCCGATGACGGCGAGCAGCGGGGCGTCGGGCTCGCGCACGCGCGGGATGAGGTAGCCGTCGAGCTGCGCGAGCAGTTCGGCACGGGACCGACGCGCGCGTTCGGCTCCGGGCAGGGCCAGGGGAAAGCGCGCGGCGGCGACACGCTCCCGCAGTGCGGTGAGCGTGTCCAGCAGTTCGGACTGAGCCTCCAAGATCGCCACATGCGAAGAATGCCCAATTTCTGCGGTTTTCTGAAGCATTTCCCGCCGAACTCGCCGATCGCGTGCAGCGGCCCGCTCTCGCAGCCATAACGACTGCGCAACACCACCCGCGTGAGCCGCCCAAATCGCTGCGCCGATCCGAGTCGCCTGCGATTATCGGGGCTGCTTCACCGGATCTCCACACCTCGGAGCCACGGCGGAGCGCCCGGCGTGATCTCCCCGACGCCCTATCCTGTGCCCTGGCACGGCGCGGCAACGGGGCTGACGTCCCATGCCCCCGTAGCTCAGCGGATAGAGCAGGTGCCTTCTAAGCACTTGGTCGCAGGTTCGAGTCCTGCCGGGGGCGCCACCGCCCGGCCCTTCTCGCGTGGCCCGTCGCCGCAGGTCAGCACAGCCCCTTCGGGAGACGCTCCGGCTTCGGAGCCGCATGCCCAGGCGAGGCAGCCAGGACGGTCTCGACCGGTGGCGCGGCAGCGCGGCCCACCGACACCGAACAACACCCGAACGGCCACGCCGCCCGACGGGGTCCCGCCGGGTCCACCGGGAACGCGGGGCCCATGGGGAGACCGGTCGCGCGCCCCCGGCGCGCGTGAAGTCGACGCGACAGCGTCACCCGTTCGGCTGTTACTCCAGACGCGCCGACAGCGGGGCCTCCTCGGACACCCGAGGCCCTGATCCCGCCCCCCTGCCCTGGCCCCTCTCCCGCCGATATGGCCGAGACGGTGGCCCACCATGCCCCTTCGAGGTCCGGGCGCGCCACGGGTCGGCGGCCGTGGCCCGGCGGCGGGTGACGGGCGGCGGGTGAGGGGCGGCGGGGCGCTGATCGCGCCCAGGGGTCGGCCTCGCCGTTCCACGGAACCGCGGCAACGGCGGACCGCAGCAGGAGCGGTATGTGCACCGACCGCTCAGCCCGCACGCCGTCCCGGCCGTCCGCCCTCCCGCGCCCGGGACCCACAGCTCCCCATCGCGCGGTGCGGCACCCGCCGGTAGGCGTGCCTCCCTGGACGCGGACGCCACGCGGCGCACCGGGAAGCGGGCAGCGGCCGCGGACCGCGCCACCGGCGGTGCCGCGGCGGTGTCCGACCCCGCGGCGCCCCACCGGCAGGGCGAAGCTTCCCACCGCGTTCCCGACCCCGCAGGCCCGCCCGTCGCAGGTGGGGGCGATGCGGCCGGCCCGACCGGCGCGGCGGACGGACGATCCGAAAGTTTCTTGGTGGCACCCGGGCATACGACGACTGACTCCGGGCATGCGATACGACGAACGGGTGATAAGCGAACTAGGCCGGGAAGATGGTAAATCCTCCCCCTGTCGCTTCGTCACCGAAAGGTCCCGATCCTGGAGGCACAGATGAGCGCCGAAGGCAGCACCGACCGCGTCAAGGGCAAGGCCAAGGAGGCCGTGGGCAAGGCCACCGGCAACGACCGGCTGAAGGCCTCCGGCAAGGCCGACCAGGCCAAGGGCACCGCCAAGGACGCACTCTCGGGCGACAAGTAGGTCCGAGGCGACATCGACGGCCCCGCTTCCACCGCACCACCGCGGTCGGCGGAGCAGGGCCACCCCCGACAGCGGGCGCTCCACATCTCGTGGAGCGCCCGCTGTCTGTGTCGTACCCCCTGGCCTCACCTCGACGGCCACCTCGGACGTCCGCCGCCGGAGGTCAGTCCAACGGTCCGGTGCGCCGTCGCCGCCCCTGCCCGAGGGCCCGTTCCCCGGCCGTTGGCAACCGTCCAGAACGAGCCGGCGGCCCACTTCCCCGGACCGCCGAAGCCCCGTGGGCGCGCACGGCGCCGGCGCGGCGGGCTGCCGGGGTCGGTGGCGGCGGCGCGAGGGGCGCCGTCGATCCGGCCTCGCGACCCGCTCCATCTCGGTGGAGACGGGCGCGGACCGGCAGCGGCGTGCCGCAGCCCGAAGCCCACACCCACTCCCCCGCCACCACCACCGCCACCGCCACCGCCACCGCAAAAAGCCCCGGCCGTGCGGGTCGGGCGGGTGGGGCGCTCAGGCCGGCGGGTGCGTGGCGAACGGTCCTGGAGCAGTGACGGATCCGCCCGCCGGCCCAACGGCCCGACGAGGCCGACACGGCGGCCGGTGGCGCTGGGATCGCCCCTTCGGAGAACCGGCTCGGCAGTCTCTCCACGCGGTCGGAACGCTCGTTCTCACGGGGGCAACAGCGCTGTCGTGCCCGGTGGTTCCGACGGTTCCGGTCGACCGGCCGGTCAGATGCGGCCGCGGGTGATGCGGGTGAGCGGCCCGTGGCGCTGGATGACCGTCGCGCGGCCGACGGCGAACGCGCCTCCGACCAGACCCGCGAGGCCGGCCGCCGCACCGGCGGCAACGGTTTTGCGGTGCTTGAGCAGCGTCCAACCGGTCGCGGCCTGCGACGCGATGTCGCCGACGGCGTCCTTCGCCGCTGCCGGGGCCGCTGCCGCCTTGCCGGCGACACCCGACACGGCGTCCTTGGCGGCCGCGGGGGCCGCCGCGGCCTTGTGGGCGACGCCGGACACGGCGTCCTTGGCGGCGGCGGGCGCGGCGCTCGCCTTGTCCGCGAGGCCGGAGGCCTTGTCGGCAGCACCGGACGTCTTGGACGCCGCGCTGCCCGTTGCCTTCTTTGCGGTGGACGAGGCCTTGGTGTTGGCGCGGCGCGTGGTGCTCGACGCAGTCTTCTTGGCGTTCTGCGCCTTGCTGCGGCCACCGTTCTTGCTGGCGTCGTCGCTCTTCTCCTGAGCCATCATTCCTCCTGCTCCTATTGCTACTTGCCTAGGTGTTCTGCTTTCCGGTGATGCTGATCGCAAACAATTCCGCTATTGGTCGCGGCGCGGCAACAGGGTGCCGAGCGGGCCGAGATCGAGATTGAGATCGGCCATCGTGAGCCCGTGGCGCTCCGACAGCTCCTCGATGCGTTCTTCGAGCAGCATGAGGGTCATTCCCACGCGTTCTTCCTGGTCCTCGCCCAGGTCGCCGTGGTCGACGCGGCGCAGCGCGGACCGTTCCATCAGCTGCCGCAGCAGTTCGACGACGGTCAGCACGAGCTTGATCAGGTCGCGGTCGACGGTGTCCGGGCCGGTTTCCCAGCGGGTCGCTGCCGCGCCGGGTCCGGGGCTCGCGTCGGTGATGTCGGTGATCGGGGCGAGGGAGAGGGCACGGACGGACTCGCGCAGGACGTCGTCGACGGGGTCCGCGCCCGCCGCGGCACGTGGCACGGGCAGGTCCCCGGGGCCGGGCCCGGGGCCTGCCCCGGGCTCGGGCCGCCGGTCGGGGAGGCCGGCCGGGCCGGTCTCGGGGCTCACCACGGTGCGGGGTGGTCGGGTTCGATGGAGCGGATCACCGCGCGGAGGTCGATGTGGACCAGGTCGACATCGGCGATGGAGAGCACCAGGTCGCCGGTGAGGACGGCCCCGTTGGCGAGCAGCCGGTCCAGCAGGTCGATGAGGGCGACCTGCCGTGGCGCGACGTCGTCGGGCAGCGGTTCATCCGGCATCGGCGGCCACCGGGCGCACGAAGGAGTAGGGGGCCCAGGGGCCGGTGACCTCGACGTGGCGGCCGGCCGCGGGATCGGCACAGGCGGTGACGGCCGCGTGCAGCGCGAGGAGGGCGTCGCGGCGCACCAGCCAGGCGTCGTTGGCGATGTTTTCCCCCGGCCCGTCAGCCAGTTCGCCGGTCTGGAGGCGGTGGGCACGCTGGTCCACCGCGTGGGGGACGGCGGCGTCGCGGACTGCGCGCACCAGCGTGGCGGCGTCCCGGTCGGCGTCCGCCCGGGCGCGGCGCTGGGCGCGGCGCGCCTCCAGGTAGGCGCGTCCGGGGCTCTCCGGGCGGGTCGGGGCGGCCGGCGGCGCGGTGGCGGGTTCGGTGGGGGCGGGCGGGGTGGACCGGTAGGCCTTGACGCCGACCTCGACGAGGCCGTCGAGTCGCGCCAGTTCCGCCAGGATCGCGTCGGACGATTTCCTGAGGAATTCCCGGACGCTCTCCTCGGTGGGGTGCACCGTGGCGATTCGCATGGGCAGCACGGTCGTTTCCCGGAATGCCGACTCGAC
Organism: Streptomyces lonarensis; assembly: GCF_012033735.1. Lineage (GTDB taxonomy): Bacteria > Actinomycetota > Actinomycetes > Streptomycetales > Streptomycetaceae > Streptomyces > Streptomyces lonarensis. Next base: position 16,618 of record NZ_JAAVJD010000072.1, on the reverse strand, counting down.
CACCGCGTTGTGTGTGCGTGCGACATGTTCGAGCCAGGCGAGTTCCGCTTCCTGCGGCCGCTGTCCCACCATTTCGAGATGGCGGGGGTCGACGGAGCTGACCAGGGCGGTGACCTCGCCCGCGGTGACGGCGCGGACCGGCGCGTCGGCGACACCGACAGCGTCGGTGACTCCGGCATCGCCGGTGGCACCGGCGGCGTCCTCGTGGTGGCGGGCGGCGGTGACGGCGTACAGGTACACCGGTCCGCCGGTGTCGGGCGACGGGCGGTCGTGGTGGTCCGGGGCTGCTGCGGTCATGGGGCGGGGTCGTCCTTCGTGGTCTCCGCGGGTGCGGCGGGGCTCGGGTCCAGCTCGGCCGGCCGGGACTCGCCGCGCAGCAGCCGCAGTTCCTCGCGCAGCCGCTCGTTCTCCGCCTCCAGGGCGGTGGTGGCGGTGCCGTCGACCGCGCCGTTCTGCGGGCGGGCCCGGGAGGAGAGCGAGGGGTCGTGCTCCCACCAGTCGATGCCCATCTCCTTGGCCTTGTCGACGGAGGCGACGAGGAGGCGGAGCTTGATGGTGAGCAGCTCGATGTCGAGCAGGTTGATCTGGATGTCACCGGCGATCACGACGCCCTTGTCGAGGACGCGTTCGAGGATGTCGGCCAGGTTGGCGGACGATCCCTGCCCGGAGGCGGCCGGCCCGGGTCCGTCACCGAAGAGCGACATGGCCGGTCACCTCCTCGCCGGTGGGGGCATGGGTGGGGCAGTGGTTATCAGGCATCGCTGGCGCTCTTCCGGTTGCGCGGGGCGGGGGGCTCGTCCTCGGGTTCGTCGTCGAGGAGTTCGGCTTCCTCGTCCCACTCCTCCTCCCATTCCTCCTCGGGCTCCGGGGCGTTGCGGCGCGCGGCGAGGGAGTCGGAGAACCGCTCGACGCGTTGGGCGACCGCCTGGCGTGCGACGTCGCGGACGGCGGGGAGCAGTTCGTCCCGTACCTGCCCGCCGAGGTCGGCCAGGGCCGGGGGCAGGGCCATGCCGCCCTGGCCGCCGCCGGCCGCGCGGCGGCCGACGAGGTAGATACCGACGCCGAGGGCGACCTTCGCCTTCTTCGTCCGTCCCAGCAGGTAGCCGCAGGCCACTGCCGCGCCGATACCGGCGGAGTTGTTCACGGGCGTCTCCTCTGTGTCCGGCCGGGGCGCCCGCTGCGCCCCTCAGCCCCGTCTGCGTGCACGTTGCATCTCCTCCAGCTGCTCCAGGCGGTCGAGGAGCAGGTCCTCCTGCTCCTCGAACTCCTCCTCGGTCATGCGGCCGGCCACCAGCTCCTGTTCGAGTCGGCGGAGTTCGGCGCGGACCGGGGCGGGGTCGTAGTACTCGTCCTCCGCCACCCGGACGACCTGGTCCAGGACCCAGACCGAGCCGCGGAGCGGGGCGAGGGGCAGCAGGAGCACTTCCGACAGCAGTCCCATGTCGCCTCCCGTCGTTGCGGGCCGGCGGCGGCCGCCGGCCCGGGGGCTCGCCGCCCCCGGGCTGCGCGGCCGTGTCCGGCGTCAGACGAAGCTGTAGGGCGGCAGCGGTCCGAAGAGGCGGACCTCCCACCCGTCACCGAGCCGGTTCTGCTCGGTGGTGACCAGGCGGCCGAACTCCTCGGCGCCGGAGACCGGCACCAGGTAGGAGGCGGCGAGGCTCTCCTCGGGGGCGGGGTCGGCCGCGCGGGAGTCGCCCGCGGCCGGCGCCAGTCGCTCGTGGAGGTCGGCGCCGTCGGACGCGCGCTGGGAGGCGATCGCCCGGGAGACCGCCTCGCCGAGGGCGACCTGGTCCTCGTGGGAGGCGCCGGGGCGCTGGGCGCGCTGCCGCAGCTGCTGGATCTCGTCCGAGCCCTGGGTCACCTCGCGGATGACGTCCGCCTCGGCGCGGGTGGCCTTGACGTGGAACTCCACGCAGTCGCCGACGCGCTGCAGCTGCTCCAGGAAGTCGGCGGAGCGCTCGCCGAGCACCTCGCGGATCTGTGCCTCGTCCGGTGCGATATGGCCGAACTGCATCGGCAGGACGGGGCCCTCACCGAGGAGCGCGTTGAGCACTTCCTGGTGGGCCAGGAGGTGTCGGCGACGCGCCTTGAGGTCCTCCGGTACGTCGCTGATGTATGCCTTGACCTCTCCGGCCTGCACCACGCGCAGTTCGGCGGGCGGGTCGCCCACCCCGACGAGGGAGTCGGTCTGCGCCGGGTGGTCGGCGGCGGTGATGGCGTACAGGTAGCACGGCACGGTGTTCACTGCTCCTTCTGCCTGGCCGGGCGTCGGCCGGAGGACTTGCGGGCGGTGCGCTTCTCCTCCTGCTGGTCGTCGTCGGAGTCGTCCCCACCGCCGAGGGACTCGCTGATGGCTTCGACGGCGCCGCCGAGGACGCCCTTGGACTTGCCGCGGGCGCCGCTCTCGGTCGCCTCGCCGACGATGTCGGTCAGCTGGCTGGGTGCCTTGCGGCCGGACTCCAGGTCGAGGCGGTTGCACGCCTCGGCGAAGCGCAGGTAGGTGTCCACGCTGGCGACGACGATCCGGACGTCGACCTTGAGGATCTCGATGCCGACCAGGGAGACGCGGACGAACGCGTCGATCACCAGGCCTCGGTCGAGGATCAGTTCGAGGACGTCGTAGAGGTTGCCGGAGCCGCCACCACCGGTGGGGCTCTGCTGCTGTGCCACGGTCACGTCGTACTCCTTCGTTCGTCGGGCTGCCTCGCGGGCGGCCGCAGGCGCCTCAGCGGCGCCGTTCGACCTCGCCGCGGCTGTAGCGCCGCACCATCTCGTACTCCAGGAGTTGGCCCTGGTGGTCGAGGTCGACCCGGTAGCTGGCCATGACGCTGGTGGTGGGCGGTACGCGTTCCAGTTCCAGGACCTCGACCTGCGCGGTCCAGCCGTCGTCGGTCCGTCGGACCGAGGAGACCGACTGGGCCTGGCGGTCCAGCAGCATCGCGAGTTCACTCGCGGCCTGCTGCACGATCTGCGACACCGGAAGGCGTTCGCCGCTCTTCTTCTCGGTCATAGCCCCGTCCACTCGGGCGGCCACTCGGGTCGCGTGCTCGTCACGCTCTCGGCCGCACCTCCCGGGTGCCCGGGCCCGGTGCGGGCAGTGCGCCACTTCCGGCCACAGGTCGGCGTCGACCCGATCCCGGCCATGACCAATCCGGTCCGCTTGGGCCGGGCGGGACGGCCCACGGGGCCGGTGGGGCAGGTGTGACCTGCGGTATCCCCGGTTCGGGGAACGTGGACGGCGCGAGTACCCGAGGTCATCACGGAGCGACCAGCTGTAAGGGAGTACGTCCTGACGTGTGACGACGCGGAGCGGTACCCATTCCCGCCCACCTGGCTTGATATGAGCGCTCTTGACCGGCACGGGGCCGATATTGACCGATACACTCTCGCGTTTTCAGCCTTCCGAGGGGATGCTCGATGGCTTGTTCTGTTTTGAGGGGGGGCGAGACAGACCGAACCGGCCGAACCAGGACACCCGTCGTGAGGCGCGGGCACACCCGGCTCCCCACCCGGCCCGGGCTGGGAGGATGTCGGCATGCCGGACCACCACACCCCCACCGAGCAGACCGGGACGCCGCGGCCGACGCGGCAGGAACGTCGCGACCTCCCGGTCTGCACTCCCGGCTCGAACGGCATCGACTTCGTGATCCGCGGCTACGAGGAGCTGCTCACCCGCGACACGGTCTGGGGGGAGCACTCGCACGCGTGCGGTGAGTTGATGTGGAACGAGCGCGGCGCCTCCTCAGCGGTGGTGGGGGCGCGGGTGTGGACGATCACGCCGACGATGGGGCTCTGGATGCCGGCCGGGACACTCCACGCCGGGACGGCGCCCGCCGGCACCCGGATGCGCGCGGCGTTCTTCGGCTACCGCACCACCGCGCCGATCTCGGACCGGCCGGTCACCGTGGAGATCACGCCACTGCTGCGGCTGCTGCTGGACCGGCTGGACGAGGCGGAACTGGGCGCCCGGTCGCGCGAGGTGACGGAGGCGATGGTGCTGGACGTCCTGACGCCCGCCGCGCACGAGTTGTTCGTCCACATGCCCAAGAGCCGGCTGCTGCGGCCGATAGCGGAGGCGGTGCGCAGCTGCCCCGCCGACCGGCGGGGCCCCACGGAGTGGGCGCACGAGCTGGGGGTGAGTGCGCGCACCCTGGCGCGCGCCTTCAGCGCCGAGACCGGGACGAGCTTCGCCCGGTGGGTGGCGGCGGTCCGCGCGCAGCACGCCATCGGACTGCTGACCGCGGGGTGGGAGGTGGAGAAGGTGGCGGCCGAGGTCGGGTACCGGTCGGCCAGCGCCTTCGGATTCGCGTTCCGCCGGACGACCGGCCTCACACCGGGCCGGTTCCGCGCGGACTGAGGCCAACGCCACATCCGCGACCGCGCCCGCGCTCGCGCCTGCCGGGGCGCGCCGCCGCCCCGGCCGCACGTTCCCCGGCGCGGCGGCGACGGGGAGCAGCGGACCACCGGCGCCGGGGCGATCCACGCACCGCCGGCGCCGGGGCGACCGGCACCGGGGCAGCGACCGGCACCGGGGCGTCGACCGGCACCGGGGGTCGAGCACACCAACTCACCCGCCAATCAAGGCTGTTGAACGCTGCCGGCCGCGCTGCGGCGACCACGGGGACCGCCGGGGCGGAGCGGGGCGGAGCGGGGCGGAGCGGGGGCTTCGTCGCGCGCGGCATCACGCGGCCCGGGGACCGTCGCGGCCTTCCGTCGACGCGCCCCCGGCACAGACTGTCCGTTCCTCGACAGTGCATGTCCGTCTGGCTCGGTTGCGTCATTGAATGCCCTGGCCATAGATTACCAAGGACAGCCTTACCTAACTTGTTGGGCGGCTCGCGCACGGCTTTCACCACGGCACCTCCCGGCCCGGAACCAGCGCGGAGCAGCGCGCCCGACCGGCACACATGTGGAGCGTGTTCCCGTGCGAGCAACTCGCGTTCTGGTCACCGCGGCGACCCTGCTGGGTCTCACCGCCGTCACGGCCTGCGGCAGCAGCAGTGACGACTCCGGCAGCGGCCCCGAGACCGGCAGCGGGTCGGACAACGCCGCGGCCGAGGACTCGGGGCAGTTCCCCATCACCATCGAGCACGCCCTGGGCACCACCGTCGTGGAGTCGGCCCCGGAACGGGTCGCCACGGTCAACTGGGCCAACGACGAGGTCCCCCTGGCGCTGGGCGTCGTGCCCGTCGGCATGGCGAAGGCCAACTTCGGCGACGACGACGGCGACGGCATCCTGCCCTGGACCAAGGAGCGGCTGGACGAACTCGAGGCCGACGCGCCCGTCCTGTTCGACGAGACGGACGGCATCGACTTCGAGGCAGTCGCCGACACCTCCCCCGACGTCATCCTCGCCGCGTACTCGGGCCTGACCGCCGACGACTACGAGACACTGAGCGAGATCGCCCCCGTCGTCGCCTACCCCGAGACCGCCTGGGGCACCTCGTGGCGCGACACGATCACCCTCAACAGCACCGCCATGGGCATGGCCGAGGAGGGCGAGCAGCTGATCGCCGACCTGGAGCTCCAAATCGAGGAGACCGTCGCGGACTACCCGGAGCTGGAGGGCAAGTCCGCGATGTTCATGACCCACGTCGACCCCGGTGACGTCAGCGAGATCGGCTTCTACACCTCGCACGACACCCGCAGCCAGTTCTTCGAGGACCTCGGGCTGACCGTCCCCGGCTCCATCGCCGAGCTGTCCGCCGGGACCGACCAGTTCGCGCTCCGCCAGAGCGCCGAGCGCATCGACGTCTTCGACGACGTCGACATCATCACCGGCTACGGCGACGAGGAGGGCGAGCTGCTGCAGACCCTGATCGACGACCCGCTGGTCTCCAAGATCCCGGCGATCGGGCGCGGCTCCGCCTACCTGCTGCCCGGCAGCACCCCGCTGGCCACCGCCGCCAACCCGACCCCGCTCTCGCTCTCCTGGGTGCTGGAGGACTACGTGAAGGCGCTCGCCGAGGCCGCGGGCAAGGTCGAGTGACCACCACGACCCACGACGGGGCGGACGCCGCCACGCGGCGTCCGGCCCGCGTACGACTGCTGTGGCTCCTGGGCGTCGTCGTCCTGCTCGCGTTCCTCATGGTGGCCTCCGTCGCGCTCGGCTCGCGTTCCGTCGCCTGGTCGGACGTGTGGGCGGCGCTGGGCGGGGCTGACGGCTCCATGGAGGAGGCCGCCGTCACCAAGCGCATACCCCGCACCGTGCTGGCGGTGATCGTCGGGGCGGCTCTCGGCATCTCCGGCGCCGTGATGCAGGGGGTGACCCGCAACCCGCTGGCCGACCCCGGCATCCTCGGCGTCAACATGGGGGCCTCCCTCGCCATCGTCATCGGCGTCGCGTTCTTCGGGCTGTCCACCGCGACCGGGTACGTCTGGGTGGCGATGGCCGGGGCCGGCCTGGCCGCCGTCTTCGTCTACACCGTCGGCTCCCTCGGTCGGGGCGGCGCCACCCCGCTGAAACTCGCCCTCGCCGGGGCCGCGACCTCGGCGGCGCTGGCGTCCCTGGTCACCGCCGTCATGCTGCCCCGCAACGACATCGCGGGCGGTATCCGGCTGTGGCAGATCGGCGGCGTCGGCGGCGCCTCCTTCGAACGCATGGGGCACCTGCTGCCCTTCCTCGCCGTGGGCCTCGCCCTCTGCCTGCTCTCCGCGCGTGCCCTCAACTCGCTCGCGCTGGGAGATGAGTTGGCGGCCGGGCTGGGGGAACGCGTCGCCCGGGCCCGCGCGCTCGCCGCCCTCGGCGCCGTCGTCCTCTGCGGCACCTGCACCGCCGCGGCCGGACCCATCGGCTTCGTCGGCCTCGTCGTCCCCCACATGTGCCGGCTGCTGGTGGGGCCGGACCACCGCTGGCTGCTGCCGTTCTCCGCACTGACCGGCGCCTCGCTGCTGACCGCCGCGGACGTGGTGGGCCGCATCGTGGCACGCCCCTCCGAGGTGGACGTCGGCATCGTGACCGCCCTGATCGGCGCGCCGTTCTTCCTCTACATCGTCCGCCGGCAGAAGGTGCGTGAGCTGTGAGCGCCGACCTCCTCCTCCGCCCCGCGGGGACGGCCCGCGTCACCACCGCGGCCGACGTGGCGCGCGGCCGGGCACGCCGGGCACGGCGCCGCCGCACGGTCGTACTGGTGCTGCTCGTGCTGGTGGTCGCCGGGTTCGCGGCCTCCCTGATGTTCGGCCGCACCTACTACCCGGCCTCCGACGTGGTGCGGGTCGTCATGGGCGAGCAGGTGCCCGGCGCCTCGTTCACGGTGGGGCGGCTGCGCCTGCCGCGGGCGGTGCTGGCGGTCTTCGCCGGGTTCGCGTTCGGCCTGGCGGGTGTCACCTTCCAGACCATGCTCCGCAACCCGCTGGCCAGCCCCGACGTCATCGGGATCAGTTCGGGGGCGAGCGCCGCCGCGGCCGTGGGCATCATCGTCTTCGGGCTGAACGGCACCGCCGTCTCCGTCCTCGCGATCGTCGCCGCCCTCGGGGTGGCGCTGCTCGTCTACGTGCTGGCGTTCCGCGACGGGGTCGTCGGGACCCGGCTGATCCTCATGGGCATCGGCGTCGCCGCCATGCTCGACAGCGTCACCGCGTACGCGCTGTCCCGCGCCGCGGAGTGGGACCTCCAGGAGGCGATGCGCTGGCTGACCGGCAGCCTCAACGGCACCGGTTGGAACCAGGTCACCCCGACGGTGGTCGCGGTGCTGGTCCTCGCGCCGGTGCTGCTGTGGCAGTCCCGGAACCTGTCCGCGCTGCAACTCGGCGACGACACCGCGGCCGCCCTCGGCATCCGGGTCGAGCACACCCGCATCATCCTGATCGTGGCGGCGGTCGGACTCATCGCCTTCGCCACCGCCGCCGCCGGGCCGATCGCGTTCGTCGCGTTCCTCTCCGGCCCGATCGCGGCCCGGATCGTCGGCCCGGGCAGCTCGCTGCTGGTGCCGTCCGCGCTGGTGGGCGCCCTCCTCGTGCTGGTCGCCGACTTCATCGGCCAGTACGCGCTGGGCACCCGCTTCCCCGTCGGCGTCGTCACCGGCGTCCTGGGCGCGCCGTACCTCGTCTACCTGATCATCCGTACCCACCGGGCGGGAAGCTCACTGTGACCACCACCCCCTCACTGACCGCCGAGGAACTCTCCCTCGGCTACGGCGACCGCACCGTCGTCTCCGACCTCGACCTCTCCGTCGCGCCGGGCGCGATCACCGTCGTCGTCGGCGCCAACGCCTGCGGGAAGTCCACGGTGCTGCGCGCCATGTCGCGGCTGCTGACGCCGCGCGCCGGCCGGGTCGTCCTCGACGGCAGGCTGGTCCACCGGATGCCGGCCAAGGAGCTCGCCCGTAAGCTCGGCCTGCTGCCGCAGTCCCCCATCGCGCCCGAGGGCATCACCGTCGCCGACCTCGTCGGCCGCGGCCGCCACCCCCACCAGGGCGTGTTCTCCCGCTGGAACGAGCAGGACGACGAGGCGGTCGCCCAGGCCCTGGACGCCACGCAGACCGCCGAACTGGCCGACCGGGCCGTCGACGAGCTCTCGGGCGGGCAGCGGCAGCGCGTCTGGATCGCGATGGCGCTGGCCCAGCAGACGGACGTGCTGCTGCTGGACGAGCCCACGACCTTCCTCGACCCCAGCCACCAGATCGAGGTGCTCGACCTCCTCACCGACCTCAACCAGGCGCGGGGAACCACAATCGTCATGGTGCTGCACGACCTCAACCTCGCCGCGCGGTACGCGGACCGGCTGGTCGCCATGGCCGGCGGGCGGGTCCACGCCGAGGGCGAGCCGGCGCAGGTGCTCACCGAGGAGAACGTCCGGGCGGTGTTCGGGCTGGAGAGCCGGATCATCACCGACCCGACCTCGGGGCGGCCACTGATGCTGCCGATCGGCCGCCATCGGGTCTTCGAGCCGGCGAACGGCTGACGCGGGTGCACGGCCGGGGTTGGCGCACCGGTTCCGGGAGCTGCCGAACGAGAACGTCGTAGCGGGGGTGAGCCTGCGGCACGCCGCCGAGGTACCGCACGCCCCACCCCGCCCATCTGTCGCGGGCGTTCAGCGCGGAGTGCGAACTCGGCGCGCACCCGTACCTCACCGGCCGCCGCGTGGAGCCGGTACGTCGGCTGCTGCTGGACGGCGCCGGCCCGGGAGCTGCCGCGACCGCGGTCGGGTTCTTCGACCAGTCGCATCTGCACCGGCACGTCAAGCGGCGGCCGGGGGTGGGCCCGGGCCGGTACGCGCGGAGCGGCGCAACGGCGGTGACGCGCTGACCCGCCGGTCCGCCGCGGCGGACCGGCGGGCGGGAACCGGCCGTCTCAGCTGGTCAGTTGTCGACCCAGCCGTGGGAGGCCGCGAGCGAGGCGACCTGGTCGCGGATCCGGCGGATCTGCTGGGCGGTGAGGTCGCCGTCGGCCGCGATGAGCGCCTCGGTGAGTTCGGTGCGGAACTCGGTCCGGGTGAGGATGTCGCAGACCTCGCCGTCGACGAGCGGGTCACCGCCGTTGTCGGCGGCCGACCGCGCGGCGGGGGCCGCGGCGCGGGGCGGCAGCGGGGGCTCGCCGGCGGTCGACTCCACCAGCCGGATTCGGGAGGCCTTCGGCCCCTTGTCGCCCATCTCCATCTCGAACTCGACCTCGCGGCCGGCCTGGTAGAGGTACTTCTCGCCCATCAGGTCGTTGGCGTGCATGAACACGTCCTCGTGGCCCTCTTCCGGCACGATGAAGCCGTAACCGCGCACCTCGTCGAACCGCAGGATCTTACCGATCATCCGCACTGCCGCCTCCTCAACAAACCTGCAACCACCGCACACACGGGTGACCCGGACACCGTGCCCGGGCATGGTCAGAACCTAACGTGCGAACGGCCCCCGCGCGCCAGGGCCGTCACTGTTCGTCCAGCATTCGTTCGCCTGGCGTTCACCTTCACCGCCACCGACGGGGTGCGGGACTCGTCGTGACCCGGGGGTCACCGGAAAGCGGCCCGGAATTTACGCACCGGCCGTTGTCATGGACTCCTCTACGCGCGTAGCTTAGGGTGACCCCCGCCTTCCGCTGTGCCACCGGGCACCGCGCCGGGTACCAGAGGAGAAGCCACGTGCCGCACGACAGCCGCCGTCGCCGCAGAGTCGCCCTGGTGGCGGCCGGCGCCGCCACCTCGCTGGTCCTCACCCCGCTGCCGCGGGCGCTGGCCGAACCCGCCCCCGGCGCCGACCTGTCCACGACCGCGGCCGGCGCCGTGATCAGCGAGGTCTACGGCGGTGGCGGCAACTCCGGTGCCACGCTGGTCCGCGACTTCGTGGAGCTGGGCAACCCCGGCGACAGCGCATATGAGTTGAGCGGACACAGCGTGCAGTACCTGCCGGGGGCGCCGGGGCCGAACAGCCGCTGGCAGGCGACACCGATCACCGGCACGGTGGAGCCGGGCGCGCTCTACCTCGTCGCGCAGGCCGCGGGCAACGGCGGCAGCGTGCAGCTGCCGACGCCGGACGCCACCGGCTCCATCTCGATGAGCGCGACCACCGGCACCGTCGCCCTCGTCGAGGGCACCACCCCGCTCACCTGCGTCACGGCCGCGGCCTGCGCCGACGACGCCCGCGTCGTCGACCTGGTGGGCTACGGGTCGGCGGTGGTACGGGAGGGCTCGGGCCCTGCCGCCGGCGCCGGCAACAACGCCTCCGTGGCCCGCGACGCGGAGCTCACCGACACCGACGACAACGCCGCCGACTTCACCGCCGGGGCCCCGACCCCCGTCAACTCCGCCGGTGACGGCGTCGACGACGACGGGGGCGACGGCGGGGAAGAGCCGGGCGGGCCGCCCGAGGCCGGCGACGTCCGCATCCACGACATCCAGGGCACCACCCGGTGGTCGCCGCTGGCCGGTCAGCGCGTCACCGGTGTGCCGGGTCTCGTCACCGGCGTCCGCGCCTCGGGGTCGCGAGGCTTCTGGATGCAGGACGCCACCGGCGACGGTGACCCCCGTACCAGCGAGGGCCTGTTCGTCTACACCGGTTCCGCGGTGCCGACGGTCGCGGTCGGCGACGAGGTGCTGGTCTCCGGTGAGGTGTCCGAGTACTACCCGGCGACGGGCGCGCAGTCGATCACCCAGATCACCGGGCCGCGCGTCACCACCCTCTCGCGCGGCAACGAACTTCCGGCGCCGGTGGTGCTGGACGCCGACTCCGTGCCGGACCTCTGGGGGCCCGAGGTCGGCGGCTCCATCAACGACCTGACGCTGGAGCCGGACACCTACGCCCTGGACCTGCTGGAGTCACTGGAGGGCCAGCGCGTCGAGATCAACGACACCCGGATCGTCAGCCGCACCACCGACTACGACGAGATCTGGGTGACGGTCAAACCGGAGGAGAACCCCTCCGCGCGCGGCGGCGTGGTCTACGGGTCGTACGACGAGCCGAACACCGGCCGGCTGAAGGTCATGTCGCTCGACGCGCAGCCGCTGCCGGCCGCGAACGCCGGTGACCTGCTCGCCGGTTCGACCGTCGGGCCGCTCGACTACGCCCAGTTCGGCGGCTACACGCTGCAGGCGACCGAGCTCGGCACGCACGTCGACAACGGGTTGGCCCGACCGGTGACGCGCGCACAGGACGAGGACGAACTCGCCCTGGCCACCTACAACGTGGAGAACCTCGCCGCGACCGACCCGGACGCCAAGTTCGCCGCGCTCGCGGAGGGCGTCGCCGTCAACCTCGCCTCGCCCGACGTGGTCGCGCTGGAGGAGATCCAGGACGACAACGGCCCGGTGAACGACGGCACGGTCACCGCCGAGCGGACGCTGGAGAAGTTCGCCGACGCCATCGTCGCGGCCGGCGGCCCCCGGTACGCGTGGCGTTCGATCGACCCGGAGAACAACCGCGACGGCGGACAGCCGGGCGGCAACATCCGCAACGTGTTCCTGTACAACCCGGAGCGGGTGGAGTTCACCGACCGCGAGGGCGGCGACGCGACCACCGCGGCGCAGGTCGTGGCGGGCGCCGACGGCCCCGAGCTGTCGGTGTCGCCCGGCCGCATCAACCCGGGGTCGGACGCCTGGGCGAGCAGCCGGAAGCCGCTGGTCGGCGAGTTCGTCTTCCACGGGGAGACGTACTTCCTCATCACCAACCACTTCAACTCCAAGGGCGGCGACCAGTCGCTGCACGGCCGGTTCCAGCCGCCGCAGCGCACCTCGGAGGCGCAGCGCCACCGCCAGGCCGAGGAGGTCGCCTCCTTCGTGCGCGACCTGCACACCGCCGACCCGCAGGCCAAGGTGGTCAACCTCGGGGACTTCAACGACTTCGAGTTCTCGCGGACCCTGGAGATCCTCGGCGACGGCGGCGCCATGAACAACCTGCTGCTGACGCTGGCGCCCGAGAAGCGCTACACCTACATCTTCGACGGCAACTCGCAGTCGCTCGACAACATCCTGATGAGCTCCACGATCGAGGAGTTCGAGTACGAGGTGCTGCACATCAACACCGAGTTCGCCGACCAGGCGAGCGACCACGACCCGCAGCTGGTCCGGATCGCCACCGGCGGCGGGGACGACGGCGGCGACGGGGACGGTGACAGCGGCAGCGCCAAGGACCGGCTGAAGGAGAAGCTGAAGGAGCTGGTGCGCGACCTCCAGGAGTGGCTGCGCAGGCTGCTCGGCCTCTGACCCGGGCGGGACGGTGAGCCGGTGAGGGCGGCGACGCCCTCACCGCCGTGCCCGTGGGGGTGGTCGAGGACCGCCCCCACCGGCACACCCCCGTTACGGGAAACTGCCCCGGGGCAGCCGGCGGTGTGTGCCGCCCGTCACGGGCGGATCGTCCGCGGCCGCCAACCCTGCCGGGATGACCACACACGCGCCCCGCCCGGCCCGCGACACGACGGCCCCGCCGGCCCGCACCCGGTCCGAGACCTGGGACTTCACCGGCGCGGACGGCCGGCGGCTCTCGGGCCGGCTGGAGACGCCGACGGACGGCGAACCGACGGCGGTCGCCGTGTACGCGCACTGCTTCACCTGCGGCAAGGACAGCTTCGCCGCGGCCCGCACCGCACGGTTCCTCGCGCAGCGGTCCATAGCCGTGCTGCGGTTCGACTTCACCGGAGTGGGCGCCTCCGGGGGTGAGTTCGCGGAATCCGACTTCTCGGGCAACGTGGCCGACGTGGTGTCCGCCGCGGCGGCCCTCGGGGAACGGCTGCGGCCGCCGACGCTGCTGGTGGGCCACTCGCTCGGCGGCGCCGCCGTGCTGGCCGCCGCGAGCCGCGTCCCCGGGGTGCGGGCGGTCGCGACCATCGGCGCGCCGTCCCATCCGGGCCACGTGCGGCAGCAGTTCACCGCCGCCGACCGCGCGCGCATCACGCGCGACGGCGTCGCGGAGGTGATGCTGGCGGGCCGGCCGTTCCGGGTCGGCGAGGGGCTGCTGCGCGACGTCGCGGACCAGCCGCAGCGCGAGCGGATCGCCGCGCTGCCCGCGCCGCTGCTCGTCCTCCACTCCCCCGACGACCGCCTCGTCCCGCCGGCGCAGGCCAGGGAGATCCAGCAGGCCGCCGGGGACGGCGCGTCGCACGGGGTGCGGCGCGGTCCCGACGGGGCGCGGGCGGAGCGGGACGCGCCGGGCGGCGCGTCGGCTCAGTGGAAGAAGTGGCGGGTCCCGGTGAAGTACATGGTGACCCCGGCGGCGCGGGCCGCGGCGACGACCTCCTCGTCACGCACGGAGCCGCCCGGCTGCACCACGGCCCGGACACCGGCGTCCAGCAGCACCTGGAGGCCGTCCGCGAACGGGAAGAACGCGTCCGAGGCGGCGAACGAGCCGGTGGCCCGCTCCTCGCCCGCACGCTGCACGGCGAGGCGGGCGGAGTCCACCCGGTTGACCTGGCCCATGCCGACGCCGACGGAGGCGCCGTCCTTGGCCAGCAGGATCGCGTTGGACTTCACCGCGCGGCAGGCGCGCCACGCGAACAGCAGCGAGGCGAGTCCGGCCTCGTCCAGCGGGTCGCCGGCGGCGAGCGTCCAGTTGGCCGGGGCGTCGCCGTCGGCCTGGAAGACGTCCTTGTCCTGCACCAGCAGGCCGCCCTCGATCGGCCGGACCTCGGTGCGGGCGGCGGGCGCGTCGGCGCAGCGCAGCACGCGGATGTTCTTCTTCCGGGTCAGCACGTCCACCGCGCCGTCCTCGTAACCGGGGGCGACGACGACCTCGGTGAAGATCTCCGCGACCTGCTCGGCCATCTCCACCGAGACCGGGCGGTTGACGGCGATCACGCCGCCGAACGCCGAGACCGGGTCGCAGGCGTGGGCCTTGCGGTGGGCCTCGGCCACGTCGGCGCCGACCGCGATGCCGCAGGGGTTGGCGTGCTTGATGATCGCGACGGCGGGCCGGTCGTGGTCGTAGGCGGCGCGCCGTGCGGCCTCGGTGTCCACGTAGTTGTTGTAGGACATTTCCTTGCCGTGCAGCTGCTCCGCGGCGGCGAGCCCGGTGCCGCTGCCGTCGCCGTAGAGGGCGGCGGGCTGGTGCGGGTTCTCGCCGTAGCGCAGCGACCGCAGCCGCTCGAAGGCGGAGCCGTGGAAGGCGGGCAGCGCCTCGTCGTCGGCGGCGTAGTCGGCGGCGAACCAGCTCGCGACCGCGGCGTCGTAGGCCGCGGTGTGGCCGAACGCCTCGGCGGCGAGCCGCTTGCGGGCGCCGAGCTCGAAGCCGCCGCCGGCGGCGGCCTCCAGGACGTCCGCGTACCGGGCCGGGTTGACGACGACGGCGACGGAGGGGTGGTTCTTCGCGGCGGAACGGACCATGGCGGGGCCGCCGATGTCGATCTGCTCGACGCACTCGTCGGGCGCGGCGCCGGAGGCGACGGTCTCCCGGAAGGGGTAGAGGTTGACGACGACGAGGTCGAACGGCTCGACATCGAGGTCGGTGAGCTGCTGCCGGTGGTCGGCCAGCCGCAGGTCGGCCAGGATGCCGGCGTGGACCTTCGGGTGGAGGGTCTTGACGCGGCCGTCGAGGCACTCGGGGAAGCCGGTGACGTCCTCGACGGGCGTCACCGGGACCCCGGCGGCCGCGATGCGCTTGGCGGTGGAGCCGGTGGAGACCAGCTGGACCCCGGCGGCGTGCAGCCCCTGTGCGAGCTCCTCCAGCCCGGTCTTGTCGTAGACGCTGACCAGCGCGCGGCGCAGCGGGCGGCGCCCGGCGTCGGCGGTGCTGGCGGCGGTGGTGGCCGTACGGTCGGCGGTCACGGGATCAGAACCTTTCGTCCCTCGATGCGATAGCCGTGCCGGGCCAAACGCCCCACGGCATCGACGAGCATGTGTCGCTCGACTTCCTTGATCCGCTCGTGCAGGGCGGACTCGTCGTCGTCCTCCCGGACCTCCACCGCGCGCTGCGCGATGATCGGCCCGGCGTCGACGCCCTCGTCGACGAAGTGGACGGTGCACCCGGTCACCTTGACGCCGTGCGCGAGCGCGTCGCGAACGCCGTGGGCGCCGGGGAAACTCGGCAGCAGGGCCGGATGGGTGTTGACCGTCCGGCCCGCGAAGCGCGCGAGGTAGCGCGCGCCGACGATCTTCATGAACCCGGCGGAGACCACCAGGTCCGGCTCGTGGGCGGCCACGTCGGCGGCGAGCGCCTCGTCCCACTCCTCCCGGGTCGCGTGGTCGCGGACCCGCCGGACGAAGGTGGGGATGCCCGCCTCCTCGGCGCGGCGCAGCCCGGTGCAGTCGCGGTCGGCGCCGACGGCCACGACGCGGGCCCCGTAGCCGGGGTCGGCGGCGGCGTCGAGCAGCGCCTGGAGGTTGGTGCCGGAGCCGGAGACGAGGACGACCAGCCGGGCCGCCGAGGGGGCCGGGGCGGACGATGCCGGTGCAGGAGCCACGTGGGAGAGGTGCTTTCTGTGGGCCGCGGGAAGCGATCGGGCGGTCTGCGCGGCGGGTGCGGGGTTCGCACCACGGCGCCGGCCGCCACCGTCACGATACCGGCACGCGCCCGTCCCCCGACACGACGGTCCACCGGCGCGGACGGTACGGTCGGGACCACCGAACCCGCCGCACCCCCGCCAGGGACCACCGGCGCTACGAAGGGGATACGACGACCAGATGACCGACCGACGCCGTGAATCCTCCTCCGACGGCCGGGCCGGCGGGGAGCCCAACCCCTTCGCCGCGCCGCCCGACGGCGCCCCGGACCGGCCCTGGCACCTACGCCGCCGCGCCGGCCGCGACAGCGGTTCCGGTGACGGCGGGCGCGACGGCGCCGACGGCGGCCGCGGCTCGGGGAACGGCGACAGCGACGGTGACGGCGAGGAGGAGAACCGCCGTTCGGGCTGGGGCCGGCAGTGGAGTTCGCGCCAGCCCGGCCGGCAGAGCGGCCCCTTCGGCCAGTCCTCCCCCGACCGGAACGAGGACGGCGACCGCGAGGGCCGGCGCCGCCCGAGCTGGGACCCGGCCGACCCCCGGCAGCGCCACGCGCGGTACGCGCTGCTCGCCGGAGGCTGGGCGTTCGTGGGCGCGGTCTTCGCCTGGGACTGGCTCGCGCTGCTGCTGGGCGCGCTCGCGCTCTACTGGGGTGTCGGAGCGCTGCGCGGCACCAAGCGGGAACTCACCGCGGAGGAGCGGGCGGCGGCGGGCGCTGCCGACCGGCGCGCGGCCGGGGACGGCGACGCGCCGGCGGCGGGCTCCGGC
>NZ_JAAVJD010000071.1 GCF_012033735.1 Streptomyces lonarensis | reverse complement strand
CGGCTCAGCAGCGCGCGGCTCGGCGGACGGTGGTGCGCCGGGAAGCGGGGGCGCGCCGGGCTATCGGCGGCAGCGGCGGGAGTCGGAGCGGGAGCAGCGGCGGGGCGGCGGGGTGAGCCGTCGCGCGGTGCTCACCGGCGCGGTGGTGCTGGGCGGGGCCGGGGCTCTGGGCTACAACCGGCGCGAGGACCTGGAGCGCTGGTGGTGGCGGTACTCCGGCGCCACGGCCCCCCGGGTGGAGGGCGAGGTCGACCACGCGGGCGCGGAGTGGATACCGGCGTCCGGCGCCAACCTGCGGCGGGCCAACCGACCGCGCGACTTCGGGGTCGACCGCGTCGTGGTGCACATGCCGGAGGCGACGTACGACGTGACGCTGAAGGTCTTCCAGGACCCGTCGCACCGCGCCGCCACCCATTACGTCGTGCGGTCGCGGGACGGGCACGTCGCCCAGATGGTCCGGGAGCTGGACGTGGCGTACCACGCGGGCAACCGCGCGTTCAACGAACGCTCCGTCGGGATCGAGCACGAGGGGTGGGCGGACCAACCCGAGTACCTGACCGAGGCGATGTACCGCTCGTCGGCCGCGCTCGTCGCGGGCATCTGCGCGCGGCACGGCATCCCGGTGGACCGCGACCACATCGTGGGGCACCGGGAGGTGCCGGACGTGGTCCGGATCTGTCCGGGCTCGGCCTGGGAGTGGGACCGGTACATCGAGCTGGTCCGCGCCGAACGGGACGCGCTGGGCTGAGCTCGCCCGGCGCCCGTGCCGCGGCCGTCACCCGCCGGACTCGGCGACCAGTTCCTCGATCGTCTGGGCGCTCCGCAGGGTGGTGAACCGCGGTTCGCCCCCCGGGTCCGCGGTGAAGCCGAGGACGGCGGGCCGCGGCAGGCTGTTGTACCCGAACGGGGTCGAGGCGTAGTAGGCGCCGGTGTCGAGCAGGGCGACGTGGTCGCCGGGCCGCAGCTCCGGTACCTCGCGGTCGCGTGCGACGAGGTCGCCGGCGAAGCAGCAGGGCCCTGCGACGTCCTGGCGCAGGGGCGTCGTGGTGGCGGGGCGGCCCTCCGCGTCGTAGGCCGCGACGCGCAGCGGCCACGCCTCGGGGGCGAAGACGGTGCGGGTGGCGACCTGGGCGCCTGCGTGGGTCACCGCGATGCGCCGCCCGCCGGCGTCCTTGGTGTACTCGACGCGCGCCAGGATCGCTCCCGCCTCGGCGAGGACGGAGCGGCCGAACTCGGTGACGATCCGGTAGCGGCCGCCGAACGCCGCGGGTGCCCGGTCCCGCAGCAGCTGGGCGAACTCGCGGTAGGACGGGGCGACCTCGTCGGAGTCGAAGTTGACGGCGAGACCGCCTCCGATGTCGAGCGTGTCGACCTGGGTCCGACGGCCGGCGGCGACGGCGGCGGCGTTGATCTCCTCCGCCAGTTCCACGATGACGGCGACGCCGGCGGCCATCCGGTCCAGCGGCATGCCCTGGGAGCCGACGTGGCAGTGGAGCGCGGTCAGCCACGGCCGGTCGGCGTAGGCGCGCAGGACCCGGTCGCGTGCGCCGGGGTCCCGGAGCGCGAAGCCGAACTTGGACGTGGCGGTGGCGGTGCTCATGGCGTCGATGCTGCCCGCGCCGAGCTGCGGGTTGATGCGCAGGCCGACGGGGGCCCGGGGCGGCCGGTCGGCGGCGAGGGTGTCGAGGCGGACGAGCTCCTGCGGGTTGTCGGCGTTGATCGCGACGCCCAGCGCCCATGCCTCCCGGAGCTCCGTGGTGGTCTTCGCGGGTGAGTCCAGGACGATTCGCTCCGCGGGGACCCCCGCCGCGCGGGCCAGCGCCAGTTCGCCGGGACTGGCCACCTCGGCCCCCATGCCGAGATCGCGGAGCAGCCGCAGCACGGGGACGAGAGAGCCGGCCTTGACGGCGAAGGTGTGCAGCGCGGGGCGTGCGGGGTCGCCCGTGGCGGCGAAGGCGTCGTGAAGGGCTGCGACGGTCTCGCGCACCGTGCGCAGGTCGAGCAGGGCGATCAGCGGGGCGGTGTCGTCGAGGAGGCCGCGCCGCACGGCGGCGGCGACGGCCAGGTCTCGGCGGGCATGGAGCCGGGCGGCGGCTCCGTCGGCTGCTGCGGTCTCGTTCGGGTCTGCCATGCTCCGAGCCAAGCACGTCGAGGGCGGGACGCGGGAGACGGAGCGCGGTGTCGAGCTGCGCGCGGCCGCGCTCCCCGAGGGCAGGCGGCCGACCGGGGCAGGTGACCGACCGGGCCGGAGGGCGCCGCGCCGCCGGGCGGTGGGCCCGCCGGGGGCATTCGCCTCAGCTCGCGGCGGCACCGGAGCCGTCGGGGCGCCCGGCGTCGCCGCCGTACGCGGAGCCCTCGAAGTTCCCGGAGTCCTCGGGGCGATCGGTGCCCGCCGCGTAGCGCGCCATCAGCTGCGGATCGTCGATCAGTGGGGAGACGACGGTGTCACTGCTGTAGTCGAACCCGAAGTAGTGCCTGACGCCGTCGAGTCGGAGCGACTCGATGCCCGCGACGTGGCCGTCGCGCTGCGGCAGTGGCCCGGCAGCTGCTGCGCAGCGGTGCTCGTTCAGGCCGGCACGCTAGCCGCCGAGACCGACACGGGGCCCGTTCGTGCGGCGGACCGCGGCAGCGCCACAGGGGACCGTGCGGGAACGCGGCGCCCCGTGCCACCGCGGGCAGCGGTCGGCCCGGTCGGTACGCGGGGCGTCCGTGCCGGGCCGGTTCGGGTCTCTCCGGTTCAGCCGACGTTCTCGGCCTGGAACATCCAGTGGTGCTTCTCGAGGTCGCCGGTCACCTGGATGAAGATGTCCTCGGTGACGCTGTCCACCTCGCCCGTGGCGGTCATGCGTTCGCGCATCCGGGCGACGACGGCGGAGAGGGCTGCGACCAGGGTGGCGACGGCGTCGGTGTCACGCTGCCAGCCCTCGGCGGTGGTGGCGATCCCGGTGCTGCCCGCGACGGTGCCGACGCGTCCGTCCGGGGAGATGCCGAGGGCGGAGGCGCGCTCGGCGACGATGTCCGAGTAGCTGCGCGCGCTGTCCACCACTTCGTCCAGCTGCAGGTGGATGGAGCGGAAGCGCGGGCCCACGACGTTCCAGTGCGTCTGCTTGGCCACGAGGGAGAGGTCCACCAGGTCGACGAGGGCGCCCTGCAGCGCCTCCCCCACGACCTTGAGGGTTTCGTCCGGCAGTGTGCTCTTCACCGTGTACATAAATCGTCCACTTCCTGCCTGATCGGGGCTTTTCCGTCACGATACTCCCGGGGGTAGCGGCGTGCCCTGCCGGAGAGCGGCGAACCGGGGGTCGGGAAGCGGTAAGAGCCGTGGGGGCCGTGCCGGTTGGCGCCGGACGCCCCCCGGCCGGACCTGGCGCCGGGAGGACACGGCGGCGGGAGAGGACACGGGGCCAGGAGGACGCCGCCCGGCCGGGCGGCTGCGGGGCACGGGCGCGCCCCGGCCGGGCCCGTCAGCCGGCGGCGGTACGCGGCATCCGCGCCAGTTGCCGCGACTGGGCGACCAGCCGGCCTGCGGAGTCCCAGATCTCGGCGTCCTCCTCCAGGAAGCCGCCCGCGGGGTTGCGGGTGGCCGTCACGACGCACAGCGGCCCCGGCTGCGGGAGCGCCCGGACGTGGGTGGTCAACTCCACGGTGGGGGTCCAGCCGACCACCCCGAGGTCGAACGCGGCGGGTGGCATGGCATCGCCCACCAGCAGCAGGGACAGCGGGTCGGGCTCCCTGCCGTCCGCGAAGGCGAACCAGCCGGCCATCCGGCCGCGCCCCGAGGGGTTGCCGAGCGCCCAGCCGACCGAGTCGGGGTCGAGCCGCGACGCGAGGCGCTCCACGATCGGCGTGTCGGTGAGCGCCCCCGGGGCGCCGGCCGCGTCCAGGGCGAGGCACCGGTCGTAGGGGGCGACGGCCGGAGGCGTCGCGGAGGTGCCGACGTGGTCGGTCAGCGCCGCGAGGTCGCCATGGGTGGCGGTCATGCGGACGCGTTCGACCTCGGCGCCGTCGCTGCCGGTCTGGTGGAGGGAGACGGTCCCGGTGGAGAGCGTCCGCCCCGTGCGCAGCACGGTGGCGCGCAGGACCGCGGGGCCGGGAGTGGGGGCGGAGAGGTAGTGGGCGGTGGCGGTGCAGGGGTGCGGGTGGGGCAGTGTCCGGCTGAGCGCGCGCCCCAGGAGCGCTTTGAGGTAGCCGCCGTTGACCGCGCCCAGGACGGACCACCCGCCGGAGATCACCGCGTCGAAGGTGGCATCGCCCCGGGGGACGAGCGCGGTGTCGCGGTCGAACTCGTGGGCGGCGGGGTCGGCGTGTGCGGGGTCACCGGTGGCGGCCCGGGGTGTGCTGTGAACCATACGGGTGACGCTACCGCGAGAAGCTACCGGCGGGTAAGGCGATCCGGGGTGAAGGTCACCGGGTCAGGGGGCGCCGGGTGAGGCGTCCCGGTCGTAGAACGGCACCGAAGCCGAACGGAGCCAGAGCGCCACCGGGTCGTACGGGTCCGTCATGTCCACGCCGGCAGCGGTGACGCCCGCGGGGAGGAGCGGGAGCGCGCGCCGCACCATCGGGGACAGTGACGCCGCGGCTGTGCCGGACGCGTCCAGTTCGACGCCGACGGCCAGGTGCGGCTCACCCATGGCCGGCCGGACCCAGGCGCGCCACAGTCGGCGCACGCCGGGGACGTGCACCGCCTCGGCTGCCAGCTGCCGGCAGAAGCCGGTGAGCGCGGCGGGTGGCTCCGCCAGGTGGAGCGGGCCGGCCGCGAGCCGGTCGAGCCCTTCCGCGACCCGCCGCAGGTCGAGCCAGGGGACGCCCAGGCCGCCGTCGGCCTCGTGGGCGTCGAGCCAGAGTCCGCACCGCTCACGGTAGAGCGCGGCGGCGACCGAGCGGGAGGGCAGGACGACATGGCCGCGTTCCCAGCCGGCAGCGACCAGTCGCTCCCGGGAGGTGAAGCCCGGCGCGTAGGCGTGGCCGTCGACCTCCAGGAGCCCGAAGCGCGCGTCGTCGTCCTCCGGCGCGCCCTCCCACACCGGCATGACGACGTCCTGACGGCCCAGGGCCGCGAGCAGGTCCTCGTACGCCGCGAGACGGTCGGGCCCGGTCACCCGGGTCCGCAGCTCGGCCACGGTGGGGCCCGCGCTCATGGGGGCACGCCTCCCTCGTCGTCCGTTCGCGGTCGGCGCGCGCGGGTGCGCTCGCCGGGAACATCCAAGCAGTGCGCCCGCGGTCGGCGACACCCCGCCGCGCCGCCGCGTCAGGCGGCGCGAGGTGGTGACACGGGGCGTGGCGGCGGACAGCCGCGGCGGCGCGCGGGCCCCGGGCACACCGCCCGCCGGGCGCGCCCGGCGCCGAGAGCTACAGCCCGTGACCGCCGTCGGCCGCGAACTGGTCCTCGCGGCGGTGGAACGGGGTGATGCAGGTCCGTAGCCAGTCGATCAGCGGGTCCTCGGCGGCGTCCATCAGGACGAGCTGGACGGGCCAGGCCACCGGGTGCAACGCCAGGGCGCGCCCCAACGCCTGCTGGAGCTCACCGTGGGTGCGGTGCTCGATGGCGTCCACCTCGACCCCGACGCAGAGCGACGGGGCGCCGCCCTCGGCGCTGGTCAGCCCGCGGCGCGCGCTGCGGACGTAGCCGAGGACGGCCAGTTCACCGGCGACCGAGCCGAGGAAGCCCACCGGCTCCTGCTGCCAGTCGGGCTCGAAGAGCCGCATCCGGGCGCCGCGCGGCCGCCCGGTGGTGAGACCGTCCAACTCCACCCGGCAGATCTCGGCGACCGCGGGCGCGGGCACCGGGGCGCCGATCGTGCCTCCCGGGTTGACGACGATGCCCACCTGGGGCGGCAGGCCGCGCACGAACTCCTGGCCCGGGGCGACGGCGAACGAGAGGTGGGAACCCGCCGCGGTGTGGAACTCCGCGACCGAGCTGAAGACGGGCACGTAGACACCGCCCTCGATCTCCAGGGTGGGAAGGTCGAGGTTGGGGCTCTGCGGGCCGCCGCCCTCCGGCAGCGGGACCCACAGCGAGCTGCGCGCCAGTACCTCGATCAGCCGCGGTCCGGCCTCGGGGTTGCCGACGGCCGCCTGCAGCGTTTCCTCCAGCTCGTTGGCCGGCCACGTTCCGCCCGGTGCGGGCCCACTTCCGCTCATGAACGCTGACCCTAATGCAGTGCGCGGGGCGCCCGTGCCCGGCCCAGCAGCGGAGGCGAACGGTGAGGCAGCCGGTGGCGGGCCCTGGCGCGACAGCCGGGCACGGGGCGGCGGGGCAGGCGACGGGTCAGCGGGGCGCCTCGCGTCACGGCCGCCCCGTGCGCCTCCGCGACGGGCCGTTCCGAACTCTGCCGACCGGCCCGCTCCGCGGTGGTCGGAGCGCGGCGGGTCAGCGGGGCCGAACGAGCCCCGCGTGCGATGATGGGCCGACAATCACACACTGGCCGTTCGACCGCGCGCGGGAGAGTCCCCGACACACGGGGCGCCGAAGGAGCAAGTCCTCCCTTGAATCTCTCAGGCCCACCTACCGCGCGTGGAAGGCAGATCTGAAAAGCGGGCCGTGCCGCACGGCCCCACCGACGGTGCAAGCCGCCCCCGGCACGGGGCCGGCGAACCTCTCAGGTGCCGATGACAGATGGGGAGGGCGCGCCGCACGGGTGCGTCCCGCGCACCGTCACCGTCCACACCCCGGGAGCCAGCAGATGACCGTCCCCCCGTCCGCTCCGGACACCTCCGGCACGCCCTCCGCCCCGCGCACGACTGCGCTCGACGCCACCCACCGCGCGCTCGGCGCCGCCATGACCGACTTCGCGGGCTGGGACATGCCGCTGCGGTACGGCAGTGAGCGCGAGGAGCACCGCGCGGTGCGCGAGGCCGCGGGGCTGTTCGACCTCTCGCACATGGGTGAGATCGCCGTCACCGGGCCGGGGGCGGGCGAGCTGCTCGACTTCGCGCTGGTCGGACACCTGTCTGCGGTGAAGCCCGGACGGGCGCGCTACACCATGATCTGCGACGCCGACGGCGGAATCATGGACGACCTGATCGTCTACCGCCTCGCCGAGCACAAGTACCTCGTGGTCGCCAACGCCGCCAACGCCCAGGTGGTGCTGGACGCGCTGCGGGAGCGGCAGGCCGGGTTCGACGCGGAGGTCCGGGACGACCGCGACGCCTACGCGCTGCTGGCGGTGCAGGGACCGGCGGCGGCGGGCATCCTCGCGCGCGTCACCGACGCGGACCTGGCCGGCCTGAAGTACTACGCCGGGCTGCCGGGGACCGTCGCCGGCGTGGAGGCGCTGATCGCCCGGACCGGGTACACCGGCGAGGACGGGTTCGAGCTGTTCGTGGCGCCCGCCGACGCCGCGGCGCTGTGGACGGCGCTGACGGCGGCCGGTGCCGCCGACGGCCTGGTGCCGTGCGGGCTCTCCTGCCGCGACACGCTGCGGCTGGAAGCCGGTATGCCGCTGTACGGCCACGAGTTGACGCGGGAAACCACTCCGTTCGACGCCGGGCTGGGCCGGGTCGTGAAGTTCGAGAAGCCGGGCGACTTCGTGGGCCGTACCGCGCTGGAGGCCGCCGCCGACCGCGCGGCGGAGTCCGCGCCGCGGGTGCTGGTCGGCCTGGTCGCCGAGGGCCGGCGGGTGCCGCGCGCCGGGTACCGCGTCGTCTCCGCCGACGGCGCCACGATCGGCACCGTCACCTCCGGGGCCCCCTCCCCCACCCTGGGCCGACCGATCGCGATGGCGTTCGTGGACGGGGCGTTCGCGGCCCCGTCCACCGCCGAGGAGTCCGGCGTGGGGGTCGACATCCGCGGCGCCCGGGAGAGCTACCAGGTCGTTGCCCTACCGTTCTACAAGCGGGCGCGCTGATCCGTCCGCTCCGGGCCGGCCCGACCCGTCCGCGGGGGCGGGCCGCGTCCACCTGCCAAGACCGCACGACCCCGCACCACCTCAACCCGGGAGAATCCACGCCATGAGCAACCCCCAGCAGCTGCGCTACAGCAAGGAGCACGAGTGGCTGTCGCCGGCCACCGACGGCGTCGCGACGGTCGGTATCACCGCGCACGCCGCTGACGCGCTGGGCGACGTGGTGTACGTCGAGCTGCCCGCCGTCGGTGCCGCGGTGACCGCCGGTGAGACCTGCGGCGAGCTGGAGTCGACCAAGTCCGTCAGCGACCTCTACTCCCCGGTGACGGGCGAGATCACCGAGGTCAACCAGGACGTCGTGGACGACCCCGCGCTGGTGAACTCCGCCCCGTTCGAGGGCGGCTGGCTGTTCAAGGTGCGGCTGGACTCGGAGCCGGCGGACCTGCTGTCGGCCGACGAGTACAGCGCGTTCACCGCGGGCTGACCCCTCGCACCGGTCGGTCGGTCCGACCCGCCGCGTTCCCGCACCACTCCGCCCCCTCCGGCCGTGCCGCCCGCGCCCCGCGGACGGCCGGTCGCAGCCCTCGG
The DNA here is from genome assembly GCF_012033735.1 of Streptomyces lonarensis. GTDB lineage: Bacteria > Actinomycetota > Actinomycetes > Streptomycetales > Streptomycetaceae > Streptomyces > Streptomyces lonarensis. The sequence goes on along the minus strand of NZ_JAAVJD010000071.1, from coordinate 14,331 downwards.
CTCAGGAAGGCCAGGAAGGCCCCATGTCTCTTCTCAACAGTTCGCTCCACGAGGTGGACCCGGACGTCGCCGCAGCGGTCGACGCCGAGCTGCGCCGCCAGCAGTCCACGCTGGAGATGATCGCCTCCGAGAACTTCGCGCCGGTGGCGGCGCTGGAGGCGCAGGGTTCCGTGCTGACGAACAAGTACGCGGAGGGCTACCCGGGCCGCCGCTACTACGGCGGCTGCGAGCACGTCGACGTCATCGAGACCATCGCCCGGGACCGCGTGAAGGAGCTGTTCGGCGCCGAGGCGGCGAACGTGCAGCCCCACTCGGGCGCGTCCGCCAACGCGGCCGCGATGTTCGCGCTGATCAAGCCGGGCGACACCATCCTGGGCCTGGACCTGGCGCACGGCGGTCACCTGACCCACGGCATGAAGATCAACTTCTCCGGCAAGCTCTACAACGTGGTCCCGTATCACGTGGACGAGAAGACCGGCCTGGTCGACATGGAGGAGGTCGCCCGCCTCGCGCGCGAGCACCGCCCGCAGCTGGTCATCGCGGGCTGGTCGGCCTACCCGCGGCAGTTGGACTTCGCGGCGTTCCGGCAGATCGCCGACGAGGTCGGCGCGCTGCTGATGGTGGACATGGCGCACTTCGCCGGTCTGGTCGCGGCCGGGCTGCACCCGAACCCGGTGCCCCACGCCGACGTGGTCACCACCACGACGCACAAGACCCTCGGCGGGCCGCGCGGCGGGGTCATCCTCTCCAAGCAGGAGCTGGCCAAGAAGATCAACTCGGCGGTCTTCCCCGGTCAGCAGGGCGGGCCGCTGGAGCACGTCATCGCCGCCAAGGCCGTCTCTTTCAAGATCGCCGCGAGCGACGAGTTCCGTGACCGCCAGCAGCGCACCCTCGACGGGGCGCGGGTGCTGGCCGAGCGCCTGCTGCGCAGCGACGTCACCGAGCACGGCGTCTCGGTGCTCTCCGGCGGCACCGACGTCCACCTGGTCCTGGTGGACCTGCGCGACAGCGACCTGGACGGCCAGCAGGCCGAGGACCGGCTGCACGAGGTCGGCATCACCGTCAACCGGAACGCGGTCCCCAACGACCCGCGCCCGCCGATGGTGACCTCCGGCCTGCGCATCGGCACGCCGGCCCTCGCCACGCGCGGCTTCCAGGCGGACGACTTCCGCGAGGTCGCCGACATCATCGCCGAGGCGCTGAAGCCGTCGCCCGACACCGCGGCGCTCGCCGCGCGTGTCACGGCGCTCGCGGAGAAGTACCCGCTGTACCCGGGCCTGTGAGCCTGTGACCCCACGGCCGCCGCGCAACGGCGCGGCGGCCGCACGGGGCGGCCCCCGGGGCCGCCCCGTGGTGCGGGCACCGGGCGCGACCCGCCCCCATGCCCGCCCCGTGCGACGACCGCTCCACCCGGGCGGGACATCACGAGCAGACAAGGAAGTCCGCAACCGTGGCCCTCTCCGCTTTCGATCTCTTCTCCATCGGCATCGGCCCCTCCAGCTCGCACACCGTCGGCCCCATGCGCGCGGCGCGCATGTTCGCCAACCGGTTGAAGAAGGAGGGCGTGCTCGCCTCGACCGCGTCGGTGCGGGCGGAGCTGTTCGGCTCGCTCGGAGCGACCGGCCACGGCCACGGCACCCCGAAAGCGGTGCTGCTGGGCCTGGAGGGGCACGCCCCCGACACCGTGGACGTGGACACCGCCGACGCCGAGGTCGACCGGATTCGGGAGCAGCGGAGGCTGCGGCTGCTGGGGACGGCCATAGGCGACAGCCACACCGTCGACTTCGACCCGGAGTCGGACCTGGTGCTGCACCGTCGGCGTTCGCTGCCCTACCACGCCAACGGCATGACGCTCTGCGCCTACGACACGGAGCGCCGGCCGCTGCTGGAGAAGACCTACTACTCGGTGGGGGGCGGTTTCGTCGTCGACGAGGACGCGGTCGGCGAGGACCGCATCAAGCTCGACGACACCGTGCTCCGCCATCCGTTCCGCACCGGCGACGAACTGCTGCGCCTGACCCGGGAGACGGGTCTGTCGGTGTCGGCGCTGATGCTGGAGAACGAGCTGGCCTGGCGCAGCGAGGCGGACGTTCGGGCCGGGCTGTTGGAGATCTGGGGCGTGATGGAGGCGTGTGTGGCACGCGGCCTCACGCGGGAGGGCATCCTCCCCGGCGGCTTGAAGGTGCGGCGGCGCGCGGCGCAGACCGCGCGGCAGCTGCGGGCCGAGGGCCAGCGCGCGGAGCACACCATGGAGTGGGTGACGCTCTACGCGATGGCGGTCAACGAGGAGAACGCGGCCGGCGGCCGCGTGGTGACCGCCCCCACCAACGGGGCGGCCGGGATCATCCCGGCGGTGCTGCACTACTACACCCGGTTCGTGCCCGGCGCGGACGACGACGGCGTGGTGCGGTTCCTGCTGGCGGCGAGCGCCATCGGGATGCTGTTCAAGGAGAACGCCTCGATCTCGGGCGCGGAGGTCGGCTGTCAGGGCGAGGTCGGGTCGGCCTGTTCGATGGCGGCGGGCGGCCTGGCGGAGGTGCTGGGCGCGACGGCCGAGCAGATGGAGAACGCCGCAGAGATCGGCATCGAGCACAACCTGGGGCTGACCTGCGACCCCGTGGGCGGCCTGGTGCAGATCCCCTGCATCGAGCGGAACGGCATGGCCGCGGTCAAGGCCGTCACGGCGGCCCGCATGTCGCTGCGCGGCGACGGGCGCCACCACGTCTCGCTGGACAAGGCGATCAAGACGATGAAGGAGACCGGGGCGGACATGAAGGTCAAGTACAAGGAGACGGCGCGGGGCGGGCTCGCGGTCAACGTCATCGAGTGCTGACCGGGTCGCGCACGGGGCGGCGCGCTCCGGGCGCCGCCCCGCCCCGTGCGCGCCCTGCCCGCCCTGCCCGCCTTGCGCCGTGCAGCGGCCCGTTCCCGCCCCGTGCGCAGCGCTCAGCTCTCGCCGGCGCGGTCGGGTCGCTGCTGCTCGGCCCAGATGGTCTTGCCGGTCGGGCCGTGGCGGGTGCCCCAGCGCTGCGCGAGCTGGGCGACGAGCATCAGACCGCGGCCGCCCTCGTCGAAGGTTCCGGCCCGGCGCATGTGCGGCGAGGTGGCGCTGGTATCCGACACCTCGCAGATCAGGGTGTCGTCGAGGATGAGTCGGAGCCGGACAGGGCCGGTGGCGTGGCGGATCGCGTTGGTCAGCAGTTCGGTCACCACCAGTTCGGTGGTGAACGCCGCCTCCGAGAGTCCCCAGCGGTCGAGCTGTTCGGAGACCTCCCGGCGGGCGGTGGCGCAGGCGGCGGGTTCGTGCGGCACGTCCCAGGTGATGACGTGCGCCGCGTCGAGCACCCGCGTGGTGGCCATGAGGAGCGCGACGTCGTCGGTGGGCGCCTCGTCGGGGAGGAGCGCGTCGAGCACGCCGGCGCACCGCTCGTCGAGCGTAGCCGCCGGGCGGGCGAGAGCGGCGTGCAGCGCCCGGTAGCCGGCGTCGACGTCGCGGTCCCGCCGCTCCACCAGCCCGTCGGTGAAGAGCGCGAGCACCGACCCGGGGGGAAGTCGGAACTCGGCGGCTTCGAAAGGGAGGCCGCCCAGGCCCAGCGGCGGACCGGGGGGCACCTCGAGCGTCTCGACGGCGGTGCCGTCCGGCGAGGCGAGCACCGGCGGCGGGTGGCCGGCGCGCGCCATGCTGCACATCCCGGAGACCGGGTCGTAGACGGCGTACAGGCAGGTGGCGCCGATGTCGCCGGCGCTCTCCCCACCGCCGGTCTCGTCGGCGAGGCGCACCACCAGGTCGTCCAGGTGGGCGATCAGTTCGTCGGGTGGCAGGTCGACGTCGGACAGCGTCCGCACGGCGGTGCGGAGCCGCCCCATGGTCGCGGATGCCTGGACGCCGTGGCCCACCACGTCGCCGACGACCAGGGCGACCCGCGCCCCGGAGAGCGCGATCACGTCGAACCAGTCGCCGCCGACCCCGCTGTGGCCGGAGGCGGCCAGGTAGCGGTGGGCGACGTCGACGGCGGAGCGCTGCGGGAGGGTGCGCGGCAGCAGGCTGCGCTGCAGGGCGAGCGCGGTGTCGCGCTCCTTCGTGAACCGTTGCGCGTTGTCGAGGGAGACGGCGGCGCGTGAGGCGATCTCCCGGGCCAGCAGCACGTCGTCGGGGGCGAACCGTTCGGGGCGCCGATAACGCAGGAGCAGGGCGACGCCGAGGGTCTTGCGGCGGGAGGTCAGGGGGACCGCGAGGACCGCGTGGACCCCGAGTTCGGCCGCGCGCCGGCTCCGTACCGGGTCCTGCGCCACCCAGGCGAGGAAGTCCGGCTCGCCGCGGTGCACCGCGACGGGTTCGCCGGAGAGCAGGGCGTGCACGGTCCCGGCGGCCATCGGGTGGTCCCAGACGGCGCCGACGGGAACCATGGCCTCGGGGGTGCCGGCGGTCACCGAGGTGTGGGCGACGCGGCGCAGCCGCACGTAGCCCTCCGAGGGCCAGTCGGTGTCGGCGCCGGGGTCGCGGGGCTCCTGGAGCAGGTCGACGCTGACGAAGTCCGCCAGCCGGGGGACGCAGACGTCCGCGAACTCCTGGGCGGTCCGGCCGACCTCCAGGGTGGTGCCGATGCGGGTACCGGCGTCGTTGATGAGTTGGAGGCGGCTGCGGGCGTCGTCCTCCCGGCTGAGGTCGACCGCGGAGAGCGCCACCGCCACCAGCCGGTCCGCGCCGTCGCGCACCGGGGCGAGCCGCCCCATCCAGGCGTGCTCACGCGCCTCGCCCCCGGTGCGCAGCCGGGTGCGGACGTCGCGGGGCGCGCCGCCGAGCGCGACCTCCCGGACCTGGCGTTCCAGCTCCATGCTCTGGGGTTTCCCGCCGATCTCGGAGAGGCGCAGGCCCCGTATGTCGTCCTCGCGCAGGCCCAGGACCCGTTCCATCGCGAGGTTGGCGCGCCGCAGCCGGACGTCGGTGTCGTACAGCGCGAGCGCGTTCGGTGCGTGTCGGAAGGCGTCGCGGGGGAGGTCGATGTCGGCCTGGGTCGCCTCGGTGCCGGCCAGCGCGCTGACCACGAGCCAGCCGGGAGGGCCCCAGGTGTCGTCGGTGAGCCGGTGGGCGACGAGCCGGACGGGCACGGTGCGCCCGTCCCGGTGCCGCAGGTCGAGCGTGCCGTGCCAGCGGAGGCGCCCTCGGAGGGCGGGGCCGACCCGCGTGGCGACCGCCGGGTCGGCGAGCAGTTCCGCTGCGGGGCGCCCCACGATGCCGTCGGCGGTCGCTCCCAGCAGGCGGTGCGCGCCGTCGTTCCAGCGGACGACGGTTCCCGAGAGGTCGAGAATGGCGCGCGCGGTCGCGGCCTCGTCCGGTACGTCGGCCCAGGGGTCGTCCACCGGTCCGCACGCGCCCTGCGCCATGCCGCCTCCAGCGGTCTCGCCGTGCCCGCCACCGCGGCGGCAGCGGCCCCCGCTCCAGAGTCGGCCCATCCTGCCGGGCCGACAAGCCGGGACCCGTCAGCGGGGTGACGGCTCGGTGGCGACGGTGCGGCTGCCCCGCCCCGTGTCCCACACCTGCCGCACGGGGCGGCGCACGGGGCGGCGCCGGTCGGCGGGGCGGTGCGTCGGGTCGCCGCCCCGGGCGGGACGGGGCAGGATCGCGGCATGGCCGACCGGACTCCCCGCACGACGGACGACGGCCGCTACGTGCTGATCAAGGGCCGACGCTGGCGGGCGACCGACCCGGCGCTCCCCGAGGAGGTCGGGGAACGGCTGCGGCACCACCTCATGGCGGCACGCCGCGGGGTCGGCTCCGCCCTGCGGGCGGGCGACGAGGACGCGGAACGCCGCGCGCGTTCCCGGGTGCACCTCGCGAAGACCGCGCTGGGTGAGCGCGGCACCCCGTGGTGGGAGCAGAGCGACCAGGAGCGCCGGGACCGGTGGGAGTCCGGGCTGGCGGAGCTCGACGACTCCGCTCCCTGAGCCGCCCCGGGCGCGGGGGCCGATCGCGCCCGGGTGGCCCGGCCGCCGCAGGGTGCTGCTGTCCCCTCTGCACATGCGGCCACCGCGGCCGGGCGTTCCAATGGAGGGGCGAGCGATCCGCCTCAGGTTCATCGCTGCCCCGGGCGCCGCGGCCCGATGCCGCGGAGGCAGGGGGCGCGGTCCGGCGGACGGGCAAGGGCTCCGCGACTCGGTGGCGCGGCGTCGGCCCGCCGCAGCAGCTCCGGAGGCGGGGTTCGGCCTCGACCGAGAGAAGGCGAAAACCATGGGACGTTCCAGTTCTGCCATGGCGGCGGGGGTGGCTGCCGGCTACCTGCTGGGCCGCACCAAGCGCGCCAAGGTGGCCCTCGCCCTGGCCGGGGTCGCGCTGGGCCGCCGGGGCAAGGGCCCCCATCCCGCGGAGGCGGCCAAGGACAAGGTGCAGCAGCTGGAGAACTCGTCGCTGATGGAGCGGCTGAGCAGCGCGGGCAGTGGCGTCATCGCCTCCGGACGTTCGACGCTCGACTCCGGGGTCCGGCAGGGGGCCTCCTCCCTCGCGTCCGCGTTGGCCGCCCGGACCGAGGCGCTGACGGCGAAGCAGGCGCAGCGCGAGGGCGCCTCCGACGAGCGCCGGGACGACGGTGGCGGGGAGGCGTCCGACGAGGCCGAGGAGACGGACGACGCGGAGACGGATGCCGACGACGAGGCGGAGTCCTTCGACGACGGCGCGGAGACGGACGACGCCGAGGACGCCTACGAGGATGTGAGCGAGGCGCCGGACGACGAGGACGGGGAGACAGACGAGGACGTCGAAGCCGACGAAGCCGGCGACGACGACGAGGACGAGGAGTGGGACGAGGAGCCGGAGCTGTCTGACGAGGAAGCGGCGGAGGACTCGGCGACGTCGGCGTCCCGGACGGCCTCGGGCCGCGCAGGCGCCCGGAAGACCACCGGAGGCAAGAAGTCCACCGGCCGGGCCCGCGAGAGCGGGCCGGCGGCTGAGGAATCCGATGCCCCCGGCCCTTCCGACGGGAAGACGCGCTCGCGAACCGGGGCCGCGAACAAGACGGCCACGAAGAAGCCGGCGGCCACGAAGAAGGCGCCCGCGAAGAAGGCCGCGAAGAAGCCGGCGGCCACGAAGACCACCGCGAAGAAGACGACCACCAAGAAGACCGCCGCGAAGACGTCGGGTGCGACGTCGGGCACGAAGAAGACCGGTGCCCGGAAGACCACCTCCGGAGGTCGCGCCACCAGGGACGCCGACGGGACAGGCACCGACGACACGGCGCAGGGACGGAGCGGCAGCGGTGAACGGCCATCGCGGTCGCCCCGCGCCAAGCGCAGCGCACGCCGCAGCACCGCGGCCACGCGGGCACGGCGGGGAGATGAGAGCTGATGACCCCCACACAGCAGAAGGAAGCCGGTCCGCTGCCCGAGGCGATGGGCAAGGTTCGTGACGAACTGATGCGCATGCTCGCCGCCCAGGCGAAGGCCGCGGTGCGCGCCACCGGCGACAAGATCAAGGACTCCGGGCTGCGTGCCGCCGAGTCGGCGACCGGCAGCAAGGTCGTGCCTGACGTCGCCGGCCGGGTACTCAAGGGCGAGAACCCGGCGGCGGCGACTGCCGGGTCCCTCAAGGAAGGCATCACACGGCACGTGCCGGGGATGGGGCCGGACGAGGACAGCGAGCCGGCTGCCGGGGAGGGCGACGACCACGCCTTCCTGACCAAGGTCACGGCGATCATCGAGGCCATCGACGTCGGTGTGCCGCGGTCGGTCTGCTACAACCACTGGACCGAGTTCGAGGACTTCGGCACCTGGGCCAAGGGCGTCACCAACGTCACCCAGCAGGAGGACGAGAAGTCCACCTGGGGATTCAAGATGGTGTTCTCCAGCCGGGAGTACGAGTCGACGATCGAGGAGCAGGTGCCCGACGACCGGGTGATCTGGAGCTCCGAAGGAGCGAAGGGCACCACCTACGGGGCGGTCACCTTCCACGAACTGGGTCCGAGCCTGACGCGCGTGATCGCGGTGGTGGAGTACTCGCCCAGCGGGTTCTTCGAGAAGCTCGGCAACCTGTGGCGCGCTCAGGGACGTCGGCTGCGCCTGGACATGAAGAACTTCCAGCGCTACGTCACGCTGTCCGCGGACCCGGAGATCGAGGGCTGGCGCGGCGAGATCCGTGACGGCGAGGTCGTCCGCACCCACGAGGAGGCCATGGAGGCCGCCGAGTCCGAGGAGGACGAGGACGAGAGCGAGGAGGACGGCCCGGAGTCCGCCGACGAGAGCGACGGCGACGAAGAGGAGGAGTACGAGGAGGACGACGAGGAAGAGCCGGAAGAGGACGAGCGGTGACGGCCGCCCGCCCCGCCGGCGCTCCCCATCGGGCCGTGATCCCGCCCCCGTTCCCGGAGGCTGCTGCATGAGCGACGACCGACTTCCCGAGGAGTACGACGCCGACGGGTCCCCGGCACCCGACGTGACACTCGACGTACCGGTGCTGAACGTCGAGGAGGTCGAGGTCGAGGCCGAGGACCTGCGGGCCAGTGTCACGCTGCGCGCCGAACTGCTGGACCTGCTGAAGATCAACGTGGGTGCGGATGTCTCCTTGGGACGGTTGAACGTCGGAATCCGCGGCGTCGAGGCCCAGGCGCTGCTGCAGGTGCACCTCGACAACGTCGCGTCGATGATCGAGACGGCGCTGACCACGCTCGCGAAGAACCCGGAGATCGTGGCGCACGTCGCCCGGGCGGCGGAGTCGGCGACGGAGAGCGTCGGCAGCGCCGCCGCGAAGGCGGTGCCCGAGGTCGGCCGCGCCGCCGCCGATACCGCCGGGCACGCGTCGCGGGCCGTCGAATCGGTGGGTGGGAGCGCCTCCGACGCGGTCGGAGACGCGGCGGAGTCCGTCGTGGACGCAACGGGCGAGCTGACGGACGATGCCGTGGGCACCGCCGGCGAGACCGGGGCTGCTGGCGAGGACGCAGCCCCCGACGCCATGGGTGCCGCGGACGGGACCCGGGGACGGGGCAGCGAAGGCACGGACGAGGACGGCGTCACGGCGGAGGCCCCGAAGCGCAAGAAGAAGCGCAGCGCTCCCGACCCCGCCGGCAGGGGGGCGGAGAAAGGAGCCGAGCGGGTGGAGCGCCGCGCCACCGCGCGGACCGGCACCGGCCGGCCGCGCCGCCCGAGCCCGTCCGCCGAGGAGCGCCGCAGTCGGCGCCGCGAGCCGGCGGCCGGCGGCCGGGCCACGCGGCGCCGCCCTCCGTGACTGCCGCAGGCAGACCGTCCGAAGCCGCCGGAGATCGGCGTCAGCGCTCACCTGCGCACGCGGCGGCTGCGGTTCGAGGAAGAACCCGACGCCGAGGTCGCCTTCCGCGACGGCCCGGGGGTCGTCTCCGCCTCGGAGTCCGAGCGGGAGAACCTCCCGGACCGGGTGGCGGCGGGCGAGGAGTACGCGGACGCGCGGGTCGACTACCGGCTCACCACCCGCACAGAACGCCCGCCCGGGCAACCGCCATGCTGACCTGCGGTGGCGCCGGGTGGCGGCCTGCCGGGCCGGCGGGTGCTCAGAGGTTCAGCAGCACCACGTGGACCGCGGTGCCCGCGGTGATGCTGAGCAGGACGTTGCGGCGCCAGAGGTGGAGTCCGGCGGTGACGGCCAACGCGGCGGCCGGCGCCATCCAGGCGTTGGCGGCGTACGGGACGTCCCGCAGGCAGTAGACGACGAGGACCACCAGCACGCCGGTCGGCATCCGCAGGCCGAGGTAGTGGAGGGTGCGGCTCTCGCGCAGCGGGGCGAGAGCGACGAAGGGGAGTGCACGCAGCGCCCAGGTGACCGCGACGGTGACGGCGACGGCTGCGAGGAGGTACGGGGTCTCAGGCACGTCGGCTCCGGAGCCGGGAGGCGCCCAACGCTATGAGGAGCGCGAGGGTGAGCAGGGCGAAGGCGACGGGGAGCATCTGACCGGGTGCGACGACGGCCGCGACCACCGCCGCGACGAAGGCGCACGCCGGACCGCTGACGTCGTCGGGCCGCTCGCGCGCCGCGTCGATGGCCATCACGGTGAAGAGCGCGGGGAGTGCGAAGTCGAGGCCGGCCACCGAGTCCCCGATGAGGGCGCCGAGGAGCGCCCCGACGGTGCCGCCGACGATCCAGTAGAGGTGCAGGTACAGCTGGAGCCGGACGATGCGGGGGCCGGACCAGGTGCGGGAGGCGGCGGTCGCGGTGAGGGCGTAGGCCTCGTCGGTCATGGCGAACGTGCTGTAGAGCTTGGCGCGGACGCCGCGGACCCGGTGCAGAGGGAACGAGAGCGCGTAGAAGACGTGCCGGAGGTTCACCAGCATCGCCGTGAGGGCGATGGTTCCCAGCGGTGTCACAGCGGTGGCCAGGCCGATCAGCAGGAACTCGAACGATCCGGCGTAGATGAGGGCGGTGAAGACGGTCGCCCACCACCAGTCGAGCCCGGACTGGGTGAGGACCATGCCGAAGGCCAGGCCGAGGGGCACCAGGGCGATGCCGACCGAGAAGGAGTCCCGCAGGGCGGCGGCCGCCGGTCGCGTCTCCCGCTCGGCCGGTGGGGTGATGCTGGGGCGCCCGGCGTCGGGAAGAAGCACGCGAGTCATGAGCAGAAGATTAGAACAATCTTCACGCATTGTGATGACTCATCGTGCCGCTATGCTGCCACCGTGCGCAATGAAACAACCCTTGATGCCATCGATCGTGAAATTCTGTTTCAGCTGTCTCGGGATGGGCGACTGACCAATGTCGAGTTGGCCCGGCGGGTGGGGCTCACTCCCCCGCCCTGCCTACGGCGGGTGAAGCGGCTGGAGGAGGCGGGGGTCATCCTCGGGTACCACGCCGTGGTCGATCCGCACGCGGTCGGGCGGGCTCTGGAGGTGCTGGTCGACGTCGAGATCAGCGCCACCGACCGGGCGACGTTCGAGCAGTTCGAGGAGACGCTCGCCGCCTGCGAGGAGGTCGTCGAACTGCGCCGGATGTTCGGCAGCCGCCCCGACTACTTCATCCGGGTCGCGGTGGCCGACCACGCTGCGTACGAGACCTTCCTGACGGAGAAGCTGAGCGGGCTGCCGGGCGTCCTGCGGATCGGCTCCCATCTGACGATGAAGAAGATCGACACGGACCGCTGACCGAGCGCCGCACCCCGTGCGGTCGCCGCCCCGTGCGCGCCCCGTGGGGTCGCCGGGCGGTCCACGCACGGGGCGCGCACGGGGCGGGGCGTCTCCGCACCGTCCCGTACAGTGGAGCGCCCGCCGCGGGGCCCCGCGACCGGGGACACGGCACACGACGGCGAGCGGGACGATGGCGACGCGGCACAACGGAGCACCGGCGGAGACGGCGACGGGCGAGGCCCCGGGGGCGGATGGCGGGGCGCGCGCCGCCACCACCGACTCGGACTGGCCGACCATCCGCCGCCGCACGACCGTCCGCGAGGACGAAGCGGTGCTGGTCATCGACAAGCCGGCCGACGTCTCGGTGGTCGGAGAACGCCACGACACCGACCTGATGCAGTTGGCGAAGGACGCCGGCGAGTGGCTGATGCCGGCCCACCGGATCGACAAGGTGACCTCGGGCGTCGTGCTCCTCGCCCGGTCGCTGCCGGTACACGCCGATCTCGCGCGGCAGTTCAACCGGCGGAGCGTCGGCAAGGCGTATCTCGCCGTCGTGCGCAACGACGGCCTGCCCGGGGCCGGCCCGGTGCTGCCGGAGGAGGGCGAGGTGGAGCTGCCGCTGAGCGTGGGCCGCAAGTCGCGCGTGCGCGTGGCGGCACCGCGCGAGTCGATCCGCGGTGAAGGCGGCCGGTGGAGCGTGGCCGAGGGCGATGTCCTGGCGAAGGTCCGCACCTATCCGTCGAAGACGCTCTTCGCCACGGTGTGGCGGGACGAGCGGCACACCGTGCTGGTGGTCCGGCCGGTGACCGGGCGGCGGCACCAGATCCGGGTGCACCTGGCGTGGATCGGCCATCCCATCGAGGGGGACCCGCTGTTCGACCGGGCCGCCGCGGCGGACGGGGCGCGTACCTGTCTGCACTCGTGGCAACTGGCGTACGACGAGGAGTGGGCGGACGGGGAACGGGTCACGGTCTCGGCAGCGCCCGACGACGCGTTCTGGGCGCCGGTGCGCGACAGGCTGCCCGGCACCGTGGACGAGGTGCTGGAACGCGCCGCGCGGCTACTGGGACGCATGGAGCGCCGGGCGCGCTCCGGACGCTGACCTGCGACCTCGGAGCCCCCGGCGCGAGACCCGCCGCGTGGCACGCCTGCCGCACGAGGCGCCGCGGGCCCGCATGGGGCGGGCGCGGTGTCGCACGGGGCGCGACTCGTCCCGCACGACCCGCATGGGGCGGTCGCCGGTCGAGCGCGGCATGCCCCACAGCCCGCATGGGGCGGGTGCCGCCCGAGGCTGCGGGGCACGGGGCGTTGCGGCGCACGGGGCGTTGCGGCGACGCATGGGGCGGGCGGTCACCGCACGAGTCGCGACATGTCCGCGCAGCCCGCACGGCGCGGACACCGCACCAAGCTGCGGCGCACGGGGCGCCGCGGCGCGCGGGCTGCGCATGCGGCTCCGCCGCACGGTGCCGTATGGGGCGGACACCGTGGGGGCCAGGTGCGGCAGCTGCAGCGGGGCCTGAAACGCCCGGCGGCGCTCAGTCCTCTGCGCGCGCCGCCGACCGCGCCTCGGAGCGCACCTACCGGTGCCTACGTGTGGCGCGCGCTGCCCAGCACGCCTCGGGGCGCATTCACCCAGCACCCGTCCTGGGGCGCCCCGCGCCGGCGCCGACGGCACCGCAGGGCGTGGGGCATGGGGCATGGGGCATGGGGCGCCAGGCGCCCGGCGCCCGGCCGGTCCCCCACCGCCGCACAGCGCCGAGTGCTCGGCCGGCACAACCCTGGCGCAAGATGACCGCCGGCTGCGCGGCGCCGGGTCGGACGGCCGCAGCGGCGGGTCAGCCTTCGGGGAACTGGCGGCAGTACTCGTACAGCCCCATGGAGGTCGCGGTCGCGACGTTGTAGCTGTGCGGCGCGCCCCAGACCGGGATCTCGACGCAGTCGTCGACGTACCGCAGTTCCTCCTCGGTGATCCCGAGCCGTTCGTTGCCCACCACCAGCGCGGTCCGGCGGGGGAAGCGGTACTCGTGGAGGCTGACCGAGTTGGTGGTCTGCTCCAGGCCGACGACGCGGTAGCCGTCCTCACGGAGGGCCTTCAGCACCGGCGGCAGGGTGCGCCGGTGCTCGACCGTGATCTGCTCGAGGCTGTCCCGGGCCACGGTCGGGTCGACCTTGGCGTTGCCGCAGGCGATGACGCGGGTGACGCCGCAGCAGCCGGCGGCCCGCAGGATGGTGGAGAGGTTCACCCGGCTCTTGAGGGGCGCGACGGCCACGACGAGTTCGCGGGGCCGGGCGAGGACGCCCGGTTCCTTGTGCCGCAGCTGCTCGTACGTGGCCGTCATGCAGTCGTCCCCTTGTTCGCCTGTTGGGCGCCGTGTCGCCGGCGCGCGCTCAGGATCGCACACCCCCTCAGCCGCGCCGCACGGCGGCGAGCTGCTGGGCGAAGGGCACGACCTCGGGCAGGTCGCCGTCCGGCCCGAAGAGGCCGGGGTCCGCCGGCGCGTCCTCCCCGTCCGGCCCGTGTGCCCCGTCCGGCCCGTGGACGCCGTCCGCCCCGTGCGGGGCGCTGCGCCGGTCCACCCCGTGCGCCCCGTGCCCCCCGGCCGCCCCATGCGGGGCGTCGGGGGCGGGGAGCCGGCCAGCCGTCAGTTCGGCCAGTTCACCGGCGGCGCGGGCGATACGCTCCGCCAGCGGGGCTTCTCCCTCCGCCGCGGCGCCGCGGTGGCTGCCGAAGTCGGCGGTGGCGGCGTAGACCCCGGTGGGCACGGTGACCGCCCGCAGGTAGCCGAAGAGCGGGCGGAGGGCGTGGTCGATCACCAGCGAGTGGCGCGGCGTGCCGCCGGTCGCGGCGGCGAGCAGCGGCGTCCCGGCCAGGTCCTCGGGGCGCAGCAGGTCGAAGAACGACTTGAAGAGCCCGCTGTAGGAGGCGTTGTAGACGGGGGTGACGACGATCAGGGCGTCGGCGTGCCGGACGGTGTCGAGCGCGGCCGTGAGCCGCCGGTCGGGCACCTGGGTGACGAGGGCACCGGCGATCGCCGTGGCGAGGTCGCGCAGTTCCACGCGGTCGACGTGGGGCGCCGCGTCACGCTCGGCGAGCGCGGCGGAGACGGCGGTGCCCAGCCGGTCGGCGAGCAGCCCGGTGCTGGAGGGTACGCCGGTGCCGGCGGCGACCACGGCCAGTCGGGGCGCACGGTGCGGGGCGGTCATGAGGCGGCTCCCGGGGCGGTAGGGGCGGCGGGCACGGCGGCGGCGGGCGCTGCC
>NZ_JAAVJD010000070.1:6619-23091 GCF_012033735.1 Streptomyces lonarensis | reverse complement strand
GGGCCGGCCCACGCGGCGGCGGGCGCACCGGCGCCCGCGCACGGCCCCGGGCCGGACGTGGTCGCCCACCGCGGCGCCTCCGGCCACGCCCCGGAGAACACGCTGGCCGCGGTGGACGCCGCCGCCGAGCTGGACGTGGAATGGGTGGAGGTGGACGTCCAGCGCGCCGGTGACGGCGAGCTGGTGGTGCTGCACGACAACGACCTGGCCCGCACCACCGACGCACCGGAGCGCCATCCCGACCGCGCGCCGTGGGCGCTGACGGACTTCTCCTACCCGGAGATCGCCGAGCTCGACGCCGGCTCCTGGTACGGGCCCGACTTCGCGGGCGAGCGGGTCCCCACGCTCGGCGAGGTGCTGGACCGCATGGCGGAGCACGGGCAGAAGCTGCTGCTGGAGGTGAAGTCGCCGGAGCTGTACCCCGGGATCGAGGCCGACATCGTCGCCGAGCTGCGGGAGCACGGCTGGCTGACCCCCCGCACCCTGCGCACCGCCCTGGTGGTGCAGAGCTTCGACGCCGCCTCGGTCCGGGTTCTCCACGAGCTGGCCCCGCGGGTCCGGACCGGGCTGCTGGGCAATCCCCCGGTGGCGGAGCTGCCCCGCCACGCGGAGTACGTCGACCAGATCAACCCCCGCCACACCACGGTGACCGCCGACTACGTGGCGGCGATCAAGGAGCTGCGGGGCGCGCACGGCCGCACGCTCCAGGTGAACGTCTGGACGGTCAACGACGGGCCCACCGCCTTCGCGCTGGCCGGGCTCGGCGTCGACGGCATCATCACCGACTACCCCGACGTGGTGCGGGCGGCGCTGAGCTCCGGGGTGAGGTCGCCGGAACCGGTCTCCTGACACACCGCGGCGACGGGCCGGCGGCCGGGCTCCTCGCCCGGCCGCCGGCCCGTCGGTGCGCAGCGGTTCTCCTGTCCGGCGTCAGCCGACGCCCTTGTCCCGCAGGAACTTGGCAGGGTCGATCGCCGAGCCGTAGTCCGGGGTGGTGCGGATCTCCAGGTGCAGGTGGGGGCCGCTGCTGTTGCCGGTGTTGCCGGAGCGGGCTATCTGCTCGCCCGACGTCACCTGGTCGCCGACGGAGACCTGGACGTTGGAGAGGTGCGCGTACTGGGAGTAGGTGCCGTTCTCGTGCTTCACCACCACGGCGTTGCCGTAGGCGGGGCCGTCGCCGGCGCCGTTGCCGCCGGCCTTGACGACGGTGCCCTTGGCGACCGAGTGCACGGCGGTGCCGCTGGAGACGGCGTAGTCCTGGCCGCTGTGGCCCGCGGCCCAGCGGTTGCCGCTGTTGCCGTAGGTCGCGCTGATGGTGTAGCCGCCGGAGATCGGGGCGGTCCAGCCGTTGGCCTTCTGCTCGGCCGCCTTCTTCTCCTTGGCCGCCTTGGCCTCGGCGGCCTTCTCGGCCTCGGCCTGCTTCGCCGCGCGGTCGACGGCGGTCTGCACCTCGGTCGCCTTGCCGTCGATGGCCAGCTTGGCGTCCGTGGCGGAGCCGCTCTGCCGCAGATCGGCCTGGGTGGCCGCGTAGTGCGCCAGCTCGGTGGAGCTGCTGGTGCCGAAGAGGTCCGCGTTGCCGGTCGCCTGCGCGACCCCGCCGCCGGCCAGGAGGGCCGCGGCGCAGGCGCCGATGGTCAGGGTTCCGGCCCGGCTGCGGAGCCGGGGAAGGAAGGCGCGGGACAGGTGAGTGCGGGACATTCCGGTGAATCCTCCGATGTGTGGGGGGCGCCGGATTTCTTCGAGCGCCACCACCATTGATAGAGGGCTTTTCCGGAGGCTTCAAACAGTGCTTTCCACTAACAACGGCCGTAGATTTCGACGGGGGAAATTGGTCCCTTCCGGAGCTGCCCGCGCAGGGGCCCGCGACCGCCGCACCGGCGAGCCCAAGCGGCGCACGGCGGCCGGGACCGGGGGAGGGAACGACTCCTCGGCCGAGATACCGGAACCGGCACGGCACAATTCCCCGCCGCGCCGGGACAAAGGTCCCGGACCTCGGTCCCGCATTTCCGCTATGCAGGTTAGTAAAGGCCGGATTCCGGGTGCGACACGTCACAGCGAAAGGCGACCGGAAGGAATTCCGGCGGGACGTGGTGCCGTCCGTTTCGGGACCATCGGCCCGCCGCGGGGGCGGCCTGCGGGAAGGCCCGGCCGGGCTGCGGAGGCAGACCGGCGGGGGCCGGGCGGGCGGGTCAGCGCGGGAAGAGCTCGAAGGGCACGCAGCGGCGCCCGTCGAACCGCTCCGCCGCCGCGTCCGCCGCCCCCTCGACGAGGTCGGCGGCGTAGGGGCCGGGGTCGACGCCCAGCCCTTCCAGGTAGGCGCGGTGTTCCCCCAGCGAGGCGACCGCGCGCCGCAGGGACTCCTCACCGACCGGCTGGGCATGGGTGGCCTGTGGGGACGCTGCCACCGCGATCCACCGCACGCCGTTCCAGGGGGCGAGCCGCCCGTCCTGCCCCGGCCCGGAGGCGCTGCCGGGGTCGGCCCGGAAAGCGGCGGTGTCGAGCTGCTCGCGGAAGATCCAGCGGTTGCCCGCGTCCCCGGCGGCGTCGATGGCCGCCTGGCCGACGGCGCGGTGGTCGGGGGTGTTGAGCGCCGCCCGGTCGCCGAAGTGCTCCCGGTGGTTCAGCGTGACCAGGAGCTGCGGCCGGTGGCGGCGGATCGCGGCGGCCAGTTCCCGCCGCAGGGCGACACCGCCCTCGACGACGCCGTCGCGGTGGTCCAGGAACTCCACCGCCCGGACACCCACCCGCTCGGCGCCGGCCCGCTGCTCGCGCTCCCGCAGCGGGCCGCACCGCTCGGGCTCGATCCCGTCGATACCCGCCTCGCCCCGGGTCACGAGCAGGTACGCGACGTCCTTGCCGGCGGCGGTCCACTCCGCGACGGCGGCCGCGGCCCCGTACTCCAGGTCGTCGGGGTGGGCGGCGATGGCCAGGGCGCGATCCCAGTCCGCCGGGAGCGGCCGGAGCGGCGTCGGGGCGTCCTGCGCGTCCGCCGAGGGCTGTGAGGTGTCCGTCATGGCCGCAGCCTAGGCCGCGGCCACCGCACGGCGGCGCACCCGGCGGGGCGTGGCGGGCCATGCCGGGCGAGCGGGTGCGACGAGCGGGAGGGACGACCCGCCGGGTACGTGTCGGGGCGCAGCGGCGAGGGGTGTCGCGTCAGCTCCAGCCGTACAGCTGCTGGAGCCGATGGGCAACGGCCTGGAACCGTGCCCGGTCCAGGGCGCACGCCTCGCGGCGCATGCCCTGCGGGTGGATGCGGAGCACCCGGTCGAGGTCCACCCAGGACTCGCGCCCCTGGCGGTCCCAGGGGCCCGTCCCCAGGGAGAACCACTCGTGGTCGTTCTCCCGGGGGCGCGAGGTGAGCTGGAGCGCGAGGAGTCCGGGGCCGTCCTCGTGCGCCACCACCAGCACGGGACGGTCCTTGCCGCGGCCGTCGTTCTCCTCGTAGGGCACCCAGGTCCACACGACCTCGCCGGGATCGGGCTCCCCGTCGTGCTCGGGCGCGTAGGTGCAGCGGGCGCCGCGGACACGGCGGGGGTCGATCTCGACGGTGGCCTCGGGGCCGAACTGCCCTCGGGCAGGCGGCTCTTCGCGGTGGTCTTCGTTCAGGGACGTCACCGTGTCACCGTACGGCGCCCGGTCCGGCGCCGGTGGCGCGGGGCTCGACTCGCGCGGCCGGCCGGGCGCCCCCGCGCCCCGCGTCGCCCGTGCCATCCTTGTCGTCCTGGTTCATCCGCTCGTGGATGTCCTGCACCGTCATCGGGTCCAGGCCGACGAAGAGGCCGACGAAGACGAGGACGACGATCGGCACCACCAGTGCCGGCATGAGGATCTCCACCTGCGCGTGGCCGCCGCCGGTGGTGGCGGCGCCGTGCGTGTGGACCGAGACGGCGGCCATCCCCGCGTAGTGCATGCCGGTGACCGCGACGCCCATGATGGCGCTGGCCCCCAGCGAGGCGGCGAAGCCGCTGACATTGACGGCGAACCACAGCGCGACGGTGGCGGCCACCACCGCGATGGCCACCGAGATGCCGACGGTCACCGTGTCGAACCGCATGACGCCGGCCATGTCCATCCCGGCCATGCCCATGTAGTGCATGGCGGCGACGCCCAGCCCCGTGATCACGCCGCCGGCGGCGAGCGTGAGGTTGCTGCGGGGCGCGTAGCCGACCAGGAACACGCCGACCCCGACCACCCCGACCGCCACCGCGAGGCTGGCGTAGGTGATGCCGAGGTCGTAGGTCAGGTTCATCGACGGGACGGTGAAGCCCATCATCGCGATGAAGTGCATCGTGAAGATGCCGGTACCGATCGCCAGGGCCCCCAGCGCCAGCCATCCCGGCCGGCGGTTGCGTTCGCTGCTCAGCGCCCGGGTCGTGCAGCGCAGTCCCAGGGCGCTGCCGACGACGGCCATGAGGAAGGCGAACACCGGCGTGATCAGGCCATAGGTGAAATCTTCCGCGGGTACTTCCGCTGCGAGCATGACGCACTCCCCCTGCACGTTCTTCGCCCGTGTCCCACTGGCCACGGGGACCCGATGCTAGGGGCGAGTTCAAGCCGAACACAGGGCCTATACCGTTCCGTTGCAACTCCGATGCAACACGATGCATGAGGGGGCGCATCTTCCTGCGCCAAGGGCCGACCGGCTCTCGTCGCGGGGCCGAGCGGTCCCCGCACGCACGAACGGTGGGACCGGTGCCGCGCACCGGTCCCACCGTCCTCGGAATCCGCTCAGCCGCGCACGCGGGGGTGGCGCACCACTGCGTAGCCGCCGAGTGCGGCCAGCGCTCCCAGCAGCCCGCCGCCGACCGTCCACAGCCAGCGGTCGGACCACCAGCCGCCGTTCCAACCGCCGTCGGGCTCCGCGACGACACCGGCGAACCGCACCCCGTCGTCGGTGGTCGGGTCGGCCGCGTCCGCGTCGGAACCGGCCTCCTCGCCCTCCGCCTCCTCGGTCGTCGCGGAGCTCTCACCGGTGTCCAGCGAGCCGGCCCGCGGGGTCGGGACCAGCGGGGCACCCAGCTCGCCGCCGCGGGCGTGGGCGCCTCCGGCGTCCTCGGTGGTGGTGCGGACCACCACCGAGACGGGCAGGCCGAGATCCTCCTCGGGGAGTTCCACCGCGGTGAGCCGCACGTAGTAGGCGCCCGGCAGCGGGTCGCCCGACCACGGCTCGGCCCAGGACCGGACGGTCCGCAGCGCGCAGCCCAGGGTGACCTCGGACGCGTCGGCGGCGGCCTCCACCGTGGCGTCCCCGCCGACGCACGCCTGCTTGCGGCGCAGCCCGTCGTGGACGTCGATCTGCCAGACGCTGGGGCCGCTGCGGTCCCCCTCGTCCTCGAAGGTGATCACGGCGTCGACCGTCGCGTCGTGGCCGGCGGCGACGGGGAACGCCCAGTAGAGGAACTCGCCCACGGTGGCGCGGGCGGTGCCCCGGCCGGACTCCCCCAGCACGGCGGCGTCGCGGAACCCGGTCCCCGCCTCGGTGGGTTCGGCGGCCGGGTCGGCGTCGCCGTCCGTGCCGTCCTCCTCCCCGGCGGGGGTCTCGGCGTCCTGGGCGAGCACGGCGGGCGCCGTGCCCAGCAGCAGGCCCGCGGCGAGGGCGAGCGCCGTCAGCGGCCGGGCGGAGCGCCGGGCGGTCGCGCGGCGGGCGGTCGTGTGGCGGCTCATGCGAACACCCTCCGGACGAGTCCCCAGACCACGCCGGCCACCAGGCCGGTCACGGTCAGCAGCACCAGCGGCACCCAGCCCCGGGCGAGGCCGAAGGCGGCCACGTCGGAGGGGCTGTCGGCGGCGGCCACCAGGTCGACGGTCAGCTCCACCGGCATGCCGGGAGCACGCTGCACCGAATCGGGCGCGGAGAAGGCGTTGCTGACCTCCAGGCAGAGCACGCTCTCCTCGCCGTCGCGGTCGCCATCGGTGTCACCCGACGGGGTCGGCGACGGAGAGGCGGACGAGCCCCCGTCGGCGTCGGCCTCGGGGAGCGCCGCGCGCTCGGCCCAGGGGTAGCGCAGCCCGGTGGAGATCACGTCGGTCCGGCCGTGGCCGGCCTCCCGGCCGCGGGCGAGTTCCTGGCCGTCCTCGTCGAGCAGGCGGAGCATGACGGCGTAGTCGCGGTCCACCGGGCGGTCGGCGGCGACGCTGACCGAGGCGCGCAGCTCCCGGCCGGGGGCGAGCTGCACCCGGTAGTAGCGGTGCTCCCCCATCTCCTCGCGGTCGCTGTAGACGCCGGCGCGCAGCAGCGGGGCGGCGGCGCAGTCGTCACCGGCGCCCTCGACGGCGGTGGGCGCCTCGACGACGACCTCGGCGGAGCGGTCGACCAGCTGGCCGAGCCGCTCGGTGAGCTGGTCGACGTCCTGCACGGCGGTGTAGGTGCCGCCGGTCGCCTCGGCGATGCAGCTGAGCTGGGTGCGGACCTTGTCGTCCTTCGGGGTGAGGCCGAGCGTGTCGACCGTCAGCCGGATGCCCTCGGCGGCCAGTTCCCGGGCCACCTCGCAGGGGTCGGGCGGTCCGCAGGTCTCTTCTCCGTCGGTGATGAGCACGATCCGCCGCGAATTGTCGCTGTCGCCGCCGAAGTCCTCGACGGCCTCCCGCAGCGCGTGGCTGATCGGGGTGAACCCGGTGGGCTCCAGCGCGGCGACCGCTTCCTTGGCCTCGGCCTTGGCGACCCGGCCGACGGGGTAGATCTGCTCGCTGTCGCGGCAGGCCTCGTCGTCCATCTCCTCACCGCGGAAGTTGGCGCCGAGGGTGCGGATACCGAGGTGCACGGTCTCCGGCAGGCCGTCGATGACCTCGTTGAACGCCTGCTTGGCGGCGTCCATGCGGGTCTGTCCCGCGCTGTAGCTCTCCCCCATGGAGCCGCTGACGTCGAGGACGAGCTGGACCTTCGGGGGGTCCTGCGAGGGGCGGGGCTCCGCCGCCACGGGGGACGCGGTCGCGCCCACTGTCAGGGCCGCGAACACACCGCTCAGGGTGGCCGCCAGCCGTCTTCCTATGATCATTTGGCGGATACTACGAGCCGCGTCAGCGGGCACCAAAACCGCTCCGGCGCACACCGGTTGATATCCCGTCAGGGCCGGACAGCCGCCGTCGGACGCAGGGGCGGCAGCGCTGCCGGCAGCGGAACGGAGGCCGGCCGGGCGGGGGCGGGGAGCCGCACGGTGGTCAGCGGCCGGCGGCGGGCGGCCCTGCCGCGGCACGGGCGGCCAGCTCGTGCCACAGCTCCGCGACCCGGTCGGCGAGCTCCGCCGTCGTGCCGGTGTTGGGCACCACCACGTCGGCCACGGCCAGCCGCTCCCCGCGCTCTGCCTGGGCGGCCATCCGCCCCCGGGCCTCCTGCGGCGTCATCCCCCGCAGCCGGGTCAGCCGGTCGAGTTGCAACTCCTCGGGGACGTCGACCACCACTACCAGGTCGTAGCGGCCGGCGAGGCCGTTCTCCGTCAGCAGCGGCACGTCGTGCACGACCACGGAGTCGGCGGGGGCGGCGGCCTGGAGCGCCGCCGAGCGCTCGGCCACCAGCGGGTGCACGATCGCGTTGAGCGCGGCGAGCCGCTCGGGGTCGTTGAAGACGACCTCGGCGAGAGCGGGGCGGTCGAGCGAGCCGTCGGCGGCGAGGACCCCCGCACCGAACTCCGCGGCGACCGCGGCCAGTCCGGGGCTGCCCGGCGCGACGACCTCCCGGGCGACGACGTCCGCGTCGACCACCACCGCACCGTGGCCGGCGAGCAGCCGCACCACCGTGCTCTTGCCCGAGCCGATGCCTCCGGTCAGTCCCACAGTCACCATGCCCGCAGCGTAGCGGACGCCCTCCCGGCGGGGCCGACGTGCCGCCGCCCCCGCCGGGAGGGCGGGGGCGGCGGGCGGGCGTCACCGACCGGGGGCCGGGGGGCCGTCCTCACCGTCATCCCGCTCCGCGAGGAACCGCTCGAACACCGCGCCGAGCTCCTCGGCGGACGGCAGCTCGGAGGGCTCGGCCATCAGGCTGCGGCGTCCCTCCGCCCCCGCGACGGCGTCGTACTGCTGCTCCAGCCCGCGGACGACGGCGACCAGTTCGGCGTCGCCCTGGGCGATCTCCCGCTCGATCTCGTCCTGCGTCGCGGCGGCGGCCGCCCGCAGCGCGTGGGCGGCGCGGGGCAGCACCAGCCCGGTGGCGGCGGTGATCGTCTCCAGCACCACCAGGGTGGCGTCCGGGTAGCGCGACCGGGCGAGGTAGTGCGGCACGTGGGCCGCGATGCCGAGGACGTCGTGGCCGGCGTTGCCGAGCCGCAGCTCCGTCAGGGCGGCGGCGCTGCCGGGCACCTGCGCCTCGGTGAAGAGTCCCGGCTGGGTGGGGACGAGATCGACGCGGGTGCCGTGCGGGGTGAGCCCCACCGGCCGCGTGTGGGGCACGCCCATCGGGATGCCGTGGAAGGTCATGGCCAGCCGGACGCCGAGACGGTCCACGATCTGCCGGACGGCGGCGGTGAAGCTGTCCCATTCGACGTCCGGCTCCGGGCCGCTGAGCAGCAGGAAGGGCTGGCCGGTGGCGTCCTCCAGCAACCGCAGTTCCAGCTGCGGCTGCTCGTAGCCGGCCCAGCGGTCGCGCCGGAACACCATCGCGGGACGCCGGGCCCGGTAGTCCACCAGGCGGTCGTGGTCGAAGCGGGCGACCACCGTGCCCGGGAGGCGCTGCTCGCCCTCGGCGGGTTGCTCCGCCTCCTCGGCACCGTCGTCCGCGCCGCCCGCGCCGCCCGTCGGCGGCTCGTCCGCCCCGGCGCGGGCGGGCTCGCCCGTCCCGTCCTCGGCGGGGCCGCTGGGCAGGTCGCCCTCCCCGGCGCGGTCCAGCCCCAGCTCCACCGCCAGGTCCGGCTCCGTCCCGCCGGCCAGGCCGTCGCCCGCCTCGGCGCGCGCGGCGTCGCCGTCGGCGTCGAGCAACCGTTCCACCAGCTGGGCGCCGGTCTCACCGGCGTCGATGAAGCCGTTGAAGTGGTAGAGCATCACCAGCCCGCCGGCGTCCGGCGCCGCTACTGCCGCCTGGGCGCGACGCAACCCTTCCGGGTCCCACGCGTACAACTCCTGCGGATCGCGCACGGCGCCGCACCCCTTCCACTTCGTTCCGTGTCCGGCAGAACGCCTGTGAGGGTGAGCGCATTCCCGGACAGGGCAGAGAGTAACGGCCCCCGGTGACAGGGTTCCCGCACGGGGCCCCTGCCCACACCC
Source organism: Streptomyces lonarensis (assembly GCF_012033735.1). Taxonomy (GTDB): domain Bacteria; phylum Actinomycetota; class Actinomycetes; order Streptomycetales; family Streptomycetaceae; genus Streptomyces; species Streptomyces lonarensis. Next base: position 13,899 of record NZ_JAAVJD010000070.1, on the reverse strand, counting down.
CGACCGGGCCGCGGACGGCGTGCGACGAGGCGGCCCCGGACGCGGCTCGGCCCCCCCGACCGGAAGGTCGCGGGGGCCGAGTGAATCCGCCTCACGCGGCGCTGCCCGAGGGCAGCGGGTGATCAGCTCTGGCCGCCGGCCAGCTTCTCACGGAGCGCGGCCAGGGCCTCGTCGGAGGCCAGGGCGCCCGAGTCCTCGCTGGAGGTGGAGGAGTACGAGCCACCACCGGAGGAAGCGCTACCGGAACCGCCGGACGCCGCAGCGCCGCCGGTCTCGGTGCCCTCGGCCTCGGCCTGGGCGTCCGCCTCGCGGGACTTGATGACCTGGGCCTGGTGCTGCTCGAAGCGCGTCTGGGCGTCGGAGTACTGACGCTCCCACTCCTCGCGCTGCTTGTCGAAGCCCTCGAGCCAGTCGTTGGCCTCGGGGTCGAAGCCCTCGGGGTAGATGTAGTTGCCCTGGTCGTCGTAGGACGCGGCCATGCCGTACAGGGTCGGGTCGAACTCGACGGCCATCGGGTCGGCGCCGAAGTTCTCGTTCGCCTGCTTCAGCGAGAGGCTGATCCGGCGACGCTCCAGGTCGATGTCGATGACCTTGACGAAGATCTCGTCGTTGACCTGGACGACCTGCTCCGGGATCTCCACGTGGCGCTCGGCCAGCTCGGAGATGTGGACCAGGCCCTCGATGCCCTCGTCCACGCGGACGAACGCACCGAACGGCACCAGCTTGGTGACCTTGCCGGGGACGACCTGGCCGATCTGGTGGGTCCGGGCGAACTGCTGCCACGGGTCTTCCTGGGTCGCCTTGAGCGACAGGGAGACGCGCTCGCGGTCCATGTCGACGTCCAGGACCTCGACCGTGACCTCCTGGCCGACCTCGACGACCTCGGAGGGGTGGTCGATGTGCTTCCAGGACAGCTCGGAGACGTGCACCAGGCCGTCCACGCCACCCAGGTCCACGAAGGCACCGAAGTTGACGATGGAGGAGACGACGCCGGAGCGCACCTGACCCTTCTGGAGGGTGGTGAGGAAGGTCTGGCGGACCTCGCTCTGGGTCTGCTCCAGCCAGGCGCGGCGGGACAGGACCACGTTGTTGCGGTTCTTGTCCAGCTCGATGATCTTGGCCTCGAGCTCCTTGCCCACGTAGGGCTGGAGGTCGCGCACGCGGCGCATCTCGACCAGGGAGGCCGGGAGGAAGCCGCGGAGGCCGATGTCGAGGATGAGACCACCCTTGACGACCTCGATGACGGTACCGGTGACGATCCCGTCCTCTTCCTTGATCTTCTCGATGGTGCCCCAGGCGCGCTCGTACTGGGCGCGCTTCTTCGAGAGGATCAGGCGGCCTTCCTTGTCCTCCTTCTGGAGAACAAGGGCTTCGATCTCGTCACCGACTGCGACGACCTCGTTGGGGTCGACGTCGTGCTTGATCGACAGCTCGCGGGAAGGGATGACGCCCTCGGTCTTGTAACCGATGTCGAGCAGGACCTCGTCCCGGTCGACCTTCACGATGACGCCGTCGACGATGTCGCCGTCGTTGAAGTACTTGATCGTCTCGTCGATCGCGGCGAGGAAGTCTTCCTCGGAACCGATGTCGTTTACCGCAACCTGCGGGGTGGTCACGGTGCTCTCGGTGCTGCTCGTCATGTGTGAAAGGGCTCCGGTACGGACAAAGAGTCGTAGGCACTACTACGCTGTGGACCCTTTTCGCACCGCCGAAGCCAGACAGCCCAAGAAGCGCTTCCGTGATCATCCGTGACGGACGATCCGGAATGCGCCTCGACCACCGAGGGACATACAACAGATACGAGCGCGGCCTGCTCCGTCCGAGGCACACAGGCCCGCAGCGCGCCTTATAGCATACGGGCGCATTGCAGCCGGGTCAATGCGCGCTTCGCCGCACGAGCGCAGCAAAAGGGCGCTTTCCGGCACGCAACGGACAACGACTACCCCGGCGGAGTGACCCGCGCCACCCCCGGGTGCGGGCGGTGCACGCGGTCGGCGCTCGACGCGGCCGGCGACCGCGTCAGTGCGCGGCGCTCTCCCAGGTGTCGCCGACCCCGACGGAGACGTCCAGCGGGGCCCGCAGCGCGACGGCGCCCGACATCTCGCGGCGCACCAGCGCTTCCACCGGCTCCCGCTCGCCCGGGGCGAGTTCCAGGACGATCTCGTCGTGGACCTGGAGCAGCAGCCGGGAGCGCAGCCCCTCGGCGGCCAGCGCCGCGTCCACCTTCAGCATCGCGATCTTGACGATGTCGGCGGCGGTGCCCTGGATCGGCGCGTTGAGCGCCATCCGCTCCGCCATCTCGCGGCGCTGGCGGTTGGAGCTGGTGAGGTCGGGGAGGTAGCGGCGGCGGCCGAGCAGCGTCTCGGTGTAGCCGACGCCCGTGGCCTCCTGCACCGCGCGCTGCAGGAAGTCCCGCACGCCGCCGAACCGCTCGAAGTAGGTGTCCATCAGCGCCCGCGCCTCCTCGGGGCTCACCGAGAGCTGCTGGGAGAGCCCGAAGGCGGAGAGGCCGTACGCGAGGCCGTAGCTCATCGCCTTGGTCTTGCGGCGCATCTCGGGGTCGACCTGGTCGCGCGGCACCCCGAAGACCTGCGAGGCCACCGTGTCGTGGAGGTCCTCGCCGGAGGTGAACGCCTCCAGCAGCCCCTCGTCCTCGGAGAGGTGCGCCATGACCCGCAGCTCGATCTGGCTGTAGTCGGCGGTCAGCAGCGACTCGTACCCCTCCCCCACCACGAAGGCACCGCGAATGGCGCGGCCCTCCTCGGTGCGGACCGGGACGTTCTGCAGGTTGGGCTCGGTGGAGGAGAGGCGGCCGGTGGCGGCCACCGTCTGGCTGAAGGTGGTGTGGATGCGGCCGTCGGCGGCGATCGTCTTGATCAGGCCCTCGACCGTCGTCCGCAGCCGGGACTGCTCGCGGTGGCGGAGCATGAGCACCGGCAGCTCGTGCTCGGTCTGGCCGGCGAGCCAGGCCAGGGCGTCCGCGTCGGTGGTGTACCCGGTCTTCGTCTTCTTCGTCTTCGGGAGGTTGAGCTCGCCGAAGAGCACCTCCTGGAGCTGCTTGGGCGAGCCGAGGTTGAACTCGTGGCCCACCGCCGCGTGCGCGGCCGCCACGGACTCCTGGACGGCGGCGGCGAACCGCTGCTCCAGCGCGCCGAGCGCCGCGCGGTCGGCGGCGATGCCGGCGCGTTCCATGCGGGCCAGCAGCTCGGAGGTGGGGAGCTCGATGTCGCGCAGCAGCTCCAGCGCGCCCACCTCGCGCAACCGCTCGGTGAGGGCGGTGCCGAGGTCGAGCACGGTGCGCGCCTGCTGCATCAGCGCGTCCGCCTCCGCGGCGTCCTCGACGCCGAAGGCGAGCTGGCCGTCGTCCGGGGTGGCCGGGGCCAGCTCGCGGCCGAGGAACTCCAGGCTCAGCCCCTCCAGCGCGAAGGAGCGACGCCCGGGCTGCACCAGGTAGGCGGCGAGGGCGGTGTCGGTGTCCGCGCCGGCCAGCCGCCAGCCGTGGTCGGCGAGGACCCGCTGGAGCTGCTTGACGCCGTGGACGACCTTGGGCCGCTCGGGGTCCGCCACCCAGGCCGCGAAGGCCCGGTCGTCGGCCTCGTCGAGCTCGGCGGGATCGAACCAGGCGGCGGGGCCCGCCGCGGTGGCCAGCGCGACCGCGTGCACCGAGCCGGTGCCCAACGCCCAGACGTCCTTGGTCGCCACTCCGAGGGGGCCGTCGCCGTGGGCGTCGAGCCACTGCGGCAGCTCACCGGTGGCCAGGACGGTGCCGTCGACGGCGACGCCCGGGGCGGGGGCCCCCTGCTCCTCCGGCGAGCCGCTGGGGTCCATCGCGAACAGCCGCTCGCGGAGGTTCTGGTTGCGGAACTCCAGCGAGTCCAGCAGCACGCTGACGGCGTCGCGGTCGAAGGCCGCGCGTGCGAGGTCGGCAGGGCCGGCGGGCAGTTCGACGTCCCGCACCATCTCGGTCAGCTCGCGGTTGAGCCGCACGTTCTCCAGGTTGTCGCGGAGGTTCTGGCCCGCCTTGCCCTTGACCTCCTCGGCGCGCGTCAGGAGTTCGTCCAGCGAGCCGAACTGGGTGATCCACTTGGTGGCGGTCTTCTCCCCGACCCCGGGGATGCCGGGGAGGTTGTCGGAGGGGTCGCCGCGCAGCGCGGCGAAGTCCGGGTACTGCGCGGGGCGCAGGCCGTACTTCTCCTCGATCTTGTCCGGGGTGAAGCGGGTCAGCTCGGAGACGCCCTTGGTGGGGTAGAGCACGGTGACGTCGTCGGTCACCAGCTGGAAGTTGTCCCGGTCCCCGGTGACGATCAGCACCTCGTAGCCGTCAGCGGCCGCCCGGGTGGCGAGGGTGGCGATCACGTCGTCGGCCTCGAAGCCGTCGACCGCGAACCGCCGCACCGCCATGGCGTCCAGCAGTTCGCCGATCAGCTCCACCTGGCCGCGGAAGGCGTCGGGGGTGGCGGAGCGGGTCGCCTTGTACTCGGGGAAGCGCTCGGAGCGCCAGGTCTTGCGGGAGACGTCGAAGGCGACGGCGAGGTGCGTCGGGGCCTCGTCACGCACGGTGTTGGCGAGCATGGAGGTGAACCCGTAGATCGCGTTGGTGGGCTGGCCCACCGCCGTGGTGAAGTTCTCCGCGGGCAGGGCGAAGAACGCCCGGTAGGCCAGCGAATGGCCGTCCAGCAGCATCAGCCGCCGGGGCGCGGAATCGGTCGTCTGCTCTGCGTTGCTCACCGTGTTCTCAGCCACCCGCGCATCCTCCCACGGACCGCCGACAGCCCCGGGCGCCGACGCCCGCGCAGCGACTCGCGCCGCCGCCCGGCCGGGGTGCTCCGGCCGGTGCCGCCCGACCGGTCGGCGTGGCACGATCGAGGGAAGACGTTCCGGCCGACGGGAGACGCACCATGCCGCAGCCGCCTTCGGGTGATCCGATACAGGACGCCCCGCGCACCGGAGGGGGCCCGCGGGAGAGCGCGGCCGGGCTGCCCGCCGTCGCCCACGCCATGGACATGGCGCGCAAGGAGATGGGGGTGCGGCGCACGGCGCTGACCCTGCTGCGCGTCAACCAGCACGACGGGTTCGACTGCCCCGGCTGCGCCTGGCCCGAGCCCGACAAGCCGCACACCGCCGAGTTCTGCGAGAACGGCGCCAAGGCGGTGGCGGAGGAGGCCACCCGCCACCGGGTGACCCCCGACTTCTTCGAGCGCCATCCGCTGTCCGACCTGGCCGGGCGTTCCGGCTACTGGCTCGGGAAGCAGGGCCGGCTCACCACCCCGATGTACCTGGCGGAGGGCGACGACCGGTACCGGCCGGTCTCCTGGCAGCGCGCGCTGGAGCTGGTGGCGGCAGAGCTGCGCGCGGTGGACTCGCCGGACGAGGCGGTCTTCTACACCTCCGGCCGGACCAGCAACGAGGCCGCCTTCCTCTACCAGCTGTTCGCCCGGGAGTTCGGCACCAACAACCTCCCGGACTGCTCCAACATGTGCCACGAGTCGTCGGGGTCGGCGCTGGGCGAGACCATCGGTGTCGGCAAGGGCAGCGTGCTGCTGGAGGACCTCTACCGGGCCGACCTGATCGTGGTCGCCGGACAGAACCCCGGGACCAACCATCCCCGGATGCTCTCGGCCCTGGAGCGGGCCAAGAAGGAGGGCGCCCGGATCATCACGGTCAACCCGCTGCCGGAGAGCGGACTGCGGAAGTTCCGCAACCCGCAGTCGCCGGTGGGGCTCGCCGGGGGCGGCACCGAGCTCACCGACCTCTTCCTGCAGATCCGGCTCGGCGGCGACCAGGCGCTGTTCCGCATGGTGAGCCGGCTGGTCCTGGAGGCGGAGGGCGGCACCGACGAGGAGTTCATCGCCGAGCACACCCACGGCTTCGAGGCGTACGCCGAGGCGGCGCGCGCCGCCGACTGGGAGACGACGCTGCGCGCCACCGGCCTGACCCGGCCGGAGATCGAGGCGATGGCCCGCATGGTGCTGGAGTCCCGCGCGACGGTGGTCTGCTGGGCGATGGGGCTCACCCAGCACAAGCACTCGGTGCCCACGATCCGGGAGATCGTCAACCTGCTGCTGCTGCGCGGCGACATCGGCAGGCCGGGGGCGGGGGTCTGCCCGGTGCGCGGCCACTCCAACGTGCAGGGCGACCGCACGATGGGGATCTTCGAGCGGCCCGCGCCCGCCTTCCTCGACGCGCTGGAGAAGGAGTTCTCCTTCTCGCCGCCGCGGGAGCACGGCCTGGACACGGTCGACTCGATCCGCGCGATGCGCGACGGCCGGGTCCGGGTCTTCTTCGCGATGGGCGGCAACTTCGTCGCGGCCTCGCCCGACACCGCCGTGACCGAGGACGCCGTGCGGCGCGCCGCGCTGACCGTCCACGTCTCCACCAAGCTCAACCGCTCCCACTGCGTCACCGGTGCGCGGGCGCTGATCCTGCCGACGCTGGGCCGCACCGAGCGGGACGGCAGCGGCGGCCGGGAGCAGTTCGTCACCGTGGAGGACTCCATGGGGATGGTCCACGCCTCGCGCGGCCGGCTCGCCCCGGCGGACCGCGGGCTGCTGTCGGAGACGGCGATCGTCTGCCGGCTGGCGCGGCTGGTGCTCGGGGACCGTTCGGCCACGCCCTGGGAGGAGTTCGAGCGCGACTACGACCTGGTACGGGACCGGATAGCCCGGGTGGTGCCGGGGTTCGAGGGGTTCAACGAGCGGGTGCGCCGGCCGGGCGGGTTCGCTCTGCCGCACGCGCCCCGCGACGAGCGGCGGTTCCCCACGGCCACGGGCAAGGCCAACTTCACCGCCGCACCGGTCGAGTTCCCCGAGGTGGGCGAGGGGCGGCTGCTGCTGCAGACGCTGCGCTCGCACGACCAGTACAACACCACGATCTACGGACTCGACGACCGCTACCGGGGGGTGCGGGGCGGGCGGCGGGTGGTGATGGTCAACCCCGACGACGCCGCCGGACTCGGCCTGGCCGACGGGGACTACGTCGACCTGGTCAGCGAGTGGCGGGACGGGGTGGAGCGCCGGGCGCCGGGGTTCCTGGTGATGCACTACCCGACGGCCCGCGGTTGCGCGGCGGCCTACTATCCGGAGACCAACGTGCTGGTGCCGCTGGACTCCACCGCGGACGTCTCCAACACCCCGACCAGCAAGTCGGTGGTGGTCAGGCTGGAGCCCGCGGCCGCCGGGGCGGCGCTGCCGGCGCCGTGAGGGCGGTCCCGGCCCGGCGCAGCGCGGGGGCCGGGGGCGGCCGGAGATCTAGGCTGGTGGGGGGGGGGGGGGGGGGGGGGG
>NZ_JAAVJD010000070.1:0-6609 GCF_012033735.1 Streptomyces lonarensis | reverse complement strand
GCCGGGCGCAGGGCCCGGCCGCCGACCAGTGACGATCGGAGCCGCGCCATGGGTGACGAGCAGCCCCCGACCCAGTTCCCGCCCCACATCCTCGACCAGTGGTCCGGCCTCGGCGTCGACCTGCCCTCCCTCTTCTCCGCCGGCAACCTCGGCGACCGGGTGGGACTGCGCGTGGTGCGGGCGGCGCCCGAGGAGGTGGTGGGGACGCTGCCGGTGGCGGGCAACACCCAGCCGTACGGGCTCCTCCATGGCGGCGCCTCGGCGGTCCTCGCCGAGACCCTGGGGTCGATCGGCGCGATGCTGCACGGCGGCCCGCGCCGCATCGCGGTCGGGGTGGACCTCAACTGCACCCACCACCGCGGGGTGCGCTCCGGGCTGGTGACCGGGGTGGCGACGCCGGTCCACGCGGGGCGGACGTCGGCCACCTACGAGATCGTGGTCACGGAGGAGAACGGCAAGCGGGTGTGCTCGGCCCGGCTGACCTGCGCGCTGCGGGACAACCCCGAGGCCGGGCCGGGCGGCGGCGCGGGCTGACCGCGGCGCCGCCCGGGGCCTGCCGCCGGCGGGCGGACCGCACGCCGGAGGGGGGGGGGGCACCCGGTGGTGCCCCCGCCCCCTCGCGGTACGCCGGACGGAGCCGGTCGGTCAGTCGACCTCGACGTGCTCGCCCAGGTAGGCGGCGCGAATCCGGGGGTCGGCCAGCAGGGTGTCGGCCGGACCGGACATCACCACCTCGCCGGTCTCCAGGACGTAACCGCGGTTGGCGAGTTGCAGCGCCTCGGAGGCGTTCTGCTCCACCAGCAGCAGCGTGGTGCCCTGTTCGTTGACCTCGCGCAGGATGTCGAAGATCTGCTCCACGATCAGCGGCGCCAGACCCATCGACGGCTCGTCGAGCAGCAGCAGTTCGGGCTTGCCCATCAGGGCGCGGCCGATGGCGAGCATCTGCTGCTCACCGCCGGAGAGCGTCCCGGCGATCTGCTTGCGGCGCTCGTGGAGGCGCGGGAAGAGGCCGAAGACCCGGTCGAGGTCGTCGGGGTCGGGGCGGCGGAACCGGTACGCCCCCATGGTGAGGTTCTCCAGCACCGTCATCCGGGCGAAGACCCGCCGGCCCTCGGGCACGTGGCCGAGGCCGAACCTGACCAGCTCGTGGGAGGCGATGCCGTCGATGCGCTCCCCGTGCAGCCGGACCTCGCCGTGGCGGGGCGCCAGCATCCCCGAGACGGTCTTCAGCGTCGTGGACTTGCCGGCGCCGTTGGCGCCGAGCAGCGCGACGGCCTCGCCGCGGCCGACCGTGAGGTCGATCCCCTTGAGCGCCTCGATGGCGCCGTAGAAGACCCGCAGTCCGCTCAGTTCCAGCAGCGGGGTGCCGTGCTCGCCGGGGTTCTTGTCCAGTTCGGGCCCGCTCATGCCTGGCCACCCTTCTGTGTGCCCGGGGCGGCCGCGTCGCCGGGGCCGGCCTCGTCCTGCGGTACCGCGCGGGCACCGGGCAGCTCCGTCTGTCGTGCGTCGTCGCCGGCCGGGGCCGGGGAGGCCGGGGAATCCCCGGCGTGTTCGGCCTCGGTCACCTCGACCACGTGCTCGGCCTGTGCCGCCACGATGTCGGCCACCTCGCTGTCGTCGGCGGCGGAGCCCAGGTACGCCTTGATGACGTCCGGGTTCTGCTGGACCTGTGCCGGGGTGCCCTCGGCGATCTTCTTGCCGAAGTTGAGCACCGTCACGCGGTCGGCGACCGACATCACCAGGCGCATGTCGTGCTCGATGAGCAGCACGCTGACGCCCAGTTCGGTGTTGATGCGCCGGATCAGCGTCTCCAGGTCCCGCTTCTCCGTCGGGTTGGTACCGGCGGCCGGCTCGTCGAGCAGCAGCACCTCGGGGCTGGTGGCCAGCGCACGGGCGATCTCCAGCCGCCGCTGCTCGCCGTAGCTCAGCGAGGCGGCCAGTTCGTTGATGCGCGTCTCCAGGCCGACGAACCGCATCATCTCGTGGGCGGCGCGGTCGCTCTCCTTCTCCGCGCGCCGCGCGTGCGGCAGGCCGAGCATGATGGAGATGGCGTCCGTCTTCTGCCGGGTCTCGTAGGCGATCTTGACGTTCTCGATCGCTGTCAGCGCCCCGAAGAGCCGGATGTTCTGGAAGGTCCGCGAGACGCCCATGCGGCTGACCTTGAACGGCTTGGTGCCGAGCAGGGACCGCTCGCCGCCGGCGCGCGGCAGGAACCGGATCTCGCCCTCCTGCGGCACGTAGACGCCGGTGAGGGAGTTGAACAGCGAGGTCTTGCCCGCGCCGTTGGGACCGATGATGGCGAGGATCTCGCCCCGCCGCATCGTGAGGTCCACCGCGTCGAGGCTGGTGAGACCGCCGAACCGCAGCGTCACCCCACGGGCTTCGAGGATCGGTTCGGTGGCCGGCGCCGGCCGGGTGGCCGCGGACTGTTCGGTCGCGTTCGTCATACCTGCTTGCCTCCTGCCGTACCGCCCAGCGCGTCGGCGCCGGCGGTGCCTTCCTCCGCCATGTGCAGCTCGCGCTGTCGGCGGCGGGAGGGCCACAACCCCTGCGGGCGGTAGATCATCATGATCACCAGCAGCGCGCCCAGGTACATGTACCGGTCCTGCGCCGGGACCGAGTCGCGCAGCGCCTCCGGGAGCCAGACCAGCACCGCGGTGCCGATCAGCACACCGGGCAGCGACCCCATGCCGCCGAAGATGACGTAGGAGAGGACGAGGATCGAGAAGAGGACGATGAACGCCTCGGAGTTGATGTACGCCAGCTTGCTCGCGTAGATCACGCCGGCGATGCCGGAGGTGGAGGCGCCGATGGCGAAGGCCAGCAGCTTGAAGCGGACGGTGTCCACACCGTTGGAGGCGGCGGCGACCTCGTCCTCGCGGATCGCGGTCCAGGCCCGGCCGACCCGGGAGTGCTCCAGGCGGATGAAGAGCACCAGCAGCACGATGATGAAGCCGAGCAGCAGCCAGTAGTACGGCCGCGGGTCCAGGCCCCAGCTGTAGGACCAGAACCCCAGGTCGATGCTGAACCGCTCGACCCGGGCGCCGGAGGTGCCGCCGGTGAAGGACTGCCAGTTCTTGGCGCCGAGGTAGACGATCTCGTGGAAGCCGAGGGTGACGATGGCCAGGTAGTCGCCGCGCAACCGTAGCGTGGGCGCTCCGAGCAGGACGCCGGCGACCAGGCAGGTGATGACGGCGATCGGGATGACGGCGAAGTTGTTCAGCACCATCGGCGGGTCGACCGGGAGGGACCCGGTCCAGAACGCCGCGCTGTAGGCGCCGATCGCGAAGAACGCGATGAAGCCGAGGTCGAGCATGCCGGCCCAGCCGACGACCACGTTGAGGCCGATCGCCAGCAGCACGTAGATGGCGATCTGGTCGACCAGCACCTGCTGCCAGTGGCGGGAGACCAGCAGCGGCAGCACGATCAGGAAGACCAGCACGCCGCTGAGGATGCCGACGCGCAGCCAGAACTGCTTGCGCCAGACGGCCTGCACCTCGCCGGCCGGCGCCTTGACCGATTCCTTGACGCTCTGCCAGGCCGAGCCCACCGGCGCCTGGGCGAACTCACGGACCACCCAGATGCCGACGCAGACCGCCAGCCAGACGGCGAAGCCGGTGGAGGTGAAGTTCTCCTTCAGGGCGTAGAAGATGTCGCGGTTGTTGCCCTCGACGCCGGTGACCTGCGCACCGACGACGGCGACGCCGATCAGCGCGGCCAGCCGCTGCCAGCGGGGCTCCTGGTACCAGGAGGTCTTCCGCAGCCGGGCGGCAGCGGACACGTCCCGTGCCGTTTCTGTGGTCGTCATGCCGTCCTCGCTACGCGCTCGCCGAGAATGCCCGTGGGCCGGAACATCAGCACCAGCACCAGTACGGCGAAGGCACCGACGTAGCGCCAGGCGTCGCCCCAGACCTCGACGGTGAACGCCTCGACCACGCCGAGGGTGAGCCCGCCGAGCATGGCGCCGCGGACGTTGCCGATGCCGCCGAGCACGGCGGCGGCGAACGCGGTGATACCGGGCAGGAAGCCCATGGTGTAGAAGACCTGGTTGGTGGTGCCGAACAGGAATCCGGCGACGCCGCCCATCAGGCCGCCCAGCACGAAGGTGCGGGAGACGACCTTGTCGATGTTGACGCCCATCAGCGAGGCGACCTCGGGGTCCTGCGCGACGGCGCGGATACCCGAGCCGAGCTTGGTGCGGTTGACCACGTAGTCGACCGCGACCAGCATGACCACCGCGGAGCCGAGGATCAGCGCCTGCGTGACGCTGATGGTCGACCCGAAGATCGTGACGACGGTCTTGTTCTCGTACATCGACGGCATCGGCATCGGGTTGCGACCGAAGAGCTTGCCGACCAGGTTGTAGAGGAAGAACGAGGCGCCGATCGCGGTGATCAGGAAGACCAGCCGGGGCGCACCGCGTCTCCGAAGTGGCCGGTACGCCACTTTCTCCAGGAAGAACGCGACGGTGCCGCCGAGTACGGCGCCGAAGAGTATGCCGAGCGCGACGTAACCGATCGACTGGAGACCGGAGGGGTCAGCGGCCGGAACGAAAATGGTGAGGGCGATGACTCCGCCGAATCCCCCCACCATGAAAACCTCGCTGTGCGCGAAGTTGAGGAGCTGGAGTACGCCGTACACCAGCGTGTAGCCGATGGCGATAACGGCGTACAACGAGCCGAGTACCGCCCCCAGGACGAGAACGTCCCAGAAGTCGTGAAAACTCATCGAGGGCACTTCCTTGCCAGAACAGCCACCGGGCGCCGCGCTGTCGGGGCGTTCCGGGGGCGGCCGCGTCGGGGACGGTGGGGCGTGGCCCGGGCCACGCCCCACCGGATCAGAGGTACCGCGCGGTCGTTATCCGACCAGTTCCTCGATGTTGCCGAGCGAGGTGATCTCGCCGTCGGCGACCTCGTAGATGTAGACGCCCGAGCCGGCGTACTCCCCGGTCTCGTCGAAGGTGAGGGTCTTGGCGACACCGTCGTGCTCGCCCTGGGCGACGGCCTCGTAGACCGACTGGCGGTCGGCGCTGTCGCCCAGCTCGTTGACGGCGTTGATGATCATCATCGTGGCGTCGTAGGCCTCGGGCGAGTAGGTGCCCGGCGCCGTGCTGTACTCCGCCTCGTAGGCCTCGCTGAACTTCTGGCCGACCTCGTCCTCGTTGAGGTCGCGGCAGGGGCAGCTGAGGAACCAGCCCTCGGCGGCACCGGAGGCGAGGTTGACGAACTCCGGGTCGCGGACGCCGTCACCACCGAGGCCGATGCCCTCGTAGCCCTGCTCGCTGAGCTTGACGGCCAGCGGGGCGGCCTGCGCGTAGTAGCCGGTGTAGGCGACGCCGTCGGCACCGGACTGGATGACGGTGCGGGCGATGGAGCTGTGGTCGACGGTGTCGGCCGGCAGCGACTCGCGCTGCACCTCGATGCCGGCCTCGCCGAGCGCCTCCTCGACGACGTTGCCGAGGCCGACGGCGTAGTCACCGAGGTCGTCGATGACCACGGCCGACTCCACGCCCTGCTCGGCGAAGAACGAGGCGATCGCGGCGCCCTGCTCACCGTCGTTGGGAACTCCCCGCAGGAAGGTCGGGAACCCCTGCTCGGTGAGGTCCGGGGCGGTGGCCGACGGCGAGAGCGCGGTGATGCCGGCCTCGCCGTACACCGGCGCGGCGACGTTGGCGGCGCCGGAGAAGGCGGGGCCGACCACGGCAACGACGTCCTCGTTGTCGATGATGCGCTGGGCGGCGGAGGTGGCCTGCCCGGGCTCACCGCGGTCGTCGCCGGAGGCGTATTCGAAGGTGACGTCGTAGTCGCCGGATTCGTTCGCCTCCTTGATGGCGAGCTTGACGCCGTTCTCCATGTTGATGCCGAGCTGGGCGTTGGGGCCGGAGAGCGGGCCCTGGTAAGCGATGGTGAAAGCGGAACCGCCGCCACCGCCACCCCCGCTGCCGCCACTGCCGCCGTCGTCGCTGCCACAGGCGCTCAGCGCCAACGCACCGATCGCGACTGGCAGTGCGATTTTCACGATCCGCTTGTTCAGCATCAGTAAACCCCCTGGACCGAGTCCAGTCCGAACGTCACCGCACGGGACTCGTGCCCAAACGTTCACGGGTGCGGCGTGGAGCGGAATCTATTGCGCATCTCGTCGCACTAACAGACGGGCAGCTCAAGTGTGATCGCCTCGTGACCTCCGTCACGTGCCGAAATGAGAACGCTCCTTACCGCTGAGCGGACGAGATCTTCCCGCGGCGGGGGCCCCGAACGGGCATCTCCGAAACGCACCACAGCCCCACGAAAGGGACGCGGCAGCCGCTACGGCACCCACTGAATCGATCATGAACCGTTTTCCCAGGAAACTCAGCCGCAACAAAACCCGCGCCGACCCGACATCGGCGTCGGATACGGAGACCGCCCCTTTCACCCCGCGGTATTCCGCTTCGCGTGCCGGTGGCGCCGCTCCCGACCGCTCCCGGGGCGCGCGGCGGCCGGGGCCACGGCTCCCGCGGCGCGCGCGTCGCCCGGTGCCGGGCAGGCACGATACGGAGCGCCCCGGGCGGCCGCCGGGCACGTACGGGGTGTGCACGGCTCCGGTGGCGGTCAGCGGCGACCCCCGGGC
>NZ_JAAVJD010000006.1:7702-69333 GCF_012033735.1 Streptomyces lonarensis | reverse complement strand
CGGCCGGGGCGCGCGGGACCGCCCGCGCCCGGTAGCGTCACCCCCGGCGGCCCGAGCGGTCGCCCGGGCGTGACACGCCCCGCGCCCCGCGCCGGGGCGCGCACGGACACGAGACGGGTACACGGCCGGGGATGGCCCCGACGGTGCGGAGGGACAGGCGCGGTGACGCAACTGCGGATCGGCACGCTGCTCGGGTTGTTCGCCGGGGCGTTCGTCCTCGCCTGGGCGGCGGCCGGGCTGATGGACTCGCACGGCATGCTGCCGGCGGTGCCGCTGCTGGCGCCGGTGGCGCTGGGCGCGATCGCCGCGGTGCTGCTGGCCACCGCGCTGCTGCTCCGGTCGCGTATCAAGGCGGCCAGGGAGCGCAGGCCCGGCGCGCGCGGCGTGGAGCCGATGATGGCCGCGCGCGCGGTGGTGCTCGGTCAGGCGAGTGCGCTGGTGGTCTCGGTCGTCTCCGGTGTCTACGGCGGGCTGGGCATCTTCCTGGTGCTGGAGTACCTCGACGTGTCGGCCCGCCGCGACCAGGCGATCTACGCCGGGCTCTGCGTGCTCATGGGTGTCGCGGTGTGCGCCGCGGCGCTCTGGCTGGAGCGGATCTGCCGGCTGCCCGAGGACGACGAGAACGGCCCGCTGGGCTCCCCCGCCTGAAGCCACCCCCGGGCCCGCCGCGGCTGCGACGCAACGGACGGGCGCAACGGACGGGCGCGGCGGGCGGGCCCAGCGGGCGCGGTGGCCGCTCAGCCGAGCGGTTCGTCGGCCAGGTAGGGCGGCGCGGGGTCGTACTGGATGTGCCGGCGCACCGCCCGTGCGTGGTCCCTGCCGTACAGGCGCCCGACGAGCCACAGCGCCATGTCGATGCCCGCGGAGACGCCCTGGCTGGTGACGAGCGACCCGTCGACGACGTACCGGGCGTCCCGCACCACGGTCACCTCACCCTGCGCCTCCAGCGCGTCCTCGCAGGAGTGGTGGGTGGCGACGCGGCGGCCGCGGGCCGGGCCCGCCTCGTGCAGCAGCAGGACGCCGGTGCAGACCGAGGTGACCCACCGGGCATCCGCGGCGACCCGGCCGACCCATCCGATCAGCGCCGGGTCGGTGACGGCGCGCGTCACCCCGGGGCCGCCCGGGACCAGCAGGACGTCCAGCGGCGGGTGGTCGGCCAGGGTGTGGTCGGGGACCACCCGCATGCCCTTGTTGCAGACCACGGGGCGGAGCTGGTCGGACGAGCCGGATATCAGCACCGCCCGGTCGCCGGCGTCGCGCAGTATCGCGGAGTTGGTGAGCACCTCCCACGGTCCGACGAAGTCGAGTTCCTCCACGCCGTCGAAGATCAACAGCCCGTATGTCGTCATGCCTGCTCCTCGGTGTCGGCTGTGCGGTGCCGGTGGGTCGGTCGTGCGGGTCCGGCGGCGCGGGGTCCCGGGCGGGCGGTTCCCGGCGGGGCGGTCCGGTCGGCCTCTGCCGTCGGTGCTGCTCTTCCGGGCGTACGGCGCGGAGCGCGGGCGCCCCGACTCGGCCGCGCTCTCCGGCCCCCGGGAAGGGGCGCCGCCTCAGCGGGCGGCCCGCTCCCCGCTGGTGCGAAAGCGGTCGCGGTAGTCGGAGGGGCTGACGCCCACCCGGCGGTGGAAGGTGCGGCGCAACGTCTCCGCGGTGCCGAAGCCGCAGCGGCGGGCGACCGTCGCCACCGGCTCCTCACCTGCGACGAGGGCACGCTTGGCAGCCTCCACGCGCGCCGTCTCGACGTACTCGCCCGGTGGCACGCCCAGTTCGGCGGTGAACCGCCGTTGCAGGTGGCGGGGGCTCAGCCCGGCGCGGCGGGCGAGCTCCTCGGCGGTGTGCCGGGCGCCGGGATCGGTGTGGACCGCGGCGACCGCCGCCCGGATCGGCTCGGTGGCCGGTTGGGCGGACCACAGCGGAACGCTGAACTGCGACTGGGTGCCGGGCCGGCGGAGGAAGAGGACCAGCTCACGGGCGATGGCGTGGGCGGTGTCGCGGCCCATGTCGTCCTCGACCAGCGCGAGCGCGAGGTCCATCCCGGCGGTGACCCCCGCCGAGGTCCAGACCGAGCCGTCGCGGATGTGGACGGGGTCCCGGTCGACCGTCGCCTCCGGGTGCTCCCGGGCGAGCTGGTCGGCGCGGCCCCAGTGGGTCGTGACACGCCGTCCGGCGAGCAGTCCGGCCGCGCCGAGCAGGAACACCCCGCTGCACACCGAGGCGACGCGGCGGGAGTCGGCGCATGCGGCGATCCAGGCGGTCAGCTCCGCATCGTGGCGCGCCTCGTCCACGCCCTCCCCGCCGGCCAGGACGAGGGTGTCCACCTCGGCGGTCGGGACCGCCGCCAGGCCGCGCTCGGCGTCGATGACGACCCCACCGCTGCTGCGGACCGGCCCGGGCCGGCGGGCCGCGATCTCGCAGCGGTAGCCGCCGCCGTGCCGGCGGGCTTGTTCGAAGACCTCGTAGGGCCCGAGGAGGTCGAGGGCCTGGAACCCCTCGAAGATCACGAAGACGACGCGGCGTGTGTCCACACCGTCCACCCTGGGACGGGGCGCGGTGGGCGTCAACGACGCGCGGCCCACACATCACGCCATGCTGCGGCGGCTCGGAACGGCCGGTAGCGGGGGTTGGGCGCCGCTCCCCCGGTTCGCCGGCCCGCGTCCCGCAGCGCGGTCCACGGCCGACGTCCGCGGACCGGCGGCGCCCGCTCCCGCGGGGGTGCGCGGCGCCCGCCGGGCGGGGCCGTCAGGCGGGGCCGTTGGGCAGCGTCTCCAGCCGGACCTCGGCGCGTTCGACGTCCTGGGCGTCGGCGTCGATGGAGCGGCGCAGCGCCTCGTGGAGGCGGGCGGGTGTGAGGACGCCGAGGAAGCGGTCGCCGTCGAGGACCGCGATCCAGCCCGCGTCGTACTGGAGCATCATCCCGAACGCCTGCTTGAGCGAGGAGCCGAGCGGCAGCCATGCCTCCATGCGCCGGGCGTGGTCGGCGACCCGGCCGGTGACCGACTTGCCGGCGGCGGGGCGCGGCACCCAGCCGTGGAGGTTGCCGGACCCGTCGAGGACGACCGCCCAGCGGGCGCCGCTGTCGCGCATGCGGGTCGCGGCGTCGGCCATGTCGTCGCCGAGGTCCACCAGCGGGGGCTGTTCGAGGTCGCCCTCCTCGACGGCGGTGACCGACAGGCGCTTGAGGCCGCGGTCGGCGCCGACGAACTGGGCCACGTAGTCGGTGGCGGGGGCGCCGAGCAGGGTGGCCGGCGGGTCGAACTGCTCGATGCGGCCCTGGCCGAAGACGGCGATGCGGTCGCCGAGCCGCACGGCCTCCTCGATGTCGTGGGTGACGAAGAGGACGGTCTTGCGGACCTCCGCCTGGAGCCGCAGGAACTCGTTCTGGAGCCGTTCGCGGACCACGGGGTCGACGGCGCCGAACGGCTCGTCCATCAGCAGCACCGGCGGGTCGGCGGCGAGGGCGCGTGCCACGCCGACGCGCTGCCGCTGGCCGCCGGAGAGCTGGCCGGGGTAGCGGGAGCCGTAGACGGACGGGTCGAGGCCGACCAGGTCCAGCATCTCGGCGGCGCGCTTGCGGGCCGCGGGCTTCTTCCACTCCAGGAGCTGGAGGACGGTGGCGGTGTTGTCGAGCACCGTGCGGTGGGGGAAGAGGCCGCCCTGCTGGATGACGTACCCGATGCGGCGCCGCAGGGCGACGGGGTGGATGCCGGCGATGTCCTCGCCGTCCAGCAGGATGCGGCCGGAGGTGGGCTCCTCCAGCCGGTTGACCAGCTTCATCGTGGTCGTCTTGCCGCAGCCGGACGGACCGACCAGGGTGACCAGCTCGCCCTCGGCCACCTCCAGCGACAGGTTGTCCACGGCGAGGGTTCCGTCCGGGTACCGCTTGGTGACCTGTTCGAAGCGCAGCATGCGATCCATCTTCCCCCACGGACACGTTCGTAGGATCTTCATTTTCACGAGTCGCGCCGCATAGTGTTCTCCCGGTGAGTGCCAGCAACTGTCTGACAGCCAACGCGTGGATCTGCGGGGAGTACCTGCGGACCCGGCGCGAGGAGCTGGTCGACGCCACGCTCCAGCACATCGCCATCACCGGCACCGCCGTCGTGCTGGCGGTGCTCCTGGCGTTCCCCCTGGCCCTGCTGGCCCGCCGCTACCGGCGGCTGACCGGCACGGTCCTCACCCTGACCACGGTCGTCTACACCATCCCGACGCTGGCGATGTACGCCCTGCTGCTGCCGGTCTTCGGCCTCTCGGCGTCGGTCGTCGTCTGCGGGCTCGTGCTCTACTCGCTCACCATCCTGGTCCGGAACATGCTCGCCGGGCTCGACGGCGTCCCCGAGGACGCGCGGGAGGCGGCGCGCGGCATGGGCTTCGGCCCCGGAAGGCTGCTCTTCCGGGTGGAGCTGCCGCTGGCGCTGCCCGCGCTGATGGCCGGGGTGCGGATCGCCACGGTCTCCGCGGTCTC
This sequence comes from Streptomyces lonarensis, assembly GCF_012033735.1. Lineage (GTDB taxonomy): Bacteria > Actinomycetota > Actinomycetes > Streptomycetales > Streptomycetaceae > Streptomyces > Streptomyces lonarensis. Next base: position 64,874 of record NZ_JAAVJD010000006.1, on the reverse strand, counting down.
GCTCACCACCGTCGGCGCCATCGTCGGCAACGGCGGCCTCGGCAACCTCATCTACAGCGGGATGGACAGCCTCTTCAAGGCGCAGGTGCTCACCGCCTCGGTGCTCTGCGTGGTGCTGGCCGTCGTGGCCGACGTGCTGCTGCTCGTCCTCCAGCGGGCCCTCACCCCCTGGGCGCGGGCGCGTGACGGGGGAGGCCGCGGCCGGCGCCGGGGCGGCGCCCCCGGCCCGGGCGACGGCGGGCACCCCCCGGACGGCGGCGCCGGCGCCGTGCCGCCGGGCAGTGGCGGTGACACCGACCCGCTGGCCAAGCCCGCCGGCGACGACCGTCCCATCGCCGCGGGGGCGCCCGGCGCCCGACAGGAGGCCGACCGGTGAACGCGTTCCTCGACGCCTGGACCTGGCTCACCACGGCCGAGCACTGGGCGGGCCCCGGCGGGATCTGGACCCGGCTGGGAGAGCACCTCTACCTGACCGGCGTCTCCATGGTCATCGCCTGCCTGCTGACCCTGCCGCTCGCGCTCTGGCTCGGCCACACGCCGGTCGCCTCGGGCGGCGGCGGCCGCGGCAAGCGCCTGGGCAGCGCCGTCGCCGTCAACATCACCAACGCCGGCCGGGCGGTGCCGACCTTCGCGGTGCTGGTCGTGCTGATGCTGACCCCGCTCGGCGAGGGCGGGGTGACGACGCCGACGGTCATCGCGCTGGTGCTGTTCGCCCTGCCGCCGCTGCTCACCAACGCCTATGTCGGCGCGGCCGAGGCCGATCCGGACGTGGTGGAGGCGGCGCGCGGCATGGGCATGTCCTCGCGCCAGCTGATGCTGCGGATCGAGCTGCCGCTGGCGTTCCCGATGATCATGACCGGCATCCGCACCGCGACGGTGCAGGTGGTCGCCACCGCGACCCTGGCGGCGCTGGTCGGCGGCGGCGGGCTGGGACGCATCATCACCGCCGGGTTCGCCAACCAGAACACCGCGCAGGTCGTCGCCGGCGCGGTGCTGGTCGCCGCGCTCGCGCTGGTCGTCGAGGGTGTGCTCGTCGGGGCGCAGCGGCTGCTCACCCCGGGCCGCCGCGCGCGCGTGCGTGGTGGCGGTGGGGGCGGAGAGCTGCCACCCGAGGAGCGGGAGGACGGCGCCCGCGCCGTGGGCGCGCCGGCGGGCGCCGCCTGACACCACCGGCGCGGGGCGACGGCCGCCGCCTGACCGCTTGCGTCGGGCCCGGCGGCGCCGGCCCACACGCCCTCACCCCGAGCCCATCGGTCCGATCGGCGGATCGTACGACGAATCAGGAATTGACCGGCTCGCAGCGGGTAGGTGCATGCGCGCCGACCGGTCGGGCGGACCCCCCACCCGGTCCGCCCGCGACGTCACATCGCCGACACACCCTCGCCGTACCCGCTCAGTACCGTCCCTGACCGGGGCACCACGCCTCTTACCGCCGCCGGCGGCGCCCTCGACGAATGGACACCCAGACCGTGAAATCCGCCCGCACCACCCTTCGCCGCGCACCGCTCGCGACCGCCGCCACGGCCCTCACGCTCGCCCTGGCCCTCACCGCGTGCGGCGGGGAGAGCCTGGAGGAGTCCGACTCGGGTTCGGACACGGACACCGGGTCCGACACCACCGAGACCGGCGGCAGCGACGGCGACACCCTCGTCATCGGCAGCGCCGACTTCACCGAGGCGACCATCACCGCCGAGCTGTACGCGCAGATCCTCGCGGACGCCGGGTTCGACACCGAGATCCAGACCGTCCGGGGCCGCGAGCTGTACGCCCCCGCGCTGGAGAGCGGCGAGATCAACATCGTGCCCGAGTACCTGGCCACCACCGCCGAGTACTTCAACCGGGACGAGAACGGCCCCGACGCCGAGCCCGTCGCCTCCAGCGACCCCGAGGCCACCCGCGACGCCCTCATCGAGCTGGTCGAACCGCGCGGGCTGACGGTGCTGGACTACGGCGACGCCGTCAACCAGAACGCGTTCGCCGTCACCGAGGAGTTCGCCGAGGAGAACGGCTTCACCACCCTGACCCACCTCGGCAAGTCCGGACTCCCCATCCGGCTCGCCGCCGGTGAGGACTGCGTGGAGCGGCCGTTCTGCCAGCCGGGGCTGGAGGAGGTCTACGGGATCGACATCACCGAGGTCGACCCCAAGGGCGTCGGCACCGCGCAGACCAAGCAGTCGGTCCAGAACGGCACCAACGAGCTGGCGCTGGTCACCACCACCGACGGCACCCTCGCCGACTTCGGCCTGGTGCTGCTGGAGGACAACCAGAACCTGCAGCAGGCCGACAACATCCTGCCGGTGCTCAACGACACGACCGCCGAGAACCAGGAGGTGGTGGACGTCCTCAACGAGCTGACCTCCACCCTCACCACCGACGACCTGGTCGAGCTCAACCGGCAGGTCGACGCGGAGCGGGTCCGCGCCGTCGACGCCGCGCGCGACTACCTGGTCGACAAGGGGCTCATCGACGGCTGAGCCCGGCCGCCACAGGTGGCGCCCCGCCAACCGGGGCGCCACCGAACGGCGTTGGCCGGCGCGCCCGGTCGGCGCGCGCCGACCGGTACCGGCCGAACCGCACAACAATCCCGTTGCGCCCTCCCGCGCCACGCCGCGTCACGGTAGGTTTCCGGCATGGCACGCGGACGTCACCGATACATCCCGCCCAACCGGCTGCTGATCCCCGCCGCCGTCGGCGGCTGCGCGGTCCTCACCGCCGGACTCGCCCTTCTCACCGCCGACGGCCTCGGGCTGTTCCCGGCGCTGCTGGTCGCGGCGACCGCGGGCGCCGCCGTCGCCGGCGCCGTGCTGCTCCGACAGCGGGAGAACGTCGCCGAGACCCGTCTGGCGAACGAGCGCACCAACCGCCAGGCGGTGGACGCCCAGGTCAGCGAGTTGCAGGCGGCGTTGGAGGCGGCGACCGACCAGGCCACCGCGCTGGAGCACCGACTCCAGGGCAAGCGCATCGACCTCGCCCGGCTCCGCGGGGAGCACGCCGAACTCCTGCGCCGCTACGCCATGGCGGAGAACGGCCGCGCCAACGCGCTGGAGGGCCGCCGCCGCATCGCGTTGGAGGCGAGCCGCCCGGCACGCGCCCTGCCGTCCGGCGCCACCGACCACCGGACCGCCGGCGGGAAGCCCACCTCGCTGACCTACCTCCAGGCGTACGACGCGCTGCGCAACCTCGTCCGCAACGCCGACCGGCAGCGGCAGCAGGCCGCCCACGCCGACCGTGAGACGCGCCCCGGCGCCCCGGCCCCCACCGCCCCCGCTTCTGCGGCCCCCGCTTCCGGCCCGGTGCCGCAGCCGCGTCCCCCGGCCCAGCAGCCGCCGCGGGCGCGGCGCCCGCAGCCGGCGACCGGCGGGTTCGACTACTTCGGCACCGCCGGCCGGGGCCCGGCGTCGCAGCAGGAAGCCGCCAACGGCGACGACCGGGCGGGCGACACCGACGACCGGGCGGGCGGCCCAGCCGCCGGCCTCGGCCACCGCCGCTTCTGACAGACTCTCGCCGCGCTTCGCCGCTTCCGCCCGCGATCGCGCTGACGCGTCCGGGGTGCCCGGCGCCGACCTCCACCCCGACGTTCGCGGGGCGGGCGCGTCGCGTCAGAACGCCGGCCGGCCGTCGGTGCTGCGGTACCGGTCCCCCGGGGTCAGGGTGAAGTCGGCGTCGCCCCGGTCCCGCGCGCTGTCCTCCATGGTGAGGTCGCCCTCGCAGTGAGCATCGACCGCCAGGACGGCACCGTCCTCCGAGCGGTCGGCGCAGCGGCCGATCTCCTCGATCTGACGCTCCGACCGCGCCGCGTAGTGCTCCACCGCGGTCCTCACCTCGCTCACCCGGATGCCGGTGAACCCGCCGACGGCCTGCGCTGCCTCACGCGCGGTCTCGGGGTAGCTCTCCTGGTGGTCCTTCACTCCCGAGGCTCGACTCGCGAACCTGCTGAGAGCCCCTGCCGCGCCCTCGATGTCGATGTCCCAGTACGTCATCCCGCCCCCGTCACTCGTCAGCCGCCGGCCCCTGCGATCACGCCGCGGCCCGCTCTCCGGTTCCGTTCCCGCCGGTGCGTGGCACAACACTGTGACATCCGCCGGTCACCCGTTGCACCCGTGTTGTCGGCGCTGCTACAGATGAGATCACCGCGGGGCGGAGCCCCGCCGGCAGGGGTGGGGAGGCCGTGTCCGGGACGGGCGCGGTCCGCAGACAGCAGGGAGAAGGGGGCAGGTGACGTGAGCGGGTCGCTGATCGGTGTGGGGGACATACCGTCGTACTCGGGGGATCTGGCGGAGTTGGAGCGGCTGATCGGGACGCTGAGCCGGTCGGCCGCGGCGGTCGAGGCCGACAGCGCCGACACCCATCACACCTTCCAGGCGTTCGGCGGCAGCTACGCGACCGATCACACCGAGGAGTTGCTGGCCACGACGCGCAGTGTGCGTCGCGGTGGTGAGGATCTTGGTGAGGACGGCCGTGGTCTGGTGCGGTTGCTGACGCGGTACGTGCAGGAGATGCAGGCGATCGACCAGCGGATGCGCGGCCTGCGGGACGATGTCGCGGCGCTGTGGCAGCAGGTGGGAATCTACGAGCCCGAGCCGGAACACCTCGCGGCGAGCGAGGAATACGCCGCCCAGCTGCGCCGGCTGCTGGAACACGCGGAGCGGACCGAGGGCGAGGTCGCTGTCGCGGTCAACGCGCTGCTGCCGGAGCCGGGCGGCACGCCGCCCCCGGTCGGCAACCGCGGCGCGGCAGCCCTGGCGCGGCAGGTCGCGGACGCGGCCGGCCCGTTGCTGCGCGGCAACCCGGTCCAGCAGGCGTGGGTGGCGGACATGCTGGACCAGCACGGGGACAACCAAGCGTTCGCCGACACCCTCGCCGACGCGTTGGGTGTCGAGGGGCTGATGCAGCTGGGCAGCTCCATCTCCCCCGCGCTGCTGCCGTTGGTGTCGAAGGTCGAACGGGGCATCGGCACCGTCCTGGCCACCACCACCCGCGTCCCGGCGAAGCTGAAGGACGCCCACCCGGACGATCCGGAGTTCCAGGAGTGGCTGCGGACCGCGGAAGGGCGACGCTGGCAGGACATCCTCGACCAGACCACCGCCTACGGCCACCGCGAACTGGCCAGGACACCCGACCCCGCCGGCGACCCCCGCGAGACGTACTACGGCTACGAGCGGATCATCAACCACCTCGAAGCCACCAACCAGCCCGCGTCGGCGCAGTACCTGTACCTGCTGACCGACGACATGATCACCGCCGAGGCCACCGACCCCCAGAAATGGCGCCACGCCGCCTACGGCGAACCCGGCGAGATCCGCTCCGTCGACCTCCTCGACCGCCAACTCGGCATGATCGCCCACAACAACCCCCACGCCGCCACCCTGGTCATGACCGACCACTTCGACTACCTCATGCTCCAAGGCGAGGACGAGGACGGCGCCCGCCCCGGCCCCGAATACCCCCTCACCCCCTCCAACCCCGAACGCCACGGCCTCACCGACGCCCTCGTCGCCGCCACCACCGGCCGCACCCCCGACGCCGACCACGAGGAGGCAAGGGGCGTCCCGACAGAGGTACAACGCGACATCGCCGTCAAGGTCTTCGACTACTACGAAACCCGCAGCCACCTCCTCGATCCCAAGGGTCCGCACAGCTACCGCACCACACAGCTCGGCATCATTTCGGCCGAGCACATCGAGCTGGTCTTCGACTCCTACGTGCTGATGGAGAGCGACCAGCTCGATGGCCGAGAAATTCGCGACGACCTGCCCAGCACCCGGCGGCTGATCGAACAGCTCGCTAAGGACCCCGAGGCCGCAGCTGCCATCGACGGCGCCAGTACGGGTGAGACGGCACGCCGAATCGACGCGGCGCTCAGTAGACCGATGGAGCCGGAGATGAACCGGGAGAACGCTGTCGGTCGGGCGGTCGCGCCCGGGGCGAGGGTGGCCGCCACTATGACCGCGTCGCAGGCAGACGTCGCCTACGACAAGACCTTGGACGAAGAGAATCGTAAAACTCGCCAAAAGTGGGCCGAGCGCACACTGAACATGCTCTCCGACGGTGCGACCAATAGCCTCCCCATGGGAGGAACCGCGGCTGCGAAGATCCTCGACGAACTCAACGCAGGATTCTTCGACCCGAAGAACAAAGAGAACGAAGTAGATGCGAACAACGAGCGGGTTGAGATCATCCACAATGGGCGCAAGCGCGCAGAGGGATCGGCTATCGCAGCGATGGAGATTGCGCTCGAAGAACACGGATTGGATCGCGAAGGCGGCGCCGCCATGGCTTTTCGAGATGAGATCAGGGAGACGGTCGAGCAAAACTGGGATGGCGAGACGAATAAATAGCGGGGAACCCGGGGTCCTCCCTCAAACAACCGCCCCACCGGGGACCTCGCAGCACTCGATTCCACTGGAAGGCTACCGGTTTTGAAGAGTGAGCGAACGACTGGACAGTCCGAGCGGCCGCCGATTCCAGCGCCGTCTCCCCCTGACTCGCTTCGCGCCGCTGACGAAACCGGGCGCGCTGCAAGCATTTCGCAGCCCCGCAGGAGGACCGATCGCGTGACACGTAAAGGCCGCACTAGGAATCGACGTGGCTACATCGCGGCAGCGGTTCTACTGAGCTCTGCCCTTAGCGTTGCGGGTTGCTCGTTCAGCGAGTCGACGGAATTTGTCGTTCCGGATGACATCTGCGGTGTTTCCACCCGGGACGTCGGTCTGGAGGCCGCGTTCCCGGCGGGCACCCCTTTCGAGGAGGCGCACGAGGTTCGTGAGAACTCCGAGTACTGCCACTACAGGGTCGACGGCACGCTGACGTTCTCGCTGGGTGCGCGGGTTGCGATGTACCCGGACCTGACCACGCCCCCGGACGAGTGGGCCGACCCGGCCGGACCGTACGCAGACCCGGTCGCGGTACCCGGAGAACATGCCGTCGCCGTCTGGCCGGGGCTTGCGATGGCAGAAGGCGAGTGCGAGTTCCGCGGCGAACCGTACCCCCTTGAGGTGCAGATCATCACCGAGTACCCACAGGACCCCGCCGAGTCCATCGAGTTCCTTTCCGGGATCGTTCACCCGGTCGTCGACGCCCTGGAACAGCGGTGCACGGCGAGAAGTCGCGAGCAGGGCGCGTCGTAGCGGGCGGACCGTCGGCGAACGCGATGAGGCGGGCGCTCCGGGCGTCCGGCACACCCGGCGCCCGGAGCGGCCCCTGGTTGCTGTTCCTCACGCGATGCGGTGTGTCACGCGATGCGGTGTGTCCTGCGGAGAGGATGCCGTCGCCCATGGCGTGGGCGGTCACGTCGAGGCGTGGACTCGCGCGGACTACAGCGCACAGCGAGCGCCCTCGGCCGGCGTTTCGAGGTCGAGGAGGTAGGCGTCGACAATCTCGTCGACGCAGTCGCTGCCACCGACGAGGTAGGCGCCGTGCTGCTTTCCCTCGACCGTCAGCAGGCTCGCGCCGAGGGTCTCGGCCAGGGTGACGCCGCCCGTGTAGGGCGTGCCGGGGTCTCCGGTGGTCGCGAGGACGAGGGTGTCGGGGAGGTCGCTGGTCGGGGTGACCCAGGGCTGGTCGCGGGACGGCGGCGCGGGCCACGCCTCGCATTCGTCACGGAAGTCGCCGCCGGTCAGGGCGTCGAGGTCGAACATGGGCGCCACCTCGCCGAGTTCGCGCGCCGCGGCAGCCTGCTCCTCCGGGGAGAGGCGGGGCCAGTCCATGCATCGCACCGCGATGTTCACATCGAGGTCAATGGTGTGTTCGCCCGCTGCGGTGCGGCCGTAGAAGGAGTCGCGCAGGGCGAGGATCTCGTCGGCCTCGCCCTCGTCCAGTGCGCCGAGCGCGGAGATGATCGCGGGCCAGCTCGCTTCCGAGTACAGTCCGGCGTTGATTCCGAGGTAGGCGTCCCAGATGGTGACCTCGCGACCGTCGCTGCCCACCGCCGGCGTGTCGACCAGTGGTTCGAGGACGTCGTGCAGGCGGTCGACGGCATCGGCCGGTTCTGCTCCCAGGACGCACTCCGGCGTCTCCGTGCACAGTGCGGCGAGTTCGTCGAAGCGCTGCTGGACGGCGACGTACTGGGACACCCGGTGTTCAGCAGGGGTCAGGGTCGGGTCCACCGCGCCGTCGATCGCCAGGGCTCTGATCTTCTCGGGGTAGGCCTCGGCGTACATGGCCCCGAGCTCGGACCCGTAGCTGTAGCCCAGGAACGAGAGCTTCTCGTCGCCGAGGACCTCTCGCATGATGTCCATGTCGCGCACGACGTTCACACTGCCGACGTTGATCAGGTTCTCGACGCCGCCGGACCCCTCGATGCAGCGGTCGGCGAGCTCCGCCGCCTGTGCGGCGGAGGTGATGTCGTACACGGCCCCGAAGCCGGGCGCCTCTCCGGCGTCGTACTCCTCGTCGCTGTAGCAGTCGAGCGAGGGCGTCGAGCCCCCGACGCCGCGTGGGTCGAAGCCGACGATGTCGAAGCGCTCGGCGACGGGGCTGTCCTGCCAGAGCGGGTGGTTCGCGGCAACGAAGCTGGTACCGGCACCTGCCGGCCCGCCCGGGTTGATCAGGAGGGATCCTTCCGCTTCGCCCGACGCCGGAATCCGGAGAAGCGCGATCCGGGCGGTGTCCCCGTCCGGCTTGTCGTAATCGATGGGGACGTCAACCGTGGCGCATTGCAGCTCGGGGTTGGCGAAGAGCTCCTCGTCCAGCGTGTTCGTCGCGCTGCCCGCGCAGTCGCCCCAGGCGAGGTCCTGCTCGAGATAGCCCTGGAGATCTTCTGCCGGCGGGGGCTCGTCCGGGGGCGGGGTCGATGCGCAGCCGGCGACGAGGAACGCAGTCGACGCTGCTATGGCAATGACAGGCGCACGATACGTGCGTGGCTTCTTCGCTCGATCGCGAGTCCGCATGGTTCCCTCCTGGGCTTGTCAGAGTTCTGCTGGTGTGTCCGCGGTGGTGCCGGCAGCGGTCCGGCGGAGGAGCTGCGAGTGGTGCTCCTGTTGACGGCGGCATGGTGGAATCCGTCAGGTGTCGACGCCGTCGGTGTCGACGTCCAGGAGACGGTTGTGGCGGAAGGTGAGAGCACGCTCGAGGCCGGCGAGCGCCGCCGTGAGGGCAAGCGCCGTGTTCGCCCACGCCGGCAGTGCCACGGGAAAGCTGAGCGGCGCGGCGAAGCGCGCTCAGATCGCCGAGTGGGAGACGGCTTCGAGTAGTTGCGGCGCGAGGACGGCGAGGTTCACGGCCAGGACGATCACCGCGCCGGCGGCCAGGGTTCGCCCCACTCTCGGGTGACGACGCGACAGCTGGTCACGCCAGTGCTCGGGGGTCCCGGGAGCGGGGTCGAGGCGTCGCTGCGTACCGTCCGCACGCACCAGGTGGATCCGCTGCATCCCGTACCGGGTCGCCGCGACCTCCACCCGGTCGTGCCCCACCGCGAACCGCGCCGGCATCTCGGCAGTCCGCACATGCTGGTTGTTCCGGTACATCGAGGCCTGCTGTGACGCGTGGTCCACGTCCACGGTGATCGTCGCCCCATCGGCCGACTCGATCGCGAAGCGTGTCCGCTGGAGCGAGGGCGAGGGCCGGAACCGCGGCAACGGCGCACCCGGTCGAGGAGCGGTCCCCCCGAGAGCACCTTCGAGCCTGTCGAGCCCTTCGAGTCCGAGGAGGGCGTCGTCCTGTTCGCGTCCGGCCCCGGACTCGTCGGGCCAGGTCTCCTCCGCGCCGCTCATGGCACTCCCTTCCTCGGTCCCGCGGGCTGTCGGGGCGCACCGCCCGACGGTTTATCTAGCTTGGTCATGCTAGATAACGTAGCACAGGCATGCCACTTCGATGTATGCTGGCGCCATGCCGAAACGAGTCGACCCGGACCTCCGCCGCGAGCAGGTCGCAGATGCCGTCATCGACGAGATCGACGCGCACGGGCTCCGGACAGTGACCCTCGCCCGCATCGCCGCACGATCCGGTCTGGCCGTCGGCAGCATCCGCCACTACTTCGGCGACACCCTGGGCGAGGTCATGCGGTTCACGCTCAGCACGCTCATCCGGCGAGCCGTGAACCGCAATCCGAGGCTCTCCGGCGACCCGGCCACCCGTATCGCCGACGTCATCACGTTCGTCGCTCCCACGAACGAACAGGAACGGAAGGAGAACGCGGCTCTCCTCGAATACCGGGTCATGGCACGAACGGACCCGGCGCTCGCGGCGGAGGTCGCCGCGACCGCGTCGGCCACCATGGCAGCGATCCGCTCGCTGCTGGTCGAGGCGCTACCTCCCGGCTCGATCGAGGAGGAGGCACTGGACCGTGAGGTGCTCCATCTCCACTCCCTGGTCGAAGGCTTCTCGTTCAGCGCCGGACTGTCTCCCCGGCCGCTGCGCGAGGAGGACGTCCGTGCTGTCGCGGAAGCAGCGGTGCACCGAGTGCTCCGCTCCTACGCTCCGGCTCGCGACGGTGACGAGGCGGTCCCGTGAGTGGCAGAGGAGCGCAGCTTCCCGGGGGCGCTCAGCCGTTGCTGAGCGACGACGCCCGAGGCTCTCCGCGGAGGCCGACAGGACGGCCCACGCAGCGACGCGCCGTGCGCCGCGACGGATGACGTCGGCGCCCGATCTCCGCACGCCCGGGCAGGCCCGGTGCCGTGACGCGGGCAGAGAGCACCGCCCCGCTCCACGGCCGGTGGCTCCGGGGTGGACGCCGCTGGGGCCGTCCTGCCGACGTGAAAGCCGCCGCCCCGGAGCCGGTGAGGGCGGCCGGGGCGGCGGCTTCGCGTCCGTACTCCGGTGGACCGGGGCCGGTGGCGCGGGGTGTGCGGGGTGGGCGGGTCAGTCGGCGGCGCAGAGGACGTCGTCCTCGGGCATCTCGCCGTCGACCAGGTAGCGGGTGGTCGTGTTCAGCGCGCAGGAGTTGCCGCTGAGGACGTAGACGCCGTGGCCGGCGTCGTCCACGCTGACCATCCGCGAACGGTTCTCGAACTTCTCGCGGAGCATCTCACCGCCGAGGTGCGGGGTCGCCGGGTCGAGCTTGTTCTGGACCAGCAGCACGTTCTGCGGGCCGTCGTCGTCGACGGCGACCGGCGGTTCGGTCTGCTCGAAGGGCCAGAACGCACACGGGTTGATGTTGGCGCCGGCGGCACCGAACAGCGGGTAGGCCTCGCGGTCCTCGGCGACGGCCTGCCGGTAGTCGTCCACATCGGTGGACCACTTCACGTCGTTGCAGGTGACCGCGGCGAAGACCGACAGCGGGTTGTCGATGATCGACACCGGCTCGGTCGGGACGGTGTCGTCGTCCTGGAGCAGCTGCACCGTCTCGGCGTCCCCGGCCGCGAATGCCTGCCACTGCTGCGCGAGCTTGGCGTACTGGGTGGGCTTGTAGAGCATGCCGAAGCTCATGTGCCGCATCAGGCTGCCGTCGAAGCCGGCGACGGGCGTCTCGTCGAGGCTCTCCGCGAGGGAGAAGTACGTCTCGCGGACCTCCTCCGGGGTGCTGCCGAGCCCGTAGCTGTCGTGGCGCGCCGCGGCCCAGTCGGCGAAGTGGGGGAAGACCTCCTCCATCCCGTGCCCGAAGCGGCGCATGCCGTCGTGGTCCAGGAAGGTGTCGCCGACGATGCTGTCGAGCACGATCCGGTCGGACTGCTCGGGGAACATCGAGGCGTAGGCGGCGCCGAGCGCCGAGCCGTAGGAGTAGCCGAGGAAGCTGGTCTTCTCCTCCCCCAGCGCGGCGCGGATGGAGTCGAGGTCGCGGGCGATGTTCGCCGTCGACATGTGGGGGAGGTGCCCGTTCTTGTCGTTGGCCTCGCAGTCCTCGGCGGCCTGGCGTGCGATGTCCGCCTGGCGGAGCACGGCCGCGTCGTCGGGCGCGAAGGGCGGGATGTTGGAGTAGTAGTCGCCCTCCAGCGTGAACCCGCAGCTGACCGGCGTCGAGTGGCCGACGCCGCGGGTGTCCATGCCGATGAGGTCGTAGGTGTCCAGCACGCTGCTGGGTATGCCCTGGTTGACCAGGAGTGCGGGCAGCGAGAGTCCGGAGCCGCCGGGCCCGCCGGGGTTGAGCATGAGGGTGCCGCGGCGCTGCTCGGGGTTGTTGCTGGCCACCCGCGATATCAGCAGGTCCAGGTGGTCCCCGTCGGGGTCGGCGTAGTCCACCGGAACGGACACGGTGGCGCACTCCAGGTCGACCGGGGCCGCTTCGGCGAGCACGTCGTCGGGGCAGGCGCTCCACTCCACGTCGGGACCGTTCGGGTCCTCGGTGGCTGCGTGGGCGGTGGCGAGGGGAACACTGAGGCCGAGGACTGCCACCAGGGCGGATGTCCGGACGATCGGGCGTCGTCGTTTCATGTGGGGTCTCCAGAGCCGGTTTCTCGGTCGGGTTCGCGACCCATCGCACTCCATGCCCTTGGGGCACGGTCAACACCCGGTGACGGCGCGTCGCTTCGGCAGCCGGTGCCGTCCGTCCGTCCACGGGATTGACCCTGCCCCCGGGGCACGGTTTTGAATGGGAGCTTCCGGGGCCTCCGACGTCCCGACGCCCGCCCACCGCGGCGGCGGTGGGCGGGCGCGGTGCGGCCGTCGGGGGTGGAGGAGCGCGGGGAAGGGACGATCCGGTGGCGTGGAGCACCAGTCAGCTGGCCGAACTGGCCGGGACGACGCTGAAGACCGTGCGGCACTACCACAAGATCGGCCTGCTGGAGGAGCCCGAGCGGGCGCACAACGGCTACAAGCGGTACGGCGCCGCGCATCTGGTGCGGCTGCTCCGCATCCGGCGGCTGGTCGATCTCGGGGTGTCCCTGTCGGACATCCCGGCTGCCGAGGCACCGGACGACGAGGTGGAGCAGGTACTCCGGGCGCTGGACGCCGAACTGGCCGCGGGCATCGAGCGGCAGCAGCGGCTGCGACGGGAGCTCGCGGCGATCCTCGACGAGCGGGCTTCCCTGGACCTGCCCGCCGGACTCGCCACCTCGATCAAGGACCTGCCCGCCAACGACCGGGCGTTCCTGGTCGCGTTCTCCAGCTTCCTCACGCCCTCCGCGATGACCGAGTTCGAGCGGCAGATGGCGGAGCCGCGCAGCGAGGTCTCCGCCGAGTTCGACGCGCTCCCGCCGGACGCGCCGGACGAGGTGCGGCAGGACATCGCCCGCCGGATGGTTCCCGAGGTCCGCCGCCAGCAGGCGGAGTACCCGGTCTTCGACGACGTGGGTTCGTACTCCCGGCATGACGAGGCCGTCGCCCGGTCGGTCGTCCTGCACTCGCTGGTCGAGTTCTACCACGAGGCGCACCTCGACGTGCTGCGCCGGGTCAACGAGATGCTGGTGGCCGAGAAGCAGACCGCTGTCGAGACGGCCGGCAGCGGCCCGGCGGCCGGGGAACCGGCCGACGGCCGGGACGTCTCCGCGCCGGACGGGTGACCGTGCCGCAGTCGCGCCGTCGATGTGTCCGTGGCGCGCGGTGCTCTGCGGCGGTTTGACGAAGGCCCGGCGGGAACGGCTGCGGCGACCGTCGCTGCCGAGCGGTGACAGAGGGCCGCGATCGCCGGTCACGCGTACGTCGACCCGACAAGTCACTGTCGCGAACCCGCGTCCACCGCGCACCATGGGGTTCCGCCCCGCTCGGTACGACACCCCGCCCCGATGAGGAGCCCCCTGCATGCCCTCCGTTCTGAACCCCGTCCTGAACCCTGTCCTGGACCTGCTGACGATACGCGGCACCGTCACCGGGGCCGAGCAGCTCAGCTCCCGGACACGTCGGTTGCGCATCGAGAGCCCGCAACTGGCCGGTCTGGCGGTGGAACCAGGACAACAGGTGCGGGTCCTGGTCGGCGGACTCACCCTCCGTACCTACTCGATCTGGCACTACGACCCGTCGGGCGCCGTCGAGTTGTGCGTACTGGACCACGCGGCGGACGGACCGGGCGCACGATGGGGACGCAGCGTCGCACCGGGCGCACAGGTACGGCTTCGGCGCCCCGAGGGCGGCTTCACGCTGCGCCCCGAGGCCGCACATCACGTCTTCGTCGGCGACGAGACGGCCTCGGTCGCGTTCGGTGCGATGCTCGCGGCACTGCCCGCGGACGCCGTCGTCTCCGGCTGCATCGAGACGGCGACAGCTGCGGACCGGCTGCCCCTGACATACGGCGACCGGCTGGAGTGGGTCCTCCGCGGCGAGACGTCGCCGGCGGACGCGGTACGGCGGCTCGCTCCCGCGCCGGGCGGCATCGCTTATGTCGCCGGAGAGGCGCGGGACGTGCAGGCAGTGCGGCGGGTGCTCGTCCAGGAAGCGGGCTGGGACCGGCGTGCTGTTCTGACCAAACCCTTCTGGACGCCGGGCAAGAAGGGCATGGAGTGACGGCCGGAGCGTCGGAGCAGGGGCTGCGGACGTCACCGTCCGTGCCGGGCTTCCGGTACCGGCCGCCGCCTGAACCGGTGACCGTCCGGGCTACCACCGGCACGCCCGCGTACTGAGCCGCCCGACGTTCCCCGCTCCCCCGCTCAGCGGGCGAGGATCAGGCTCATCGCCTCGGAGCGGGTGGCCGCGTCGCGGAGCTGGCCGCGGACGGCCGAGGTGGTGGTCTTCGCCCCGGGCTTGCGGACGCCGCGCATGGTCATGCACATGTGCTCGCACTCGATCACCACAATGACGCCCCGCGGTTCGAGGATGCGCATCATCGCGTCGGCGATCTGGGTGGTCAACCGTTCCTGCACCTGCGGGCGGCGGGCGAAGACGTCGACCAGGCGGGCCAGCTTGGAGAGACCGGTGATCTTGCCGCTGCTGGACGGGATGTAGCCGATGTGGGCGACCCCGACGAACGGCACGAGGTGGTGCTCGCAGCAGGACATGACCTCGATGTCCTTCACCAGCACCATCTCGTCGTGGCCCAGGTCGAAGGTGGTGGTGAGGACGTCCTCCGGCTCCTGCCAGAGCCCCGCGAAGATCTCGCGGTAGGCGCGGGCGACGCGCGCGGGGGTGTCACGGAGGCCCTCGCGGTCCGGGTTCTCGCCGACCGCGATCAGCAGTTCGCGCACGGCCGCCGCGGCACGCTTCTCGTCGAACTCGCCGTGAGCGCCGCCTGCGCCGTCGGCGGCCCGCGTCACCGGGTCAGTCATACGTCCCTCGTTCCCTCGTACGCGCGCCCCGGTCGGACACGTGTGTGCGCGCCACCAGCCTAGACGTTGTGCCGGGCGCCGGACATTCCGGTCCGCCGGGCCGGCGGGCGGGGCGGCCGGGCGCCGCAGAAGACCGGTGGGCCGGGCACCGCGTGTGCGGTGCCCGGCCCACCGGGTGGAGTGCGCTGCTGCTGTCAGCTGCCCGTCGGCCCCTTGGGGGCGTCGTTGCCGCTGTCGCCGTCGGCGTTGCCGCCGTCCGTACCGTCAGCACCGTTGCCGCCGCGCGAGCCGCCGTCGGCCGAGCCCGAGAGGCCGCCGCTTCCGGAGAGGCCGCCGGTGCCGAACGAGCCGGAGCCGCCGCCCGTACCGCTGTCGTCCGTACCGCTGTCGTCCGTACCGCCGGCCGGGCCGGTGGGCGGGGTGCTCGGCGGCGTGGCGGGCGGGGTGCCCGGCGTCGTGCCCGGGGCGCTGCCCGCACCGCCGGTGGTGCCGCCGGTCGGGGCGTCGTCACCGCCGGCAGAGGTGCCGGAGGTGCCGGGGGCCGGCTTCTCCAGCGAGAGGACGTCGTCGCGCTCGCCCAGCTCGTCCTTGGCCGGCATCGCCACCGGCGGACGGGAGGAGGGGGTGCGCCGCGAGGAGCCGGTCCACGCCGGGCGGGACGGGCGCTTCACGATGGGACGGAAGATCTCCGCCAGCTCCTCCTTGTTGAGCGTCTCCTTCTCCAGCAGCGCGAGGACCAGGTCGTCCAGGACGTCGCGGTTCTCGACGAGGATCTCCCACGCCTCGTTGTGCGCCGTCTCGATCAGCTTCTTGACCTCCTCGTCCACCAGGGCGGCGACCTCCTCGGAGTAGTCGCGCTGGTGGCCCATCTCCTTGCCCAGGAAGGGCTCGGAGGAGTCGGAGCCGAACTTGATGGCGCCGAGCCGCTCGGTCATGCCGTACTGGGTGACCATCGCGCGGGCCGTGGAGGTGGCCTTCTCGATGTCGTTGCCGGCGCCGGTGGTCGGGTCGTGGAAGACCAGCTCCTCGGCGGCCCGGCCGCCCAGCATGTAGGCCAGCTGGTCCAGCATCTCGTTGCGCGACTGGCTGTACTTGTCCTCCTCCGGCAGCACCATGGTGTAGCCGAGGGCGCGACCGCGCGGCAGGATCGTGACCTTGTGCACCGGGTCGCTGCTCGGGGAGGCCGCCGCGACCAGGGCGTGACCGCCCTCGTGGTACGCGGTGATGAGCTTCTCCTTGTCGCTCATCAGGCGGGTCCGCCGCTGCGGGCCGGCGACGACGCGGTCGATCGCCTCGTCGAGGAAGTGGTTGTCGATCAGCTTGGCGTTGCCGCGGGCGGCGAGCAGCGCCGCCTCGTTGAGCACGTTGTTGAGGTCGGCACCGGTGAAGCCGGGGGTGCGACGGGCGACGGCCGACAGGTCGACGTCCGGCGCGACCGGCTTGCCCTTCTGGTGGACCTTGAGGATCTCCAGACGGCCCGCGAGGTCGGGGCGGTCCACGGCGATCTGGCGGTCGAAGCGGCCGGGCCGCAGCAGCGCCGGGTCGAGGATGTCGGGCCGGTTGGTGGCCGCGATGAGGATGACGCCGCCCTTGACGTCGAAGCCGTCCATCTCGACGAGCAGCTGGTTCAGGGTCTGCTCGCGCTCGTCGTGGCCGCCGCCCATGCCGGCGCCGCGGTGGCGGCCGACGGCGTCGATCTCGTCGACGAAGACGATGGCGGGCGCGTTGGCCTTGGCCTGCTCGAACAGGTCGCGGACGCGGGAGGCGCCGACACCGACGAACATCTCGACGAAGTCGGAGCCCGAGATGGAGTAGAAGGGGACGCCGGCCTCGCCGGCGACCGCGCGGGCCAGCAGCGTCTTACCGGTGCCGGGCGGGCCGTACAGCAGCACGCCCTTGGGGATCTTGGCGCCGACGGCCTGGAACTTGCCGGGCTCCTGGAGGAACTCCTTGATCTCGTGGAGTTCCTCGACGGCCTCGTCCGAGCCGGCCACGTCGGCGAAGGTGGTCTTCGGGGTGTCCTTGGAGATGAGCTTCGCCTTGGACTTGCCGAAGTTCATGACCCGCGAGCCGCCACCCTGCATCTGGTTCATCAGGAAGAGGAACACGATGATGATCAGGAGGAACGGGATGATCGTCAGCAGCATGCCGACGAACGGGTTCTGGGACTTGGGGCTGACCGTGTAGCCGTCGGGCAGCAGGTCGTCCTCAGACTGGTACTTGGACTGGAGGATGTCGGCGAGTTCGGCGCCCTGGTCGTCGACGTAGCTCGCCTGGACCTTGTCCGAGTCCTGGATCTTCTCGCCGTCCTTCAGCTCCACCTTGATCCGCTGCTCGTCACCGGTGGTGATCTCCGCGGAGCGGACCTGGTTCTGCTGGATGGCCTGGACGACCTCGGCGGTGTCGACGGTCTTGTAGCCCTCGGAGGAGCGGAAGACGTTCATCACCAGGATCGCTGCGAGTACCGCCAGCACGATCCACATGACTGGCCCACGGAAGTAACGCTTCACGTCTCTCCATACGGGGCTGCGCCGCCCCGTTCCTCCTGCCGCATCGAGGCACAGCCCCCGGACGGGATCCGCTGTGCGTACGGTGTCCTCTCCCCGCCGGCGCGCGCCCGGCGTCGGAACAAGCCGAACAAGCCGACAACTGTCTGATGCTCCGCGACGGTACACCGGGGGCGGCCCCCGGCGCTCTTCGGGACCGGGAACCGGCCGGGTTCAGTCGCGGTGTCGGCCCTTCCACCTCCTCCAACGGAGCAGGCGGCCCGGACGTTCCGCGACGTCACCCCGTCACGCCCCATCGGACGTACGGCCTGTGGCGCCCGGGCGCGTCCCCGTGCCCGATCCGCCTGCGCGGGAGGGCCGGTGACGGCCGCGGAGCGGCGGCCGGACGGCGGCGGCTGGGCCGTCCGGGTGTACCCGCCGACCGCCCGGGCCGCCGGGCGACCGATGCCGGAGCGCCATCCCGCACCGGCAGTGCCGGTGCGGGCCGCCGTGCGGCGATGGGACAGCGGATGCCGCGCCACCGCCGACGGCGGGCGGTCAGTCCTCGGTGCCGCCGTAGATGTGCGGTGCGAGCGTGCCGACGAACGGCAGGTTGCGGTACCGCTCCGAGAAGTCGAGGCCGTAGCCGACGACGAACTCGTTGGGGATGTCGAAGCCGACCCACTTGACCTCGATGTCGACCTTGGCGGCGTCCGGCTTGCGGAGCAGCGTCACCACCTCCAGCGAGGCGGGCTCGCGGGAGCCGAGGTTGGACAGCAGCCAGGACAGCGTCAGACCGGAGTCGATGATGTCCTCGACGATCAGGACGTGCTTGCCCTTGATGTCGGTGTCCAGGTCCTTGAGGATGCGGACCACGCCGGAGGACTGGGTGCCGGCGCCGTAGGAGGAGACGGCCATCCAGTCCATGGTCACGTGCGAGGACAGCGCCCGGGCGAGGTCCGCCATCACCATGACGGCGCCCTTCAGCACCCCGACGAGCAGGACGTCGCGGCCCGCGTACTCCTCGTCGATGGCAGCCGCCAGCTCGGCGAGCTTGGCGTCGATCTCTTCCTTGGTGATGAGCACCGACTTGAGGTCGTCGCCCAGATCCTTCTCTAGCACCCTCGCCACTCTCTGCTGGTCCTGCGCGGCCCGCCGTTGTCCCGGCGGCTGGCCAACGGGCCGGACCCCGCGGTCGCGGTCCGGCGGCGGCTGCCCGGTGGCCGGGTCGTCCGCCGCCGCCCGTCACCGGCGGCCGGCCTGCTCCAGGACCAGTCTGCCACCCTGCCTGCGAGCCTCGACACGCCCCGGCAGGTTCAGCGGGCGCTGCCCCCGCCACGCGGTGATCAGCCGGTCGGTCTCCTCGATGTGGCGGGCGAACAGGGAGCCGGCGGGGGCGCCCGCGGCGATGGCCGCCCGGCGCAGCACCCGGCGGCGGACGGCGGGCGGCAGCGCGTGCAGCGCCGCGATGTCGAGCGTGCCGTCGGGGCGGGTGGCCATGCGTTCGGCCTGCTGCGCCCAGGAGTCGAGGGCGTCGGCGTCGTCGCGGGCGAGTTGGGCGGTGCGGGCCAGCGCCTCGGTGACGCCGGGGCCGAGGGCCTGTTCCAGCGCGGGCAGGGCGTGGGACCGGACGCGGGAGCGGGTGTAGGCCGGGTCGCTGTTGTGGGGGTCGTCCCACACGGGCAGCCCCAGCTCGGCGCAGGCGCGGCGGACGGTCTCGCGGTCCAGGGTGAGGAAAGGGCGGAGGTAGCGGCCGTGGGCGCGGTCGGCGCCCGCTCCGGCCGTACGGGAGGCCATGCCGGCCAGGGAGCGGGTGCCGGAGCCGCGGGCGAGGCCGAGGAGGACCGTCTCCGCCTGGTCGTCGCGGGTGTGGCCCAGGAGGACGGCGGTGGCGGCGTGGTGGTCGGCGGCCGCGTCGAGCGCGGCGTACCGGGCGGTGCGGGCGGCGGCCTCGGGGCCGCCGTCGCGGCCGACCTCGACGGTGGCGACGTCGACGGGTTCCAGGCCGAGGGAGGTCAGCCGTTCGGCGACCTCGTGGGCGCGGGCGTCGGAGCCGTCCTGGAGGCCGTGGTCGACGGTGACGGCGCCGGCGCGCAGGCCGAGGCGGGGAGCCTCGAAGGCGAGGGCGGCGGCGAGGGCGGTGGAGTCGGCGCCGCCGGAGCAGGCGGCGAGGACGAGGGGCGCGTCGCGGCGGGGGTCGCGGGCGGCCGGCACGTCGGGCCCGGCGGCCGACGCCCGGGACCGCGCGTCCGGCACGGCCTCCGGCGGGAGTGTGCCCGGGAGGGGGGACGCATGATGCGGGTGCGGGGCGGGTACGCCGTTGGGTGCCGGCGGAGCCGAGGGGTGGTCGGCGCCCGGGCTCGGGCGCAGCAGTTCCTGCAGGGTGCGGCGAACCGCCAGGCGTATCGCCGCGACCGCGGGATGGGGACCCATGTCCTGATCACTTCCTCGAGGGGGGCCAAGTCACGCTGAGTGCGTACAGCGTGACAGAGGAGGGCGGCTCCCTGAGCATCGCACGCCCACTCTCGGGCCCACGGTCCCTCGTACGGGTGATCACGGCGCTCATCTCATGACGCGGGGCCCGTCGGGCGCACGCGCGCGACCCACTCCTGGGGGTCGGCGATCTCGGCTTGCGTGGGCAGGGTGTTGGGGGATGTCCACACCTTGTTGAAGCCCGCCATGCCGACCTCCTCGACGACCGTCCGCACGAAGCGTTCGCCCTCGCGGTACTGCCGCAACTTGGCGTCCATGCCGAGGAGGCGGCGCAGCACGCGGTCGACGCGGCCGGCGCCGGCCTCACGGCGCTTGGTGAACTTCTCGCGGATCTCGCCGACGGAGGGCACGACCTGCGGGCCGACGCCGTCCATCACGAAGTCGGCGTGGCCCTCCAGCAGGGACATGACGGCGGTGAGCCGCTCCAGGATCTCGCGCTGGCGGGCGGTCTGCACGAGGTCGGCGAGGCTGCCGTCCATCCCGCTGCCGCCGCTGCCGCCCGCGCTGCCCTTTCCGCTCTCGGACCGGGGTGCGTCGCCGGTGCCCGGGGCGGCCGTGCCGCCGTCGGCGGTCGGGGCGGCCTTGTCGGTGCCGGCACCGGGGGTGTCGCCGCCGCTGCGGTCGCCGGGCCGGTCGCCGTTCTCGTCGCCGCGGCCGGTGAGCGACTGGGCCGCCTGGCGCAGCCGGTCGAGGAAGGTGGCCGGGTCGAGGTCGGCCTCCGCGATGAAGGCCTGGATCTCGTTCTCCAGGTGGTCGCGGAGCCAGGGGACGGCGGTGAACTGGGTGCGGTGCGTCTCCTCGTGGAGGCAGACCCAGAGCCGGAAGTCGGTCGGGTCCACGGCGAGTTCGCGTTCGACGTGGACGATGTTGGGCGCGACGAGCAGCAGGCGGCCGCCGCCCGCGCCGCCGGGGAGGCCCGGGGTGGCCGGGGCGAAGGTCTCGTACTGGCCGAGGACGCGCGAGGAGAGGAACGACAGCAGCATGCCGAGCTGCACGCCGGTGACCTTGGAGCCGACGGCGGAGAACGCGGCGCCGCCGGGGACGCCGGCGCGGCGTTCGGCGATGCGCTCGCCGAGCGGGCCGAGCAGCGTGCGGAACCCGGCGGCGTTGGCGCGGACCCAGCCGGGTCGGTCCACGACGAGCACGGGGGTATCGTCGCCGACGGCGGTCAGGCCGGTGTAGGCGCGCACGTGCTGTTCGGACGCCTTGGCGTGGCGGCGCAGCTCGGCGACGACGCCGCGCGCCTCCTCGCGGGTCACCTCCGGGCCCGGCCGGCTCATCCTGGCCGCGGTGGCCACGGCGAGGTTCCAGTCGACCAGTTCAGCTCCACCGAATCGCGTCATGCTCCCCACCGTACGTGGCCGCGCCCGGGTCTGACAGAGAACGACCGGCCGGGTGCCCGGGGGCCGCGCGTGCCCCGGCGCACGGCGGCGGGTGCGCGGTGGGCGCCGCCCTCCGGCATTTCCGACGACACGCCTTTTCACGCGCGAGGCGCGCGATCACGCATTCACCACATCCCGCGATGCATTTGCATGCGAATGCATCCGGAATTACAGGAAGCGACCGGACGCGACTCTGCCACCGGGCACTCCGGAATGCGGACGGTCGCAGAATGCGTCGGTGTTCCACGATGACGCGGCCGGAAACCATCCGGCGCGCGGCACCACCACGGCCCCGCCCCTGGCAGGCCCTGCCCGGTGGGCCGGGAGACACCGCCCGGAACGGAACCGCCGGGGAGCCGCAAGCGCCGGGGAGCCGAAAGCGCCGGGGACCGGATGCACGGCGGGGTGAGAGCGAGAGGGGGAGCGCCGGAGGCGGCGGCTCCTGATGGCCGGTGGTGAGCGCGGTGGTGCGCCGGCGGACGCGGCCCAGGGGCCTCACTCGACACGTCGTCAGATTTACCGCCCGAACGCGTGCGTATCGGCACCGTGATGGGCATAAAAGGTATATGAACGTGCCACTCGGTGGGAGGTGACGGCCCCGCCGGTGGCTTCCCGGCCGGCGTTGGGCGACGCCGGCACGAGGTGGCGGCCCCCGGGGCGTGCGTATGGTGGCACCGCACCCCGGGGGCCGTCCCACGCCCGGGGTGCGGTGGCGAGGGGCCGGCGCGCGGCCGGCCCCGGCATCACTCGACGGTGACGGACTTCGCGAGGTTGCGGGGCTTGTCGATGTCCCGGCCGAGCGCCAGCGCCGTGTGGTAGGCGAGCAGCTGGAGCGGAATGCCCATCAGCACCGGGTCCAGCTCCGGCTCGTTCCGCGGGACGACGATGGTGTCGTCGGCCTTCTCCTGCGGCTCGTGCGCCACGGCGAGGATGCGGCCGCTGCGGGCCTTGATCTCCTCCAGCGTCGCGCGGTTCTTCTCCAGCAGGTCGTCGCGGGGGACGATCGCCACGGTCGGGGTCGCCGGCTCGATCAGCGCGAGCGGGCCGTGCTTCAGCTCCGAGGCCGGGTACGCCTCGGCGTGGATGTAGGAGATCTCCTTGAGCTTCAGCGACGCCTCGCGGGCCACGGGGTAGCCGCGCACCCGGCCGACGAACATCATCGACTTGGCGTCGGCGAACTCCTTCGCCAGGGTGGCGATGTGGTCCTCCAGCTCCATGATCTCGGCGATCTGGCCGGGGAGCTTGCGCAGCCCCTCGATGATCCGCTTGCCGTCGGCGACCGAGAGGTCGCGGATGCGGCCGAGGTGCAGGGCGAGCAGCGCGAAGGCCACCGCGGTGTTGGTGAAGCACTTGGTGGAGACGACGCAGACCTCCGGGCCGGCGTGCACGTAGACGCCGCCGTCGGTCTCGCGGGCAATGGCGCTGCCGACGACGTTGACGACGCCGAGCACGCGGGCGCCCTTGCGCTTCAACTCCTGCACGGCGGCGAGGGTGTCGTACGTCTCGCCGGACTGGCTGACGGCGATGTAGAGGGTGTCGGGGTCCACCACCGGGTTGCGGTAGCGGAACTCGCTGGCGGGCTCGGCGTCGGCGGGGATGCGCGCGAGCTCCTCGATCATCTGGGCGCCGATCTGGCCCGCGTGGTACGCGGAGCCGCAGCCCAGGATCTTCACGCGACGCATCGAGCGGGCCTCGCGCGCGTCGAGGTTGAGCCCGCCGAGGCGCACGGTGGCGAAGCGGTCGTCGATGCGGCCGCGCAGCACGCGGTCGACGGCGTCGACCTGCTCGACGATCTCCTTGTGCATGTAGGTGTCGTGGCCGCCCATGTCGTAGCTCTCGGCCTCCCACTCCACGGTGGTCGGCGAGGACGAGGTGCGGCTGCCGTCGGTGGTGTACGTCCGGTAGTCGTCGGCCTTGATGGTGGCCATCTCACCGTCGTCCAGCGTGATCACCTGGCGGGTGTGGCTGACGAGCGCGGCGACGTCGGAGGCGACGAACATCTCCTTCTCACCGATGCCGAGCACGACGGGCGAGCCGTTGCGGGCGACGACGATCCGGTCGGGGAAGTCGGCGTGCAGGACGGCGATCCCGTAGGTGCCCTCGATGAGGCGCAGCGCCTCGCGGACCTTCTCCTCCAGCGTCTCCGCCTCGGAGCGGGCGATCAGGTGGGCGAAGACCTCGGTGTCGGTGTCGGAGACCAGTTCCACGCCGTCGGCGGTGAGCTTGGCGCGCAGCTCGGAGGAGTTGTCGACGATGCCGTTGTGGACGACGGCGACGCGCTCCGCGGCGTCCTGATGGGGGTGGGCGTTGACGTCGTTGGGGGCGCCGTGGGTGGCCCACCGGGTGTGGGCGATGCCGGTGTTGCCGGCGAAGCGGGCCGGAACCTTGGCCTCCAGCTCGCGGACGCGCCCCTTGTTCTTGACAGTCTTCAGGCCGCCGCCCTTGCCGCTGCTGTGGATGGCGATCCCCGCCGAGTCGTACCCGCGGTACTCCAGGCGCTGCAGCCCCTCCAGCAACAGCGGCGCCACGTCACGCGGGCCGATGTATCCGACGATTCCGCACATATCCACTCCTTGAGGGCAAGCTTCTGTCGTGATGTAGAGGTGTCCGTATCGTCCCGCCCGGTGGCGCCGGGCGACGATGACGTGGCCGCGAGGGTCGGCTACCCCCGGCGGGGCAGGTCAGCCGTACACGATGCGGCGCAACTGTCTGAGCGACAGCGCGGGCGGTGCGACCGCGCGCCGGGGCAGCTCCTCGGCGATCCGCTCGAAGATGACCGGGTTGGTCAGGCCGCTGCCCTGCAGTTCCCGGTGGCGCCGGCGGACGAACTCCTCCGCCGTCTCGTCGAAGTACGCCAGCACGTCGAGGACCACGCGGGCGGCCTCGCCGCGTCCCAGCGGCGTGCTGCGCACGAGGTGGTCGACGAGGTCGTCATAGGGCGTACGGCGTCCGAGCACCCCTGCATACTGCGGACCACCGCGGGCGATCGCAAGAATCCTGCCCGGAATCGGGCACGAACGTGTCGCACCCCTCGCCCGAATGCGCCGGATGACGTGAGTGACCCGAAAGCCCCACCCGGACGGCCCACCCCCGCCGTGCCGCGGCGCGCACCGCGGGCCGGGGCGGCGCGGCGGCCCCGGCGGGCGCGGGTCAGAACCGGTCGAGCAGCGCCTGCTTCGCCCGGGAGAACTCCTCGTCGGTCAGCACCCCCGCCTGGTGCAACTCGCCCAGCTCCCGGAGGCGGCGCAGCAGCGCGTCGTGGTCGGCCGATGCGACCGGCGGCGGGGACGGGGGCTCTTCGGCACCGCCCTTGGCCAGCGCGACGCGCTCCTCGCCGGCGGGCGCGGCCGGCGGGGCGGGCGCCGCGTGGGGGTGCGGCAGCCGGGCGGTGATCGCCGCGGCCATCATCGACAGCTCCGCCGTCTCCCGGCCCTCGCGCAGCCCCCAGGTCACCACGCAGAACGGGTCGTGGGAGGGCTTCACCGGGACGTGCGGCCCCTTCGGGACCAGCCGCAGGCCGCCGTCCTCCCAGTTGGGGCGGCGCCACTCGACGCCCTCGATGTCGGAGAGCGGGATGGTCCGGGTCCCGGCCGCCTTCTTCGCCTCCTCGGTCGCCCACCCCCACTCGATGCGCAGCCGCTCCCCGTCGAAGTGCATCTTGCCGTCGTAGCCGTTGAGGACCAGCGGGACGGACGGACCGGGCATGAGGTAGCGGTCGGTGGGGGTGTCCACCGGGACCTGGTCAAGCAGCAGCGCGTTGCGCACCTCGTCCACCAGGTACTCGGCGAGCGGGGCGCGCTCCGCCTCCACCTCCAGGCTGTAGGGGTCGGCCCGGTCCGGCAGCTGCCCCGAGGTGGCCTGCGTGAAGGGATCGGCGCCGGCACGCATCCGCAGCCGGAGCCGGCCGCGCTTGCGGCCGGCCTCGTGGGAGACCCCCGCGATCGTCGCCAGGGGCACGACCAGCTCGCCCATCCGGGTGCGCACCCCGTGGACCCCGCGGCCGTGGCCCGGGACGATCCGCAGGACCGCGCCGTCGAAGCTCCAGCGACCGTCCTTCTGTGTGATCTCCGCCATGCGCTGATTGTGTCAAACAGGCCGGAGCGGGTGTCAGGCGCCGGGCAGTCCGAGGTGCCGCGCGATGAGCATGCGCTGCACCTCGCTGGTGCCCTCGCCGATCTCCAGGATCTTGGAGTCCCGCCACATCCGCGCCACGGGGTACTCGTTCATGAAGCCGTAGCCGCCGTGGACCTGGGTGGCCTCGCGCGCGTTGGTGACCGCCACCTCGGAGCTGTACAGCTTGGCCATCGCGGCCTGCTTCTTGAACGGCTCGCCGGCCACCAGCCGGGAGGCGGCGTCGCGCCAGGCGGTGCGGGCGGTGTGGGCCCGCATCTCCATGTCGGCGATCTTGAACTGGATGGCCTGGTTGGCGCCGATGGGGCGGCCGAAGGCGTGGCGGTCGTGGGCGTAGCGGACGGACTCGTCCACGCACCCCTGCGCCAGGCCGGTGGCGAGCGCCGAGATCGCGATGCGGCCCTCGTCGAGGATGCGGAGGAACTGCGCGAACCCCCGGCCCTCCTCCCCCAGCAGGTTGGCGGCGGGGACGCGGACGTCGGCGAAGGACAGCTCCCGGGTGTCGGAGGCGTTCCACCCCACCTTGGAGTAGGGGGCGGCGACCTTGAGCCCGGGGGTGTCGGAGGGCACGATCACGGTGGAGATCCGCGGGGAGCCGTCCGGGTTCCGGCCGGTCACGGCGGTCACGGTGATGAGCGCGGTGATGTCCGTGCCGGAGTTGGTGATGAAGCACTTCGTGCCGTTGATCACCCACTCGTCGCCGTCGCGCACGGCGGTGGTGCGGGTACCGCCGGCGTCGGAGCCGCAGTCCGGCTCGGTGAGTCCGAAGGCGGCGAGCTGCTCGCCGGAGCAGAGCCGCGGCAGCCACTCCCGCTTCTGCTCCTCGGTGCCGTACCGGTGGATGGGCATGGCACCGAGGGAGACCCCGGCCTCCAGGGTGATGGCGACCGAGGAGTCCACCCGCGCCAGCTCCTCCAGCGCGATGCACAGCGCGAGGTAGTCGCCGCCCATGCCGCCGTACTCCTCGGGGAACGGCAGCCCGAACAGGCCCATCTCCCCCATCTGGCGGACGATGTCGTAGGGGAACGCGTGGTTCTCGTAGAACTCGCCGATCCGGGGCGCCACCACGTCGTGGGCGAACGCCTCCACGGTGCGGCGCAGTTCCTCGTGCTCGGAGGCCAGGCGGTGGTCCAGGGACATGTCACGACTCCTTGTGGGACGGCACCGACAGCGCGCGCACGGTGCGGGAGGGGCTGGGTCGCCCGAGGCGGGTGGCCATCCAGCCGCTTGTGGCGGCGAGACGGTCCAGGTCGACGCCGGTCTCGATGCCCAGGCCCCGCAGCATCCACAGCAGGTCCTCGGTGGCGAGGTTGCCGGTGGCGCTGCGGGCGTAGGGGCACCCGCCGAGACCGCCGGCGGAGGCGTCGACGGTGGTGACGCCGTGCCGCAGTGCGGTGAGGGTGTTGGAGAGGGCCTGGCCGTAGGTGTCGTGGAAGTGCACGGCGAGCTCCTCCGGGGCGACCCCGGCGGTGCCGAGCGCGGTGAGCAGCGCCTCGACCTGGCCGGGGGTCGCGACGCCGATGGTGTCGCCGAGGCTGATCTCCGCGCACCCCATGTCGCGCAGCGCGCGGCAGACCCGCACCACCTGCGCGACGGGTACCGCCCCCTCCCAGGGGTCGCCGAAGCACATGGAGACGTAGCCGCGGATGCGCGCGCCTGCCGCCGCCGCCCGTGACGCCACGGGCGCGAACATGGCCAGCGACTCCTCGACCGTGCGGTTGAGGTTGGCGCGGGCGAAGGACTCCGTGGCGCTGGCGAAGACGGCGACGTGCCGGGCGCCGAGCTCCAGCGCGCGGTCCAGGCCGCGGTCGTTGGGGACGAGGACCGGGAGGTCCACGCCGCGCAGCTCCGGGTCGGCCGTCAGCGTGGCGAAGAGTTCCGCGGCGTCCGCCAGCTGGGGCACCCAGCGGGGGTGGACGAAGCTGGTCGCCTCCACGGTGGAGAGCCCGGCGGCCGCCAGCCGGCGCACGAACTCGGCCTTCACCTCGACCGGGACCACGGTCTGCTCGTTCTGGAGCCCGTCGCGGGGGCCGACCTCGTGAATCCGTACCCGGGCGGGCAGGCCGTCGGCGGGGACCACCTCCGGCAGCGGGGGGCGGGCGGCCGGGCCGTCCCCGGCGGCGCCGGGGTCCTGGGGGGCACTGGTCATCGGGCTGCCTCCTCCTGCTGCCGGCCGGCCTCCGGGGCGGCGGTGCCGTCCGGAGCGGCCGCGGGGTGCGGATCGACGACGGCGAGGACCTGGTCCATGGAGACCGCGGTGCCCGCGCGCACGTCCAGTTCGACGACGGTCCCGTCGTGCGGGGCGGCGATGACGTGCTCCATCTTCATCGCCTCCACGACCAGCAGCGCCTGGCCGGCGGCGACCTGCTCGCCGACCCGGGCCGTGACGACGGTGACCGTTCCGGGCATCGGCGCCGTCAGCGCGTCCGCGCCGTGCGCGGCCGCCGCACCGCGCAGCGCGGCGGCCACCGGGTCGTGCGGCTGCACCTGTCGGCCCTCGCCGTCGCTGCCGAGCCACTGGGTGCCGTCGGCGGCCACGGCGTGGGCGAAGGTGGTCTGGACGCCGTCCCAGAGCAGTCGGACCTCGTCGGCGGCGGCGGGCAGCAGCCGTCCCGCGACCGGGGCGGCGTCGCCCACCCGCACCTCGGTCGCCGCTCCGGTGCCGCGCACCGCGACGGCGACCGGCTCGTGCCCGGGCACCCGCAGGTGGTGGGTGGTCCACGCGGTGCCGTCCAGCCGCCAGCCGTCGGCGGCGGAGAACGGGTCCCGCCAGCCGCCGGCGGGGGGCGGGACGAGCGCGGCGTGGGTCAGCAGCGCGGCGGCGCCGTACACCTCGTCCGGCACGCCGTCGGGCAGCAGGCCGGCCGCCTCCCGGTCGACCAGGCCGGTGTCGAGGTCGCCCTCGCGGACCGCGGGCAGGTCGGCCAGGGCGCGAAGGAACGCGGCGTTGGTGTCGACGCCGAGGACGGTGGTGGCGGCGAGCGCCGCCCGCAGCCGGCGCAGCGCGGTGGGTCGGTCGGGGCCGTGCGCCACCACCTTGGCGAGCATCGGGTCGTAGCTGGTGGAGACCTCGGTGCCGGTCAGCAGGCCGGAATCGACCCGGACCCCCTCCCCGGCCGGCTCCCGGAGCAGCAGGACGGTGCCGGCCGAGGGCAGGAAGTCGACCCGTGCCGGGTCGTCGGCGGCGCGGCGGGCGGTCTCGGCGCAGATGCGGGCCTCGACGGCGTGTCCGGTGAGCGCGATGTCCGACTGCGCCCAGGGCAGCGGCTCGCCGGCGGCGACCCGCAGCTGCCACTCGACGAGGTCGACGCCGGTGATCAGCTCCGTGACGGGGTGCTCGACCTGGAGGCGGGTGTTCATCTCCATGAACCAGTGCGCGCCGGGCTCGTCGCCGGGGACGATGAACTCGACGGTCCCCGCGCCCCGGTAGCCGCAGGCGCGGGCCGCGTCGACGGCGGCGGCGCCCATGGCGGCGCGGGTCGCCTCGTCCAGCAGCGGGCTGGGGGCCTCCTCGATGATCTTCTGGTGGCGCCGCTGGAGCGAGCACTCCCGTTCGCCGAGGTGGAGGACGGTGCCGTGCCCGTCGGCGAGGACCTGGATCTCGATGTGGCGCGGCCGGTCGATCCAGCGCTCGACGAGCAGGGTGTCGTCGCCGAAGGAGGCGCGGGCCTCGCGTCGGGCGGCGGCGATCTCCTCCGGGAGCCGGGCGGGGTCCCGGACCAGGCGCATGCCCTTGCCGCCCCCGCCGGCCGAGGGCTTGAGCAGTACGGGCACGCCGATCTTCTCGGCGGCGTCGATGAGTTCGGCGTCGGTGAGGCCGGAGCCCGCGGAGCCGGGGACGACGGGCACCCCGGCGTCGCCGACGGTGGCCTTGGCCCGGATCTTGTCGCCCATCAGCTCGATGGCGTCCGCGGGCGGCCCGACGAAGGCCAGGCCGGCCTCGGTGACCGCGCGGGCGAAGCCGGCGTTCTCGGCGAGGAAGCCGTAGCCGGGGTGGACGGCCTGCGCGCCGGTGGCGGCGGCGGCCGCCAGCAGCCGCTCGGTGGAGAGGTAGCTCTCGGCGGCCGCCGTGGGGCCGATGCGCACGGCGGTGTCCGCCTCGCGGACGTGCCGGGCGTCGGCGTCGGCGTCGCTGTGCACGGCGACCGACCGCACCCCCAGCGCGCGGAGCGTGCGGATGACGCGCACGGCGATCTCGCCGCGGTTGGCGACCAGTACGGTGTCGAACATCTCCCCTGCTCCCTGGGTGCGCCGCGGCGCGGCTCCCCGGCCAGTCGTCGTGCGGTGGTGGTGCCCGGCCCGCTCGCCGTCCCTCACCCGGTCACATCCGGAAGACGCCGTAGCCCGGCTCGCCGAGCGGGGCGTTGCCGCAGGCGGTGAGGGCGAGGCCGAGGACGGTCCGGGTGCGCAGCGGGTCGATGATCCCGTCGTCCCAGAGGCGGGCGGTGGCGTAGTAGGCGTTGCCCTGGGTCTCGTACTGCTCACGGACGGGGGCGCGGAACGCCTCCTCGTCCTCGGGCGACCACTCCTGCCCGCGGGCCGCCAGCTGGTCGCGTTTGACGGTGGCGAGGACCGAGGCGGCCTGTTCGCCGCCCATGACGGAGATCTTGGCGTTGGGCCACATCCACAGGAACCGGGGCGAGTACGCCCGTCCGCACATGGAGTAGTTGCCGGCGCCGTAGGAGCCGCCGACGACGACGGTGAGCTTGGGGACGCGGGCGCAGGCGACGGCGGTGACCATCTTGGCGCCGTGCTTGGCGATGCCGCCGGCCTCGTAGTCGCGGCCGACCATGAAGCCGGAGATGTTCTGGAGGAACACCAGCGGGATGCCGCGCTGGTCGCAGAGCTCGATGAAGTGCGCGCCCTTCAGGGCGGACTCGGCGAAGAGGATGCCGTTGTTGGCGACGATGCCGACCGGATGGCCGTGGATGCGGGCGAAGCCGGTGACCAGCGTGGTGCCGTACTCGGCCTTGAACTCCTGGAACCGGGAGCCGTCGGTGACGCGGGCGATGACCTCGCGGACGTCGTAGGGGGTCCGCGAGTCGGTGGGGACGGCCCCGTAGAGCCCGGCGGGGTCGACGGCGGGCTCCTCCACGGGTTCGCACGTCCAGGGCAGCGGCCCCCGCGCGGGGAGGGTGGCGACGATGGTGCGCACGATGCGCAGGGCGTGCGCGTCGTCCTCGGCGAGGTGGTCGGTGACGCCGGAGACGCGGGAGTGGACCTCGCCGCCGCCCAGCTCCTCGGCGGTGACGACCTCGCCCGTCGCGGCCTTCACCAGCGGCGGGCCGCCGAGGAAGATCGTGCCCTGCTCGCGGACGATGACGGCCTCGTCGCTCATGGCCGGCACGTAGGCGCCGCCGGCGGTGCAGGAGCCGAGGACGGCCGCGATCTGCGGGATGCCGCTGCCGGACATGCGGGCCTGGTTGTAGAAGATCCGGCCGAAGTGCTCCCGGTCGGGGAAGACCTCGTCCTGCATCGGGAGGAAGGCCCCGCCGGAGTCCACCAGGTAGAGGCAGGGCAGCCGGTTCTCCAGCGCGACCTCCTGGGCGCGCAGGTGCTTCTTCACCGTCATCGGGTAGTAGGTGCCGCCCTTGACGGTCGCGTCGTTGGCGACGATGACGCACTCACGTCCCGACACCCGCCCGATGCCCGCGATGACACCGGCGGCCGGGGCCTGGCCGTCGTAGAGCCCGTCGGCGGCGAGCGGGGCGATCTCCAGGAACGGGGAGCCGGGGTCGAGCAGGGTGTCCACCCGGTCGCGCGGCAGGAGTTTGCCGCGGGCGGTGTGCCGGGCGCGCGCCGCCTCGCCGCCGCCGTCGCGCGCGGTGGCGAGCTTCCGCCGCAGCTCCGCGGCGAGCGCCTCGTGCGCCGCGGTGTTGGCGCGGTACGCGTCGCTCGCCGGATCGGCGGTCGTGGCGAGTGGCGGTGCCTGGGACATGACCCTCCTGGCCTGGGTGGGGGCCACCGCGGAGCGGGGCCGCGTCCGATGGGCGGACAGCTGGGTTAGTGAGCGTTAACCGCCCTGGATGCGAGGTTAACGCCGACTAACGTCGCTGTCTAGAATGGTTCGCATGCCCCGGCCGACCCCGGGCGGTCCACCCGCCTCCACCGAGCCCCCCGGGAGCCCGCCCGCAGGCCGCCGCGCCGAGCGGACGGGCGCGACCCGGCCCGCGCCCGTCGCCGCCGCCACGCGGCGGCGCCAGATCCTCCGGGAGGCGTCGCGGCTCTTCGCCGAGCGCGGCTTCCACGGAGTGGGTGTCGACGAGATAGGGGCCGCTGTGGGCATCAGCGGCCCCGCGCTCTACCGGCACTTCCCCGGCAAGGACGCCATGCTCACCGAACTCCTGGTGGGCATCAGCACCCGGCTGCGCGACGGCGGCCTGCGCCGCACCGAACGGGCCACCGCGGAGGGGCTCTCCCCCGAGGCGACGCTCGACGTCCTCATCGAGGGGCACATCGACTTCGCGCTGGACGACCGCGCGCTGATCACCCTGCACGACCGGGAGCTCGACCAGCTGCCGCCCGACGAGCGCAGCCGCGTCCGCCGCCTCCAGCGCGAGTACGTGGAGATCTGGGTGGACGTCACCCGATCGGCCCACCCGCAGCTCGACGAACCGGAGGCACGGGCCGCGGTGCACGCCGTCTTCGGGCTGCTGAACTCGACGCCCCACATCAGCCGCCACCGCACCCTCCCCGACCGCGACGCCACCGCCGCCCTGCTCCACCGGTTGGCGCGCGCGGCCTTCGCCGCCGCCTGACGCACCGGACCCACGACCGGCACCGGACCCGCGACCGGCACCGGGCCCGGGCCCGCGCCGGCACCGGCACCGGGCCTGCTCGTCGCCGGGCTCGCCCCTTCCGACGGGCGGGGCAGCGCCGTGCGCCCGGACGCGGCTGCGGCGACCGTGGGTGGGGTAGCCGCCCGGACGGACCGCCACCCGCGACCGACCGACCACGAGGAGCCCGCCGTGTCCAAGCCCCCGCTGCCCGAACCCGCCACGCGCATGCTGGCCCGCCCCAACCCGGCCACCGTCACCACCCTCCGCCCGGACGGCCAGCCCGTCTCCACCGCGACCTGGTACCTCTGGGAGCCCGACGGCCGGGTACTGGTCAACATGGACGAGGGGCGCAAGCGCCTGGAATACCTCCGCGCGGACCCCCGGGTCACCCTCACCGCCCTGGACGCGGAGAGCTGGTACACCCACATCAGCATCGTCGGCCGGGTCGTCGAGATCCGCGAGGACACCGGCCTCGCCGACATCGACCGGCTCGCCCACCACTACCTCGGTAAGCCGTACCCGCGGCGTGACCGCGCCCGGTACAGCGCCTGGATCGAGGTGGAGCGCTGGCACGGCTGGGGGACGCTGAAGGACAGCGACCAGGCCGGCTGACCGGGCCGCCGCACCCTGCGCCGCACGCACCGGCCGCCATCCCCCGTACCGCCCGCCCCGGCGGTCGCACGCATCCCCCGGGTGGCGGCCGGGCATACGAGACGTCCCGTAGGCCGTTCGCCGTGCTCCCTTTGCACCGGTTCGACCGGTTCCCCACACTGGGACGACCGTTCCCGGAAAGGATGCGCCTCCCATGCCCGAGAACACCCCGATCCGTGTCCTGATCATCAGCAGCAACATCGGCGTCGAGCGGGACGAGCTGATCGTCCCCCGCGACAACCTGCGCGAACGCGGCGCCGAGGTGGTGCTGGCCGCCGAGGACCCCAAGGCCGTGCAGACCTTCCTGCACGACACCGACAAGGACGTCACGGTCGAACCGGAGACCACCCTCGCCCGGGTCGACACCAACGCCTTCGACGTGCTCGTCGTCCCCGGCGGAACCGTCAACGCCGACAACCTGCGCGTCACCGGCGAGGCGGTCAGCCTGGTCCGCCGCTTCGCCACCGCGGGCAAGCCGGTGGCGGCGATCTGCCACGCCCCGTGGCTGCTGGTGGAGGCGAAGCTGCTGCCGGGCAAGACGCTGACCTCGTACCACAGCCTGCGCACCGACATCACCAACGCGGGCGGCAGCTGGGTCGACCGGCCGCTGGTGCGCTGCGGCGAGAACGGCTGGCCGCTGCTCACCAGCCGCAACCCCGGCGACCTCGACGAGTTCTGCGACGGCATCGCCCGGGAGATCGGGCTGAGCGTCTGACGCCGTGCCACCGACCCCCGACGAGGGCGCCGCGCCACCGGTGCGGCGCCCTCGTCGGGTCGGCGCGGCGCCCTCGGCCCGGCGGGCCCCCGGGTTTCGACCGCGAACCCGGTGGTACCCGAACGGACCACCCGGCCCGCGACTCGGTGCGGCCGGCACGACCGATGACAGGAGGACCATGGCCGTCCGACAGCAGCTCGTCCGTCGCCCCGTCTCCGCCGTGTGGGAGATCCTGGAGGACGAGACCCTCTACGGCGCATGGGTGGTGGGCACCTCACACACCCGCCCCGACTGCGGTGAGTGGCCCCGGGTCGACTCGGCCATCCGTTACCGCATCCGGATCGGTCCCCGGTACGTCGACGGCAGGACCGTGGTCCGCCGGCTCGACCGGCCGCGTGCGCTCGAACTGGAGGCGGACGGCGGCCCGCTGGGCACCGCCCGCATCTCCTTCGACATACGCCCCTGGGGTGAGCACTCCCTGGTCATCCTCGATGAGCACCCGTTGCGGGGTGTGGGCGGCGCCCTGCACAACAGCCTGGTGGACCGCGCCGTCCAGCTGCGCCACCGGAAGATGCTGGCCCGCCTCGCGCGGGTCGTCGAGGAGCGCACCGACGGCGCCGGGCGCGGCGCGCCGGCGGTCGCGGACGCCGGCTGAGCCACCGGGCGACACACGCCCCGCAGACGGCTCCCGTACGTGACGCCTGCAGGCCCCCGCCTGCACGACTCCGGGCCGGCGCAGCGCCGACCCGGAGCGCCCCCGACCGAGAGAGACGACCGAGGACGGTGCCATGAGCGACGCTGTGGTGATCGGCAGCGGCCCCAACGGGCTGGTGGCGGCGAACCTGCTCGCCGACGCGGGCTGGTCGGTGACGGTCCTGGAGGAGCAACCGGAGCCCGGCGGCGCGGTCCGAAGCGACCGCGGCGTGGACGAGGAGTTCGTCAACGACCTGTTCAGCTCCTTCTACCCGCTGGCGGCCGCCTCCCCGGTCGTGGCCGGGCTGGACCTGGGTGCGCACGGGCTCCGCTGGGCTCACGCCCCCCGCGTGCTGGCCCACCCGCGGCGCGACGGCCCGGCCGCGGTGCTGCACCGCGACCGCGAGGGCACGGCGGCCGCACTGGAGGCCGACGCCCGCGGGGACGGTGAGCGGTGGCTGGCCTTCTGCCGGGTCTGGGACCAGCTCGGTGACGGCATCGTCGACGCGCTGTTCGCCCCCTTCCCGCCGGTGGGCTCCGGCGCGGTACTGGCGGCCCGGCTGCGCAGCGCGGGCGGGCTGCGGCTGGCACGCAGCCTGGTGCTCCCGGTACGTCGGCTGGGCGAGGAGGAGTTCTCCGGGGAGAGCGGGCGGCTGCTGCTGGCGGGCAACGCCCTCCACGCCGACCTGCCGCCCGAGGCGGCGGGGAGCGGCGGCTACGGCTGGCTGATGTCGATGCTCGGCCAGTCCCACGGCTTCCCCGTCCCGGTGGGCGGCGCCGGTGCGCTCACCGATGCGCTGGTGCGGCGGCTGCGGCAGCGCGGCGGCGAGGTGCGCTGCGGCGCGGCCGTGACGGAGGTGGTGGTCCGCGGCGGCCGGGCGGTGGGGGTGCGGACGGCCGACGGCACGCCGGTGGCTGCCCGCCGGGCGGTCCTGGCCGATGTCGCCGCCCCTGCGCTGTACGGCGGCCTGGTGGCCGCCGAGCACCTGCCGGCCCGGCTGCTCGCGGACCTGCGGCGGTTCCAGTGGGACCACGCCACCGTCAAGGTCGACTGGGCGCTGGACGGCCCGATCCCGTGGGACGACCCGGCGGTCGCCCCGGCCGGCACGGTGCACCTGGCGGACGGAGTGGACGACCTCACCCGCTTCGCCTCGCAGACCGCGCGGGGGCTGGTGCCCGACCGCCCGTTCCTGATCCTGGGCCAGATGTCCACCGCCGACGCGACGCGCTCCCCCGCCGGCACCGAGTCGGCGTGGGCCTACACCCACGTCCCGCACACCGTGAAGGGTGACGCGGGGCACGACGGACTCACCGGCCGCTGGGACGCGGCGGAGGACGAACGGATGGCGGACCGCGTCGAGGCCCAGGTGGAGCGGTACGCCCCCGGTTTCCGGCAGCGCATCCGCGCCCGCCGCGTCCTCTCCCCGCCGACGCTTCAAGCGGCCGACGCCAACCTGGTGGGCGGCGCCATCAACGGTGGCACGGCCGCCATGCACCAACAGCTGTTCTTCCGTCCGACCCCCGGCACCGGTCGCCCGGAGACCCCGGTGCGCGGCCTCTACCTCGCCTCCGCTTCGGCCCATCCGGGCGGCGGGGTGCACGGCGCGCCGGGCGCCAACGCGGCGCGCGCGGCGCTCCGCGGTTCGGGCGGGGTCGGCGCGGCGCTCGTCGCGGCCCAGCGACTGCTGTCCCGCCCCGGGCGCGGGAAGGGGCACGCCTTCGACGAGGCATGACGCGCGGCCGCCGCGCGCCGACCGTGTCGTCCCGGCGCGCGGTCGCGTGAACGGGCCCGGAGGGAGGCTGACCGGCGGGGCGCAGTTCCCGGCGTGGGATGCGAACCGGCTACCGGGACCCGCCGTTGGCCCGGGACGGGTCTCAGGCCGGCTCCACGACGGTCACACCGCGTAGCTCTCGATGCAGTCGGGCCGTCCCGTCGCCGTGGGCGGCACCGGTCGATGAACAGCCATCCGTCGCAAGACGGGCCCGGGTGCCGTACTCGGCGGTCAGGTCGGCTTCGCGCACCGCTCGGTCAGGGGAAGCGGCAACTCCCCAGGGGGTCGTCATACGTTCCCCTGTGTCCGCGTGGTGCACCGCCCCTGCCGGGGCCGTCACGGCGGAGGGGAGGACCGCTGGTCCTCCCGGCAGGGGCAGGATCTGGGGGTTCAGCGCGGCCAAGCGGCGCGCACCGGCCGCACGGGTCGTGCGCGTCGGGCCGGGCGGACGGGCCGGATCACCGTCACCTCGGTGAGCGAGTGCAGCTGTACCCGCACGCATCGGTCGAGCTCCAGCCACGTCGTGCCGCCGCGGTGGGCGGCTGCGGTGACGGGCAGGCACGAGCCGGCCAGCGTCAGGAAGTCGCCGGTGCGAATCTCGGCGGCAGGGAAGCGCACCGCTGCGGCGCGCGGGTCATCGAGGATCGACACTGCTGCTCCCGAAGAAGGTGAGGACGGGACGGAGGATCGGGCGCGCGGCCAGCGAGTAAAGGACTTCCACGTCGGCGGAACCGCAGACGCGATCCGGGCCGCGCGCATTGGCGCTGATCGGCTGCCCGTCCGCCAGGGCGGCGCACTGCACCGCGCGGAACTCGGCGTCCGCCGTCCACTCGCGGAAGACCGCGGGGACCGGGGTCGTGTACTGGCACTGCTCCGCCGACTGGTCGTCCCGGGGGACGTCGAGCGCGTCCGCGAGCCGGGCCGCCTGGTGGTGAAGCCAGTCGAGCGCGTCGTCAGGGGTGTCCGCCCATGTCGTGGCCACGTACCACTCACCTGCCGCGTCCGGCGACCGGGCGACCACCTCGCAGTGGTAGCCGTCCACGTAGCGGCCGGCGCTCACGAGCGGGGCTCCGCCCGGTACGGGGTGGAGCTGAGTTCGCGGAACAGCTCGCGGCCCGGATGGTCGTCCAGGTGGAGGACGGCCCACATCATGGCCGCGTCCCCCGTCTCCGCCTGCGGGCCGATCTCCGCACAGACCTCGCACTGCACCCGGAAGACCAGCGGGCCGGACCGGCGCACGAGCGGGAACCGGGCGAACCGGTAGCCGCCGCTCACCGCTCCCTCAACCTTCTCAGATGCGCTTCGACAACCCGTCCCAACTCCACGGACCTGACGACAAGTTCGGCAGTCGGAGTCACCGGCTCGTCATCCGCCGGGGCAGGCACCGGCAAAGCCTCTGTCTCACCCTCGTCGCCGGACTGAAGATCAGAACACACGACCATTCCTCTCCGTAGCGATACCACTACCAAGAAGTCACAGAGTCGCCTAGGGTTGGCCTGTCTTCAACGTCTCAGCGCCGGAGAACACGTTGGTAAACCGCAAGGAACTGAACCCCGACGCGAGCCCGGAAGCGGCATTCGGCGCACGTCTGCGCAGCCTGCGAGAGGCCCGGGGGTGGCTGCAGGACGAGCTGGGCGCGCGCATGGGGTACTCGGGACGGCATGTGTCGGGCGTGGAAACAGGCAATAAATCGCCAACCCGGCGCTTCGCGACCGCCACTGACGTGGCGTTCGGACTGGCCGGCACCGAAGAGTCATTCGCACGGGAATGGGGGAAGATCGAGCACGGCGTGCTCTTGCAGGGCTTCCCCGAGTACGTGGGGCTGGAAGGCCGGGCGGCGGAGATCAAACTGTTCGACGCCGGGCTGATCCCCGGACTGCTCCAGACCCCGGAGTACGCGCAGGCACTGGCTGCAGGCGCCGTCGAGCGAGGCGTGATATCGGCCGACCAGGTCGAGGAAGCTCTCACGTTCCTACTGGACCGGCAAGCCGCGCTGGTGCGTCCCGTGCCACCCCTGATTCACGCCGTGCTGGACGAGAGCTGCATCCGGCGGCCGATCGGCGGCGCTGAGGTGATGGACGCTCAGCTGCAACATCTTGTCGACTTCGCCGCGCTGCCGCACACCGTGTTCCAGATCGCTCCCTACAGTCTCGGTGAACGGCGCCCGTTCGACCGGCTGGTAAACCTCCTCACCCTCGCGGACCGGTCGGTCGTCTCCTACGTCCAGTCACAGACCCAGGGGTACCTGGACCGGGAACTGACTTCCGTCGTCCCCCTGGTGAGGGCTTACCATCAGCTCACAGCCGGATCGCTGTCGCAGGCGGCATCGGTGGCCATGATCGAAGAGGTACGGAAGGGCACCCCATGACGACCACGGCTGACGTGACCCGGTGGGTCAAGTCCTCCTACAGCAACACCGGCGATTCGTGCGTCGAGTGGGCCCCGGGCATCGCGTCGAACACGGGCGCCGTCCCCGTCCGCGACTCCAAGAACCCGGCAGGCCCCGCGCTGGCCGTTCCGGTCACCGCATTCACCGCGTTCGTGAACGGCGTCAAGTCGGGTTCGCTCCGACGCTGAACGTGCGCCACGCAGACTGCCCCACCGTGGACCTGGCCCAGCAGCTACGAAAGGGAACCCCGTGACTTCCGAGTCTCTCCGCTGGTTCAAGTCCTCCTACAGCGATGGGGCTGGAGGAAATTGCCTGGAGGTGTCAGACGGGCTCGCCGGGGTCACGTCGGTGCGCGACTCCAAGAACCTCACCGGGCCCACCCTTGCGGTGCCCACGGGCGCGTTCGCCGCGTTCGTGATCCGTGTCAAGTCGGGTTCGCTCCACCGCTGAACGTGCGCCACGCAGACGGCCCCCACCATGCCCAGCACGGGGTGGTTGCTCGCCGCGACCCAGGGACTCGTCCCCTGGCGAGGACTTACCACTGCTCACAGCCGGATCGCCTCCCAGGCGGCATCGGTGGCCACGATCGAAGAGGTACGGAAGGGCACCCCATGACGACCACGGCTGACGTGACCCGGTGGGTCGCGTCCTCCCACAGCAACACCGGCGGCTCGTGCGTCGAGTGGGCCCCGGGCATCGTGTCCAGCACGGGCGCCGTGCCCGTCCGCGACTCCAAGAACCCGGCAGGCCCCGCGCTGGCCGTTCCGGTCACCGCGTTCGCCGCGTTCGTGAACGGCGTCAAGTCGGGTTCGCTCCACCGCTGAACGTGCGCCACGCAGACGGCCCCACCGTGCCGAGCACGGTGGGGCTTCTCCGTGCGCCAGGGGCGCGACCGTCCGACCTTGCGTCTCCGGGACCACGGCGAGGTCCGGGCACACTCAGCGCGGGCAGCTCCGCTCTCCCCGCCTGACCGGCGCCGGGCGCGGCGGCCGGTCAGGCGGTGAGCTCGGTGCGCAGCGCGTCGCGCAGGCGGCCGGCGCGCTCGGCGACGGCGTCCGGGCCCAGTTCGACGGCCTTGTCGCACCACTCGCCGGCCTGGCCGAGGTCACCGCGGCGCGATGCCAGCAGCGCGAGGTGGAGGGCGGAGCGGCCGTGGCCGGCCTCCGCCGCCCGGGTCCACCACAGGGCGGCTTCCGGCTCGGCGCCCTCGCGGGCGAGGAGCAGGCCGAGGTTGAAGGCGCCGTGGCTGCTGCCGGCCTCCGCGGCTCGGCGGTACCAGTCGGCGGCCTCCACGATGTCGCCGCGGGTGGCGGCGGCCATGCCGACGCGCACCTGGGCGCGGCGGTGGCCGCGCTCCGCGGCGTGCTCGTACCAGCGCTCGTACTCGGGCCGGCCGTCCTCGTCGGTGTCGCGGCCGGTGCCGGTGGCGGGACCGCCGCCGACCGCGCGGTCGGCGCGGGCCTCGGTGACCTCGGGAACCTCGCCGGAGGCGGCGGCGCGCTCCAACCAGGAGGCGAGGCGGAAGGCGCCCTCCGGGCTGCCGCCCTCGGCCGCGGCCCGGAGCATGCGGACGGCGGCGGCGCGGTCGCGGTCGGTGCGGCTCTCCCGCAGGCGCTCCATGCCGATCTGGAGGGCGGCCTCGGCGTGACCGGACTCGGCGGCGTGCTCGTACCAGCGGCGGGCGAGGGTGGTGTCGCCGCGCCGCGCGTAGAGGATGCCGAGGTTGAACGCGGCGTCCACGCTGCCGGATTCGGCGGCGCGCGAGAACCACGGCTCGGCGCCGGCCTCGTCGCCGCGCTGGAGCAGCAGCACGGCGAGGGCGTTCGCGGCCTCGCGGTGGCCCGCGTAGGCGGCGCGGCGGTACCACTGCTCGGCCTGGCCGTCGCGGCCGCGGTCGGCGCTGAGCAGGCCGAGGTTGTAGGCGCCGTTGGTGTCGCCGGCCTCGGTGGCGGCGCGGTACCAGCGCTGCGCCTCGCCGCGCTCGCCGCGCTCGGCGTGGAGCGCGCCGAGCGCGTTGGCGGCGGAGCCGTCGCCGTCGCGGGCGGCGCGGCGCCACCACTGCTCGGCGCCGTGCTCGTCGCCGGCGTCGCGCAGCAGGAAGCCGAGGGCACAGGCGGCGCGGGGCTCGCCGGACTCGGCGGCGTCGAGGTACCAGCGGCCGGCCTCGGCGGTGCGGCCCTGCTCCTCCAGCAGGGCGCCGAGCCGGAGCGCGGCGCGGCGGTGGCCGCGGGCGGCGGCGAACCGGTACCAGGTCTCGGGCTCGTCGGCGCGGGAGGCGTAGCGGTAGGCGGCCTCGCGGTGGCCGCGTTCGGCGGCGACGCGGTACCAGGAGGTGGCCTCGTCCTCGCCGCGGTGGTCGAGGAGGTCGGCGAGGGCGTAGGCGGCGGAGTCGTGGCCGGCGTCGGCGGCCTGCCGGAGCCAGTACTCGGCGGCGACCTCGTCGCCGCGGTCGCGCTGCACCCGGCCGAGGGCGTGGGCGGCGGGGGCGGAGCCGGCGACGGCGGCGGAGCGCCACCAGGTCAGCGCCTCTTCGGTGCGGCCGGTCTGGTGGAGGAGGAGTCCGAGGTTGTTGGCGGCCGAACGGTCGCCTTCGGCGGCGCCGGCGCGCAGCGGCGCCTCGGCCCCTTCGAGATCGCCGCGTCGCAGCAGTCGTGCCCCCTCCCGCGCGGCCGAGGCAGCCCCGCTGTCGAACCTCGTCACGTCCCCCATAAGGTCCATCGTCGCACCACCTGAATGCCGCGTGCACGTTGGTTTGTGCGACGCGAGAAGTAACTTGTAGGTTTGTCGACTTCCCGATATTCAAACCGTCAAAACCCGGATGCCGAGCACAGTTGACCAACCTTGCTCGCAGTATCGCTGCCCGGTCTCACGCATCCCATGAGCCCCGGACGCGGCGGGGTTCCGAACTGTTGCCCAAAGGCTGACGCCGGGCGGTGTCATCACCGCCCGGCGTCACCGGTGTTCGTCCGTCGTGTTGTTCACCTGCCGGAGCAGGAGCCGCGGGGGTGCCGCGGGACGGTGTTCAGGGTCGGGGTCGGCTCAGCCGACCGGGTTGAGCACCACCTCGGCGGTGCCGGTCAGCGGCGGCAGGCCGTCCTCACCGGGGTCGGTGTAGGAGGCGACGAACACGCCGCGCAGGTTGTCCCGTTCGGGGTCGTGGCCGCCGGCCAGCGAGGTGCGGATGGAGCCGGTGCAGCCCGCCGCGCTGGTCATCGGGTGGCCGTGGTCGTCGTGGCCCAGGATGTAGGTCACGGTGACCCGGTTGCAGTCGACCGGCTGGTCGTCGGTGACCTGCACCTCGAAGTTCACCAGCTGGCCGAAGGAGAACTCGTCACCGGTCTGCGGGGTGACGAACTCCACGACCGGCGCCTCGTTGCCCACCACGATCCGGACCTCGGCGGAGGCCGTCTTGCCGCGGTGCTTGCCGCCGACGTCGGTGACGGTGAGGTTGGCGCGGTAGACGCCGTTCTCCGTGTAGGTGTGCGTCGGGTTCTGCTTGCGGGAGTCGATCTTCCCGTCCGACTCGAAGTCCCAGGCGTACTTCAGCTTGTCGCCGTCCGGGTCGGTGGTGCCCTCGCTGGAGAAGGAGACCGTCAGCGGCGCCTGGCCGTCGGTGACGTCGGCGCTGACCTGCGGCACCGGGGCGTGGTTGCCCTTCTTGCCGATGTAGTCGATGCGGGCGAGGCGGGCCTCCTCGTTCTCGGAGAAGTAGCCCTTGCCGTACTCGAGGATGTAGAGCGCGCCGTCGGGGCCGAACTCCATGTCGATGACCGAGCTGAGGTCGATGCCGGGGACGACGTCCTCCATCGCGACCTCGCCGTTCTTCTGGACGTGGAACCCCTTGATGTAGTCGCGGGTCCACTCGTAGAAGAGCGGGGTGCCGTCGTACTGCTTCGGCCAGGCCACCGGGTTGCGGCCCTTGGTGGCCTTCTTGTCGTACTCGTACGCCGGGCCGGCCATCGGGCCGACGCCGCCGGTGCCGAGGTCGGGGAACCTCTCCGAGAGCTCGTTGCCGTAGTAGACGTCGGGCTGCTCCACCGGGGGCAGTTCGGTGAGACCGGTGTTGCGCGGGGAGTCGTTGACGGGGTTGGCGCAGTCGAACGCCTCGCCGGACTCGCCGGTGGCGAAGTCGTAGTCGATGTACGGCTGGTCCGGGGTGATGCAGTACGGCCAGCCGTGGTTGCCGGGCTTCTTGGCGGCGAACCACTTGCCCTGGCCGAAGGGACCGCGCGCGGGGTCGGTGTCCTTGGCGTCGGGCGAGTAGTCGGCGACGTACAGCTCGCCGGTCTTCTGGTTGAGCTCGATGCGGAACGGGTTCCGCAGCCCCATCAGGTAGATCTCCGGACGGGTGTCCGGGGTGCCCGCCTTGAAGAGGTTGCCCTTGGGGATCGAGTACGAGCCGTCCTTCTCCACCTTGATCCGCAGCACCTTGCCGCGCAGGTCGTTGGTGTTGGCCGAGGCGCGCTGCGCGTCGAACGCCGGGTTGGAGTCGGGGCGTTCGTCGATCGGGGTGTACCCGTCGGACTCGAACGGGTTGGTGTCGTCGCCCGTCGACAGGTAGAGGTTGCCCTTGGCGTCGAAGACGATGTCGCCGCCGACGTGGCAGCAGATCCCGCGGTCCTGCTCGACGTCGATGATCTCCTGCTCGGTGCTCAGGTCGATCGTGCCGCCCTTGAGCTCGAACCGCGAGAGGCGGTTGACGCCCTTGAAGGGCTCGAAGTCCTCGGGGTCGCCCGTCCAGGGCGCCTCGCCCTCGTTGACGTCCGGGGTGGACGGGTCGTCGATGGGGGTGTCCATCGGCGGCGCGTAGTAGAGGTAGACCCAGCGGTTCTTCTTGCCGTCGAACTTCGGGTCGACGGCGACCGACTGGAGCCCCTCCTCGTCGTTGGTGTAGACGTCGAGCTCGCCGGCGAGCGTGTTGAGCCCGCTCTTGGGGTCGTTCAGCCACACCTGCCCGTCGCGCGTGGTGTGCAGCACGCGCTTGTCGGGCAGGACGGCGAGGTCGATCGGCTCGCCCGGCATGTCGTTGAGGACGACTTTCTGGAACTCCGAGTCTGCGGGCGGCGGTTCGGGGTCCCCGTGGCCGGGGTGGGCGGTGGCCGGAAGGGCGAGCATGGAGGCGGCCAGGACGGTGACCGCGGCGACGAGGCCGGATCTGCGTATCACGGGCGTTCCCTCTCCTGGAGGTCGTGCAGGGTGGTTCGGTGAGCCGTTCCGCCGGATGCGGACGGCGAGGCGGGGGTTCGGCCGGAGGGGCCCGCGGGGACCCCTCCGGCCCCCCGGTGGGGGTCCTCGGTTCCGGTCAGCGGCACTTGGGGCCGCGGAGGTACCGGTAGCCGACGCGGGCCGTCTGCAGCGGCGTCACGTCGGGGGTGTCGTTCTCGACGATGTACTCCTTGACGGAGTGCGCACGGAAGATCCGCGGGAAGTCGATGTGCCCGGTGCCCACGTCGGCGAAGCCGCCGGTCTCCGGGTTGCGGTCCTTCACGTGGTACTGGAGCGTCTTCTGCGGCGCGCGCCGGATGACCTCCAGGGCGAAGCCCTCGGGGTCCTTGACGCCGTCGCCGCTCTCGATGCCGCCGCGGACCGCCCAGTAGAGGTCGATCTCCAGGTGCACCAGG
The DNA here is from genome assembly GCF_012033735.1 of Streptomyces lonarensis. Classification (GTDB taxonomy): domain Bacteria; phylum Actinomycetota; class Actinomycetes; order Streptomycetales; family Streptomycetaceae; genus Streptomyces; species Streptomyces lonarensis. Next base: position 20,694 of record NZ_JAAVJD010000006.1, on the reverse strand, counting down.
CGGCGGTCCAGCCGCTCGGTCAGGATCGACCACGGGGTCCGACCGCGGCCGAGGTCGACGGTGAACTCGTGCGCGTGGTTGTGGTACCCGTACTTGATCCCCGCCCGCTTGGCCCGGGCGGCCTCCTCGTTCATGCGGTCGGCCCAGCGCCGCCAGTCGTCGGCGTTCTCCGAGGCGAGGTACGGCACGTTGATGTAGGACTGGCCGAGCGCCTTAGCGTTGGCGATCTTGGTGTCCAGTGCCGTGTTGGTCTCGCTGACCCCCTCGTGGCTGGAGGTGGCCTTGATGCCGAGGCGGTCGTAGAACCGGCGCAGCTCCTTGGCGGAGCGGCCGAAGAAGCCCCCGGCCTGCTCGACCCGCGGGTAGCCCATCTTCGCGATCTCGCGGAGCGTGGCGTCGAAGCCGCGCTCGCCGTTGAGGTCGTCGCGGACCGTCCACAGCTGGATGGATATCTGGCCGGGCGGGACCAGCGGCCGGCCCGAGGGTCTGCGGCCCTGGGCCGGTGCGGCGGCAGGGGCCGCGGCGGCCGGTGCCGCGGTGGCGAGTCCGGTCGCGGCGACCGCGCCGGCGGCGGCCGTGGCGAGCGTGCCGCGGAGCACGTTGCGGCGGGAGGACCCGCGCTGGGCGAGCGAGCGTTCCAGGGGACGCTCACCGTCGAATCCGTAACACATGGCGACTCCTTCTTCTCCCGGAACGCAGCGGCTCGGCGACGTCCGGGTGGGGGGCCGTCCCCGGGGCGGGGACACGAGGTTGACGCGTGTGACGTGGGAGAGGTGCGGCTGGTACCGGTGATCCGTGCGTGTGGGGGGGGTGGAGCGGGTGCTCCCGTGGGGGTGTCAAGGGGCCTGCCCGAGCGGGCGGCGGGGCGCGGCCCGGGCGGCGGTCCACCGGTGGGGGGGAAGAGGAGGACCGCCGCCCGGCGCGCAGGAGTGGTGCGGTTCGGGGGGGGGTGCGGCCACGTCCGGCGGCTGTCCTGCCGTGCGGTGCGGTGGCCTCGGGTGCTGCGGGGTCGCGCCGGCCGGGTGCGGCCGGAGGGGCGGCGGGGTGTGCCGCGACGCGCTGTCGAAGTGTCGGGGTCAGGGTGCCGGGGCGGTCCGCTGCTCCGCCCCGGCACGTCGGGGTGCCCTCAACCGGCCTCGCCGTCGCGCGGGGAGCTGAACGCCGCGTCGAACGACGCCGCGGAGGGCGGGAAGAGCTGGCTGCGGACGTAGGCCAGGGCCTCCGGTGCGCCGTGCAGCCGGTCCATCCCGGCGTCCTCCCACTCGATGGAGATGGGGCCGCGGTAGCCGATCGACTCCAGCGCGCGGAAGGACCGCTCCCAGGGCACGTCGCCCCGGCCGGTGGAGACGAAGTCCCAGCCGCGGCGGGGGTCGCCCCAGGCGAGGTGGGAGCCCATCCGGCCGTTGCGCCCGTTGCCGGTCTGGCGGCGGGCGTCCTTGCAGTCCACGTGGTAGATCCGGTCGGCGAAGTCGATCAGGAAGCCGACGGGGTCGATGTCCTGCCAGACCATGTGGCTGGGGTCCCAGTTGAGACCGAACGCCTCGCGGTGCCCGATCGCCTCCAGCGTGCGGACCGTGGTCCAGTGGTCGTAGGCGATCTCCGAGGGGTGGACCTCGTGGGCGAACCGTACGCCCTCCTCGTCGAAGACGTCCAGGATCGGGTTCCAGCGGTCCGCGAAGTCCTGGTAGCCGGCGTCGATGTATTCCTGGCCGACCGGCGGGAACATCGCGACGTACTGCCAGATGGAGGAGCCGGTGAAACCGACGACGGTGTCCACGCCCAGCCGCTTGGCAGCGCGCGCGGTGTACTGGAGTTCCTCGGCCGCGCGGCGGCGGACGCCCTCGCCGTCGCCGTCGCCCCACACCCGGTCCGACAGCATGGCGCGGTGGCGGTGGTCGATGGGGTTGTCGCAGACGGCCTGGCCGGTGAGGTGGTTGGAGATCGCCCACACCCCGAGGTTGTGCTGCTCCAGGATGTCGCGGCGGGACTTCAGGTAGGCGTCGTCCTCCGCGGCGCGGCGGACGTCGAGGTGGTCGCCCCAGCAGGCGATCTCCAGTCCGTCGTAGCCCCACTCCGACGCCAGTCGGGCCACCTCGGTGAAGGGGAGGTCGGCCCACTGGCCGGTGAACAGGGTGATCGGTCGGCTCATCGCGCTGCCTCCGGCTCTCGGTTCGGGACGGTCTCCCCCGCGGGGGCGACCGGGGTGGTGTCGACGGTGGTCCAGGCGCTGCCCGCGGCGGCACTGGCCTCGACGGCCGCCAGGACGCGCTGCACGGCGAGCCCGTCCGCGAAGGACGGCGCCGGGTCCTGGCCGGCGTCGATCGCGGTCAGCAGGTCGGCCGCCTGGTGGGAGAAGCCGTGCTCGTAGCCGAGCATGTGCCCCGGCGGCCACCACGCGGACACGTACGGGTGGTCGGGTTCGGTCACCAGGATGCGGGTGAACCCCCGGGTCCGGGAGGGCACGGCGTCCTCGTAGAGGTGGAGGGCGTTCATGTCCTCCAGGTCGAAGGCGAGCGCCCCCTCGCTGCCGGAGATCTCGATCCGCAGCGCGTTCTTGCGGCCGGTGGCGAACCGGGTGGCGGTGAAGGTGGCGGGGGCGCCGCCGGCCAGCCGGGCGAGGAAGACGGCCGAGTCGTCCACGGTGACCCGGCCCGTCCCGGAGCCGTCCGCCAGCGGGCGCTCCGGGACGAAGGTGTCGGTGAGCCCGCTGACGCCGGTGACCGGCAGCCCGGTGATGAACTGGGTGAGGTCGACGGCGTGGGCGCCGATGTCGCCCAGCGCGCCGGAGCCGGCGCGGTCCTTCTCCAGCCGCCAGGACATCGGGGCGTCGGCGTCGCTCAGCCAGTCCTGGAGGTACTCGGCGCGGACCTGGCGGACCTGCCCGATCCGGCCCTCCGCCACCAGCTTCCTGGCCAGCGCCACCGCGGGCACCCGGCGGTAGGTGAAGCCGACCATGGAGCGGACACCGGCCGCCGCGGCGGTCTCGGCCGCCGCCGCCATGGCCTCGGCCTCGGCGACGGAGTTGGCGAGCGGCTTCTCGCACAGCACGTGCTTGCCCGCCTGCAGCGCCGCGACGGCGATCTCGGCGTGGGTGTCGCCCGGGGTGCAGATGTCCACCAGCTCGACGTCGTCCCGCGCCACCAGCTCCCGCCAGTCGGTCTCGACCGCTCCCCAGTCGAACCGTCTGGCCAACTCCTCCGCCGCGGCCCGGTTGCGGCCGCCGAGGGCGACCAACCGGGGCGTCAGCGCCGGGTCGAAGAAGCTCCTGGCATTGCGCCAGCCCTGGGAATGGGCCATGCCCATGAAGGCGTAGCCCACCATCCCGATACCGATGGACCGCCGCTCGGCGCCACTCATCCTGTCTCCCTCTTCCGCCGTCCGCGGCCCGTCGGGCCGCTGGTCGCTACCGCCGACCTGTTCGTCAGGACTCGAAGCCCAGGGGCATGTACTGCTCGACGTTGTCCGCCGTCACGACGGGCGCGTTGAGCACGATGCGCCGCGGGACCTCGACCTGGACCAGGTCGGACAGGCCCTTGTCCTGCGCGAGCAGCCGCGCCAGGCGCACACCGTCGGCGGCCTGGGTCGGCGGGTAGAGGACGGTCGCCTCCATCTCGCCGGCCTCGATCCACCGCATGGCGTTGGCCGATCCCGCGCCGCCGATGAAGAAGAACTCGTCGCGGTCCGCGTTCTCGAACGCCGCCTTGACGCCGACGCCCTGGTCGTCGTCGTGGTTCCAGATGATGTCGATCTCGTTGGCCGCCTGGAGCAGGTTGGAGGCGGCCGCCTCGCCGGACTCCACGGTGAACTCGGCGGCGACCCGGCGGTCCACGTCCTGGCCGCACTCGGAGAGCGCGTCCTCGAAGCCCTGGGAGCGGTCCTGGGTCAGCGGCAGCGAGTCGATGCCGGCGATCTCGGCGATCACGGCGTCGCCGAGGTCGTTCTCCTCCACCAGCTGGCAGGCGTAGGTGCCGGCGGAGACGCCCATGCCGTAGTTGTCGCCGAGGATGGTGACGCGGGCGGCGAACTCGTTGGAGAACTCGCGGTCCACGTTGACCACCGGGATGCCGGCCTGCATCGCCTCGGTCGCGGCCTCGGTCAGCGCGGCGCCGTCGGTGGGCAGCAGCACGATGGCGTCGACGCCCTTGCTGATGAAGGACTCGATGTGGGCGATCTGCGCCGAGGGGTCGTTGGTGCCCTCGGCGATGTCGAACTCGATGTCCTCGTACTTGTCGGCCTCCTCGCGGGCGGCCGAGTTGATCGCCGCCAGCCAGCCGTGGTCGGCCTCGGGGCCGGAGAAGCCGATGGTGACGGTCTCACCCGGGTCGTCGTTCGCGCTGACGGCGGTGGTCCCGCCGTCGTCGCCACCGCCGTTGCTCTCCTCCGCCGGGGTGTTGGAGGTGCAGCCGACGGCCAGCGCGGCCACTGCGGTCAGGGCGCCGATGCGGGTCAGCGTCCGGGTACGGCGTGATCTGGCGGTAGCGGACATGACGGTCCTGCCTTTCGAGAACACAAGTGCGGCCTGGGTGCGCCGAGTCGTCGCAGCTGCGGCGCGGGTCCCGGGGACTCCCGGGGGGGGGCGGTGCCTGATGGGGTCCCGGGCGCGGGGCCCGGGTGCCGCGCGGGCGCGGCGGGGTGGGGCGGGGTGAGGCGCACGGGTCGGGGCCACCGGAGGGGGCCGCGCACCGCGCGCCCGGTCAGCCGGGCGTGGATCGCGCCGCCACTCGCTGCTGGAGCAGCACGGCGATGACGATGATCGCGCCCTTGGCCACCGCCTGGGTGGAGGTGTCCAGGTTGTTCAGGGTGAAGACGTTGGTCAGCGTGGTGAAGATCAGCACGCCGAAGACGGTGCCGACGATGGTGCCGCGGCCGCCGCTGAGCAGGGTGCCGCCGATGACCACCGCGGCGATGGCGTCCAGCTCGTAGAGGGTGCCGTGGGTGGAGGTGCCGGCGGTGGTGCGGGCCATCAGCATGACCGCCGCGATACCGCAGGCCACGCCCAGCAGGACGTACAGCGACGTCTGGTGGCGCTTGACGTTGATGCCGGCGAGGCGGGCCGCCTCCGGGTTGCCGCCGACGGCCAGGGTGCGCCGCCCGTACGCGGTCCGGTTCAGCAGAATCCAGCCGGCCACGGCGACCAGCGCGAAGATGATGACCAGCCGCGGGACGCCGAGGAGCGATCCCCGGAAGAAGTCCAGGAACGGCCCGACGGTGACGACCTGCGTCTTCTTGTCGGCGATCAGCTCGGCCAGGCCGCGGGCCGCCGCCAGCATCGCCAGGGTGACGATGAAGGCAGCCATGCGTCCGTAGGCGATCAGCAACCCGTTGACCAGGCCGCATCCCGCTCCCACCGCCAGCGCGGTGGTGACCATCAGAATCCAGTGCACGTCGGTCGCCATGGTCTGCGTCGCCAGTGTGGTCGCCCACACCGAGGCGAGCGCGACGATCGCGCCGACCGACAGGTCGATGCCGCCGCCGGTGATGACGAAGGTCATCCCGACCGACACCACGCCGATGACCGAGGCCAGGCGCAGCACGGTCATCATGTTGTCCACGTTGGCGAACCGGTCGCCGGCCGTGATGAGACCGATCAGGCACAGCAGCAGCAGCGCGATGACCAGGCCCAGGTTGCGGCCTGCGGAGCCGGAGAGCAGGTCCGTGGCCCGGCTGCGGAAACCGCCCCCGGAGGACCCCTTCTTCTCCGGCACGTCCTCGCCGGGTCCCGGCTGACCGCCGGACTCCACGGCACTCGCTTGGAGGCTCACGCCACCTCACCTTCCATCACCATGTCGAGCACCTGGTGCTCACTGATCTCGTCGGCCGGGCAGTCGTGCACCAGGCTCCCGTCGGAAATCACCAGCACCCGGTCGGAGAGGCCGATGACCTCCTCGATCTCGCTGGACACCACGACGACGGCGATGCCGCTCGCGGCCAGCGACCGGACCAGGGCGTAGATCTCGGTGCGGGCACCGACGTCCACCCCTCGGCTGGGCTCGTCCAGCAGCAGGACCTTGCAGTCGCGCAGCAGCCACCGCGCGAGGACCACCTTCTGCTGGTTGCCGCCCGAGAGGGTCCCGGCGGCGCGGTCGACGTCGTTGGGGCGCAGGTCCAGCGCGCCGGTGTGCTCCGCTGCGGCGCGGCGCTCCTCGGCGTTGTGCATGAACCCGCGGCGGGAGAACCGCGGCAGGCTCGCCATCGTCACGTTGCGGTAGATCGGGTCGCGCAGCACCAGGGCCTGGCTCTTGCGCTCCTCGGGGGCGAAGCCGATCCCGGCGGCCATCGCCGCCCCGACCCGGCCGGGCCGCAGCCGCTTCCCGGCGACGCTGACGCTGCCGGTGGTGGGCTTGCGGGCGCCGTAGATGGTCTCCAGGATCTCGGAGCGCCCCGAGCCGACCATGCCGGCCAGACCGACGATCTCGCCGGGGCGGACGGAGAAGCCGACGCCCTTGAACTCGCCGGTCCGGCCGAGGTTCTCGACCTCCAGCACGGGGTCGCCCTCGGGGGCGCCCGCGCCCCGGTCGGGGAAGACGTAGTCGATGGATCGGCCCGTCATCAGCCGGATCACCTCCTTGGTGGGGGTGTCCTCGGCCTGCAGCCCGGTGGCGACGGTGCGGCCGTCCTTGAGGACGGTGACACGGTTGCCGATCTGCCGGATCTCCTCCAGGCGGTGCGAGATGTAGACGATCGCGACGCCCTGGGCGGAGAGGTCCCGCACGACGCGGAAGAGCCGGCCGACCTCCTCCTGGTCCAGCACGGCGGAGGGCTCGTCCATCACGATGAGCTTCGCGTCGTGCGACAGCGCCCGCGCCATGGAGACGATCTGCTTGCCGGCGGCGGACATCCGCCCCACCTCGGTGGTGGGCGAGACCTCGGGGTGGCCGAGCCGGCCGAGGAGTTCCGCGGCCGCGGCGTTGGACTCGCCGGCGGCGTTGAGTCCCCAGCGGTTGCGGCGCTCGTGGCCGAGGTGGATGTTCTCGGCGACGGTGAGGCCGTCGACGAGGTCCAGCTCCTGGTAGATGGTGGCGATGCCGAGCTTGATGGCTGCCTGCGGGTTCGGCAGCCGTACCTCCTCGCCCCGCCAGGTGATGCGGCCGGCGTTCGGCTGGTGGGCACCGGCGAGGACCTTGATCAGGGTCGACTTGCCGGCACCGTTCTGTCCGAGCAGGCAGTGGACCTCGCCGGCTCGGACGTCCAGGTCGATGCCGTCCAGCGCCTTGACGCCGGGGAAGTGCTTGACGATGTCGTGCATCTCCAGCAGTGGCTGACGGTCACTGGCGCCTGCGGACTCGTCCGGCGCCTGGTGTGCGGCTCCCATGGCGGATGAACGTAGAGCCACTTTTGCCGGGGGTCAATAGAAAGTTCAGCGTTACCTGTCAGAAGGTATGCTCCGGCAGAGAGAAAGGCCCGGGCGTTGTACCGTGAACGCCCCCACCTTCGTGACTGCGGCATCGGATGGAAAGGCACGTCATGACCGCCACCTCCGCCAGTGGACCGCTGCCGCTCACCGCGGTCAACGCCACGGTCGGAACAGCCGCACTGCTGGACCTCGTCCGCGACGGCCGCCCTCGCACCCGCGCGGAGCTCTCCGCCGAGACGGGTCTCGCCCGGTCCACGATCGCCGAGCGCGTGGACCTTCTCATGAACTCGGGGCTGCTGCGGCACGCGGAGAAGGGGCGCTCCACCGGGGGCCGACCGCCCTCGCTGTTCGCGTTCAACCCCGATGCGCGCGTGGTCCTCGTGGCCGACGTGGGCGCCACCCACGTCAAGCTCGCCGTCACCGACCTCGCCGGTCAGGTGCTCGTCGAGGACGACGAGGCGATCGACATCGACCGCGGACCGGAGGTCGTCCTCGGCCATCTCCAGGACCGCGGACTGGAGTTGCTGGCGGCGCTCGGGCGCACCCCGGGCGAACTGCTCGGCATCGGCATCGGGCTCCCCGGCCCGGTCGAGTTCTCCTCCGGACGCCCGACCAACCCGCCGATCATGCCGGGCTGGGACGGGTTCGACGTCCCCGGGTTCGTCCGCTCGCGCATCGACGCGGTAACACTCGTCGACAACGACGTCAACATCATGGCCCTGGGCGAACACCGCACCAACTGGCCCGACGAGTCGCAGTTCATCCTCGTCAAGGTCGCCACCGGAATCGGCAGCGGGCTCGTCATCGACGGCCGGCTCCACCGCGGGGCCCAGGGGGTCGCCGGCGACATGGGACACGTCCGGCTCCCCCACGACGCGGACGTCGCCGACGTCATGTGCCGCTGCGGGAACGTCGGCTGCCTGGAGTCGGTGGCGAGCGGCGCCGCCGTCGCCGCGCGGCTGACCGAGCAGGGGGTGACGGCCCGCGGCAGCGCCGAGGTGGTCGCCCTCGCCCGCAGCGGCTCCGTCCCCACGCTGCGCCTGGTCCGCCAGGCCGGCCGCGACATCGGCGAGGTGCTGGCCACCGCGGTCAGCCTCATCAACCCGTCGGTCGTCGTCATCGGCGGCGCCCTGGCGCAGGCCGGCGAGCACCTGATCGCCGGGGTGCGGGAGGTCGTCTACCAGCGGTCGCTGCCGCTGGCCACCGAGCATCTGCGGATCGTGCAGGCCGGGCCGGACGGCCACGCCGGAATCCAGGGCGCGGCCTTCATGGTGATCGAGCACGCGCTCGCCCCGAGCCAGCTCGACGCCCTGCTGACCGCCTGACCCCTCCGGCGACGGCTCCCCGCCCCGGCCGGAGCCCCGTACCGCCTCCCCGCCCGGCCGCCGCACGGTGGCCGGGCGGCGGCGTGACCGGCCCGGGCGGGCCCGCCGGATCCGGGAGCCGGGAGCCCGACGGGAGCGCGGGTCGGGCACACCCGATGTCCGGGCACAACACAACGAGGGCCCGCATCCTCTTGGATGCGGGCCCTCGTCCTACTGGTAGCGGGGACAGGATTTGAACCTGCGACCTCTGGGTTATGAGCCCAGCGAGCTACCGAACTGCTCCACCCCGCGCCGTGGTCCCCTTGCGGGGCCCTCCCGCCTCGGGTTTCCCCTTGGCGACAGATGAAACATTACCACAGCGCGGGGTGGTCACCTCACGCGAGCGCGGGCGTCACTCGTCCGACGGCGTGTCACCGGAGTCGCCGGAGTCCTCGTCGGACCCCTCCGGACGCAGCGCCTCGTCGAGCTGGCGGCTCAGTTCCTTGATCCGGTCCTGTGCCTCACCGAAGCCGGCCCAGTCGCCCTCCGCGAAGGCCTGCTCGGCCTCCTGGATGGCTTCCGAGAGCTCGCCCGCGAGTTCGGCCGGCGTCTCGGAGCCGTCCGGCTCCTGCTCGTCCTGGCCCGCGTCCGGGTCGTCCGGGTCGGTCGGCGGAGTGGCCTCCACCTCGTCGCCGGACTCGGTGACACCGAACAGCACGTCCAGCGCCTCGCCCAGTGTCGGCTCGAACGCCAACTCGTCCCCGTAGGAGGCGAGCACCATCTGCATGCGCGGATAGTTGGCGCCCGCACCGCGGACGTAGAGCGGCTCGACGTAGAGCAGGTCGTCCTCGCCCAGGGGGATCGTCAGCAGGTTGCCGTAGTCCACCTGGGAGTCGCCCCGCGTCAGCAGGTTGATCTGCTGCGCGATGTCCGGCTCGGCGTTCCATCTCGACTGCACCTGTTGCGGACCGGGTGTGGTCGTGTTGTTGGGCAGCGTCAGGATGCGCATCCTGCCGTACTCGTCGCTTCTCGCGTCGGCCTCCACCGCCATGTAGGCGGCGAGCGTCTCACGGTCGCGCGGGTTGAACGTGGTGGTCAGCGAGAAGCTCCGCTGGTCCTGGTCCGGCATCCGGATGGACAGGTAGTACGAGGGCACCACGGTGCCCGAGGACTCACCCGGCATCTGGGGCACGACCCAGCGCTCACCGCCCGCGAAGAACAGGCTCGCGCTGTCCACGTGGTAGCGCTGGAGCAGGTCGCGCTGCACGTTGAAGAGGTCCTGCGGGTACCGGAGGTGGGCCAGCAGTTCCTCGCTGATCTCGTCCTTCGGCGTGACCGTCCCCGGGAACGCCTTCTTCCAGGTCTGGAGGACGGGCTCGTCCTCCTCCCACTCGTAGAGGACGACCTCACCGCTGTACGCGTCCACCGTCGCCTTGACGGAGTTGCGCATGTAGTTGATCTGGTTCTGCTGCGCGAGCACCTGCCGCTGGGCGTCCGTCAGCGCCGTCTCCGTCGCCTGGTCCAGGACCGTGCGGGAGGAGTACGGGTAGCCGTTGGAGGTGGTGTAGGCGTCCACGATCCACAGCACCCGGCCGTCGACGACCGCCGGGTAGGGGTCGCCGTCCAGCGAGAGCCACGGGGCGACGGCCTCGACGCGCTCCTGCGGGGTGCGCTTGTACAGGATCTTCGAACCGTCGCCGATGGCGCCGGAGTACAGGATCTGCGGCTCACCCATGGTGAGGGCGTAGGCGGCGCGGCGGAAGTAGTTGTTCAGCTCGACACCACCCTCACCGGTGTAGCTGTAGTCCTGCTCCTCGCCGGAGCTGGCGGGCTGCTCCTCGGTGGGCTCCTCGGAGCCGCCCTCGCCCTCGCCCTCGGCGGCGTCGCCGTCGCCTTCGGTCCCCTCGCCCTCGGCGGCCTCGTCCGCGGCCTCGTCGGCCGCTTCCTCGTCGGTGCCGCTGTCACCGCGGATGTAGTCGAGCTCGGGCTGCGGGCCGCCGACGATCGACCAGTGGTTGGTCGCCTCGCCGAAGTAGATCCGCGGCTCGTACTCGCCGAGGTCACCGACGGGCGGCAGCTCCTTCTCGGTGAAGGAGGGGGTGCCGTTGCCGAGGATCTCGTCGCCCTTGGCCGCGACCACGCCGAAGCCGTGGGTGTAGCGGAAGTGGTCGTTGATCCAGTTTCGGTCGGGCAGCCGCTCGATGTTGATCTCACGGACACCGATGACGGTGTCCTGGTCGCCCTCGCCGTCGGCCGACGGGTACCGGTCCACGTCCAGCGTGCTCGCGAACTGGTAGTAGCCGCGGATCTGCTGGAGCTGCTGGAAGGCCGGGGAGATCACGTTCGGGTCGACCAGGCGGATCGAGGCGGCCTCGCTGACGCTGTTGCGCAGCTCCTGCCGGTTCTCGTCGGTGACCGCTGCGGCCTCCTGGCGCCCGAAGGACTCCTTCTCGGCCTGGTCGATGCCGTAGGCCTCCTTGGTCGCCGCGAGGTGCTTCTCGATGTACGGCGTCTCCACCGCCTGCTGGTTCGGGCGCACCTGGAACTGCTGCACCAGCGCCGGGTAGACCCCGCCGATCAGCACGGCGGAGAGGACCATCAGGCCCAGACCGATCACCGGGAGCTGCCACATCCGCCGCCACAGGGTGGCGAAGAACAGCACGGCGCAGATGATCGCGATGATGGTGAGGATGGTCTTCGCCGGCAGGTAGGCGTTGGCGTCCACGTACCGCAGACCCGTCCAGCCGTCGGCGTTGCGGAAGTCGCTGCTCTTGAGGGCGAGTCCGTACCGGTCGAACCAGTACGCGACGGCCTTCAGCGAGACGAACAGACCGAGCAGCACCGAGAGGTGGCCGGTGGCGCCCGCGGTGATCCGGTTGCCCGGGCTGGACGCCTTGATCCCGCCGTAGAGGTAGTGCGTCACCGCCGCCGCGATCAGCGAGACCACGACCAGCGCGAAACCGATGCCCAGCAGGAAGCGGTAGAACGGCAGGTCGAAGGCGAAGAAGGAGATGTCACGGCCGAACTGGGCGTCGGTCACGCCGAAGGACGTGCCGTTGACCCAGGTCAGCCAGGTACGCCACTGACCGGCCGCGGAACCGCCCGCGACCAGGCCGACCAGCACCGAGACGGCGATCAGCACCCACTTCTTGTAGGGTGCGATGCTCATCCGGTAGCGGTCGAGGTTCTGCTGCTCCGGCGACATCCCGCTCAGCGGCGGACGCATCCGGTGAGCCAGCCAGATGTTGAACCCGACCGCCAGCGCCATGAGGACGGCGAATACGGCGAAGAGTCCGATCCGGGTGAACAGCTGTGTGGTGAAGACCCGCGTGTAGTCCACGGACTGGTACCACAGCAGGTCCGTCCAGAACCCGGCGAACATTGCGAAAAGAATGGCCAGGCCGGCAAGGATGGCCGCGGTGATCAACAGCGTCTTGGCGCCCCTCGACGGACGCCCGACCGTGAACCGCGGTACTCCTGACCCGCCCGGCCCTCCGGGGCCACGTGGGCCTCTGGGCCCGTTCGGACCTTTGGGGCCGCCCGAGCCCCGGTCCGGCATCTGGAAAGCCAAGGTGCGCACCTCTGAGATTCGCAGCGGATGAATCTGGGCTAGGGGAAGCCCACCCTAGTAACTTACTCAAGCTTTACTCAGTTCCCGTTCCCGGGGTGGGTCACGGCACGATATAGACATGGACAACACCCACTCCGCCCCGTCCGGGGCAGGTCAGATGGCCACCGCACCGCTCACCCGCGCCGTGCTGGAGATCGACGGCTACGTCTCCGGACTCGGCTGGGACAAGCCCGCCCGCCTCTTCGCCCTCGTCGACACCGCCCGCCTCCGCTCCGAGGAGCCCTCCCTCGCCGACCGCCTCGGCCTCGACCCCGCGCAGGAGGAGCCGATCGGCGGCTCGTTGACCCCGGTGGAGCAGGAGGAGCTGCCGCCGGACGCCCCGCTCGACGAGTTCCTCGGCACCATCGCCTGGCCCGACGCGGTCGTCGGCTGCGCGCTCACCGTCGAGCGGCTGATGCTCTCGCCCGACGCGGAGGCCGCCGTCCCCGACGAGCTGCGCGAGGAGGAGAACATCGACGCGCTCACCAAGTGGGTCGCGGAGCACCCCGAGCGCCAGGAGGTCCGCATGACCGTGGGCGTGCTGCGCGGCGGCGAGCGGGAGGCCGCGGTGCGGCTGCGCGCCAAGGACGAGGACACCGAGGTCCTCACCGGCCGGGACCTGGTCCCGGGGCTGGCCGACGCGCTGGCCGCGACCTTCGAGTCCTGACCACCCGGCGCCGCCGTACCGCGAGCGGGCCCGTGCCGACGCCGGACGGCGTCGGCA
>NZ_JAAVJD010000006.1:0-7697 GCF_012033735.1 Streptomyces lonarensis | reverse complement strand
GGAGACCCCCCCCCCCCCCCCCCCCCCCCCCCCCCCGCTCCGCGTCGGGCGCAACCGCCCGGCGGCTCAGTCGTCGCAGGTGGTGAGCTGGTCCGGCTCGTCGGCGCGGATGTGCTCCAGCGCGGTGAGCGCGTCGTCCAGGGTGCCGACGGAGACCAGCGTCAGGTCGTCGGGGGCGCTGCCGTCGCGGAGCGACCGGCAGTTGGCCTCCGGCGTCAGGAAGTACTCGGCCCCCTGGTCCCGCGCGGCGATGGTCTTCATCAGCACGCCGCCGATCGGGCCGACCCGGCCGTCCTCGGCGATGGTGCCGGTCCCGGCGACGAACGTGCCGCCGGTCAGCTCCTCCGGGGTGAGCTTGTCGATGATCCCGAGCGAGAACATCAGCCCGGCGCTGGGACCGCCGACGTCGGCCAGCTCGATGTCGATCTCGAACGGGAAGACGTAGGCCGTGCCGGCCTGGATGCCGACGATCGCCCGGCCGTCGTCCTCCGCCGCCGCGGTGACGACGGTGACGTCCAGGACCTCGTCGTCCGCGTCGGCGCCGTCCTGCGCCGCGTCGTCGGCGGAGGCGGCTGCCGCCTCGGCGTCGGCGGTCTCCGCCGGGCGGCGCACGGTGAAGACCACCTTCTCGTCGGCGGAGTGCCGGGTCACGACCTCCGCGACCTGCGCCGGCTCGTCGATCTGCTCGCCGTCGACCTCCAGGATCACGTCCCCGGCGCGCAGTTCGCCCTCGGCCGGGCCGCCGCGGACCACCGAGTCCACGATGGTCTCGCTGTCCAGCTCGTACCCGAGCTCGCGCAGCGCGACGGCCTTGGCGCTCTCCTGGGAGCGGCTGAACTCCTCGGCGTTCTCCTGGTCGACCTCGTCGGCGGTGCGGTCGTCCGGGTAGAGCGTCTCGTAGGGCACGACCCCGGCCCGCGGCGACAGCCAGCCCCGCATCGCGTCGGCGATCGACATCCGGTAGTTGACACCGGTGACGCGCACCGTCGTCATGTTGAGGTGCCCGGTGGTCTCGTAGGTCTCGGCGCCCTGGATGTCGAGCACCGGCACCCCGTTGTGCTCACCGAGCGTGTTGACGGTCGGCCCCGGCGACATCTGCGCGTAGGGGACCTTCACCAGCAGCGCGGCGAACAGCAGCCCGAGGAGCAGCAGTCCCGACGTCAGCAGGGTGGCGATGCGGCGTGGCATGGATCGACAGTACGGGATGGCCCCGTCACCCGTCCGCCGGGGCGGGCGAGGTCAGCGGGGCGGGCGTCGGTGCGGGTGCCGTGGCGGGGCGCTCCCCGGTCCGGGCCGGGCGCTCCATCGCGGCGCGGAACGCCTCGTGGCTGCGGACGCCCGAGGCGTCGCGCCCGCCACCGACCCCCGAGCGCCTGCGGGTTGCCCACGAGCCCCACAACGCCGCCAGCAGAGACGCGAACAGCGGGATGAACAACCAGACCAACGCCGCCATGAGTACCTCCCACCTAGGCGATCCCAGGAGCAGTTCCCTGTGCTGCCGGAAGACCAACGCTGGTCGGGCGCCGGGGGTCGCGCAACCGCTCCGCGGCCCCTCGGCGGGGCCGCCGGGCGGCGGTCGCGGTGAGGCGCACCGGGGCGCTCACGGCAACTCGCAGGCGGCCACCCACTCCCGTGATCCGTCCGCGAACGTCTGGTGCTTCCAGATGGGGACGTCCCGCTTGAGGTCGTCAATCAGCCTGCGGCAGGCGGCGAATGCCTCCTCGCGGTGCGGGCACGCCACGGCCACGACGACCGCGACATCACCGACGCGGAGTTCACCCACCCGGTGGACGGCGGCCAGGGCGCGGACCGGGAAGTCGGCCACCACCGCCGCCGCGACCTCCCTGAGCCGGGCCGCCGCGGTGGGGTGCGCCTCGTACGCCAATGAGGTGACGGCCGCCCCCTCGGCGTGTCCGTCGTGGTCCCGGACGGTCCCGACGAAGAGCGCGGTGCCGCCCGCCTCGGTGTGCGGGACGGCGGCGAACACCTCGTCCAGGGAGAGCGGGGTCTCGCGGACGGCCAGCAGGCGGATCGGTTCCTCGGTCCTCATGGGCTCCATGCTCCCCCACCGGCGCACCGGCCCGGCGCGGCACCCCGTGCGGCGGCGTGCCCGTCAGCGGCGGCGGCGCCGGGCGCGCCGTACCAGCGCGGCGGTGCCGACCAGCGCGACGGTGGCGCCGGCGGCGCCGAGGGTGGTGGCGGCGTCCTTGGCGCCCAGTCGGCGGCCGGCGACGGTGTGCCGCCCGGCGACCTCGTCCAGCAGCGCGGCGAGCACGTCCTCGTTGCTCCACTGCGGCCGCCAGCCGGCGGCGTGCAGCCGGCTGCCGCTGACCACCCACGGGTGCATGGTGTAGGCGAGGTCGCCCGCCGGGGAGGGCGTCAGCCCGAGCCGGTGCAGCCGTGAGGCCGCCCCGAGGGCGACGGCGGAGGGGAGTTCCATGCGGCGGATGCCGGAGAGCTCCTCGACCTCGTCCTGCTCCAGCCAGCCGTCGCAGCCGACGGAGACCGGGCCCTCGACGAGCCCCAGGGCGGCGTACTCCAGCGCCGAGACGAGGTCCTCGACGTGGCAGAACTGCCAGCGCGGCTGCGACCCGGCGACGACGAGCAGCCGCGGTGACTCGAAGTAGCGGGTGAGGGCGGTGTCCGCCCCGCCGCCGACGACCACCGCCGGGCGCAGCACCGTGACGGTGAGGCCGGGGTGGGCGTGGGGCGCCCGCTCCGCGAGCCGTTCGATCTCCAGCAGGTCGTCCACTCCCCCGGCGTCGGCCGTCGCGCGGAGCTCGGCGTCCTCGGAGAGGGGCACGTCGTTGTCGGCGAGGGCGCCGTAGACCATGGCCGACGTGCAGAGCACGACCCGCCGCACCCCGGCGGCGGCCGCGGCGGTCAGCACGGTCTGGGTGCCCCGCACGTTGTAGGCGCTGCGCGCGGCGGGGTCGGAGTCCAGGCCGAGGTCGAGGGCGAGGTGCACGACGACGTCGACCGGGGGCGACTCGCCGTCGCCGCGCAGCCGGTCCGCGAGGGCCGGGTCGCGGATGTCGAGGGTGTGCCACTCGACGTCCTCGGTGTCGCCGGGGCGCTCGTCCAGTGCGAGCACCCGCCGCACGCCGGGAACCGCCGCGATCCGCTCGGTGAACAGGGCGCCGACACCGTCGGCCGCGCCGGTCACGGCGATGGTCAGCGGGGCCGCGGCGTCGTTTCGCGCTGCGCGAACGATGGGCTCCGGGGAACTCACAGGATCTCTCCAGTGGTTGTCTCTGATACGACAGGCGTAGCCCCCATCCTGCCTGAGAGGTGTCTAGGCTGGAGGGACAAGCCCCGGTTTGCGCTCCGGTGATTCCCCGGGGTCACTCCGGTGCGGGGGCCCGGGCGCGGCTCGCGACCGGCCCCGGCGGCGCCGCACGCGACCGACCGTCCGTACACACAGAGCCGAGGATTTCTTCGTGAGTGAGACCCCTTTCGGATTCGGCCTCCCCGAGGAGCCCGGCGACGACGACTCCGGCAAGAACAAGCGTGAGGGCGCGGGCGACGGCGCCGGTCGCGGCGGCCCGCCCCAGAACCCGCTGGAGGCCATGTTCGGCTCGTTCGGCCTCGGTGGCCCGGGCGGCGCCGGCAGCCCGGCCGACCTGGGCGCCGCCTTCCAGCAGCTGGGGCAGATGCTGTCCTACGACGGCGGTCCGGTGAACTGGGACCTCGCCCGGGACGTGGCCCGGCAGACCGTGGCGCGCGGCGATTCCGGCGGCACGGCCGACCGCAGCGTCGGCGGGCAGGACCACGCCAAGGTCGCGGAGGCCGTCCGTCTGGCGGACCTCTGGCTGGACGGCGTCACGACGCTGCCCTCCGGGGCGTCCTCGGCCGTCGCGTGGAGCCGCGCCGAGTGGGTCGAGGCCACCCTGCCGACCTGGAAGAAGCTGGTGGACCCGGTGGCGGAGCGGGTCGGCAACGCCATGGGTGAGGTGCTGCCCTCGGAGATGCAGGCCATGGCCGGGCCGCTGCTCGGGATGATGCGCTCCATGGGCGGCGCGATGTTCGGCACCCAGATCGGGCAGGCCGTGGGCACGCTCGCCGGCGAGGTGCTCGGCGCGACCGACGTGGGGCTGCCGCTCGGCCCGGCGGGCAAGGCGGCGCTGCTGCCGGCCAACATCGACACCTTCGGGGAGGGCCTCGGGGTCCCGCTGGAGGAGGTGCGGCTGTACCTCGCGCTGCGGGAGGCGGCGCACCAGCGGCTGTTCGAGCACGTGCCGTGGCTGCGCTCGCACCTGCTGGGCGCGGTCGAGGGGTACGCCCGCGGGATCACGGTCGACAGCTCCCGGCTGGAGGACATGGTCGGCCAGATCGACCCCTCGCGCCCCGAGGAGCTGCAGGAGAAGCTGCAGCAGGGGTTGTTCCAGCCGGAGGACACCCCCGAGCAGAAGGCGGCGCTGGCGCGGCTGGAGACCGCGCTCGCCCTGGTCGAGGGCTGGGTGGACGCGGTGGTGCACGCCGCCGCCTCCGGGCACCTCCCGTCGGCCGACGCGCTGCGCGAGACGCTGCGGCGTCGGCGGGCGACCGGCGGCCCGGCGGAGCAGATGTTCGCCAGCCTGGTCGGGCTGGAGCTGCGGCCCCGGCGGCTGCGGGACGCCGCCCGGCTGTGGGCCTCGTTGGCCGACGCCCGGGGCACCGACGGCCGCGACGCCCTGTGGTCCCACCCCGACCTGCTGCCCACCGCCGTGGACCTGGACGACCCGGACGGCTTCGTGCACCGGGAGCAGACGGACTTCTCGGAGCTGGACAAGCTCCTCGGCTCGGCCGCTGCGGGCGAGGGTGACGGGACCGGGAACGGGACCGGCGACGGCGGCGCCTCGGGGAACGACTCCCGCGGCGGCACCGGCTCGGGCGGCTCGGGCGCCGGCGACGAGGAGCCGCGCGACGGCGACGAGAACGGCGGCAAGGGGAACGGCGACGGCCCGGGGCGCGGCGCATGAGCCTGCACCGGGACGCCTCCCGGGTGCTGGAGCGGTGGCAGGCTCCGGACGAGGGGCAGCACCGGCTGCGCCACGAGTACCGGTCGCACCTGTCGACCTACCCGGACGCGCTGCGCCGGGAGTGCGCCGCGGGGCACCTCACCGCCTCGGCGCTGGTCGTGGACCCGGAGCGTGAGCAGGTCCTGCTCACACTGCACGCCAAGCTCGACATGTGGCTGCAGACCGGCGGCCACTGCGAGGACTCCGACACCTCGCTGGCGGGTGCGGCGCTGCGCGAGGCGAGCGAGGAGTCCGGCATCGCGGGACTGCGGCTGCTGGAGCAGCCGGTGGCGCTGGACCGGCACCTCACGCCCTGCGCGGTCCATCTCGACGTGCAGTACGTCGCCCTCGCCCCGCGCGGCGCGGAGGCCAGGCGCAGCGAGGAATCAGCGGACCTGCGGTGGTTCGGCTTCGACGAGGTGGCCGGGGTCGCCGACGGCTCGGTGGTCCGCCTGGCGGCGAGGGCGCGCGCCCTGCTGTGAGCCGGAGCGGCCGCCGGCCCCGGCACCTCCGGGGCCGGCGCTGCCGCCGTCCGCGCCCCGTTCCCGCCGCCGCGGGGGCGGGGCGCGCCCGTGTGCACGGGTTACGGGGGGCTGCCGCGGTTCAGTCGGCTCCGGGGGCGTGCGGCAGCCGCTCCGCGGCGACCACGCCCTCGAGGAAGCCCCGCGCCCGGTCGGTGTGGGGATAGCCCTCCAGCAACCGCCAGAAGCCGGGACCGTGGCCGGGAACCAGCAGGTGGGCGAGTTCGTGCAGCAGCACGTAGTCGAGGACGTACTCGGGCATCCCCTGGAGCCGGTGGGAGAGGCGGATGGAGCCCGCCGCGGGGGTGCACGAGCCCCAGCGGCTCTGCTGGTTGGTGACCCAGCGGACGGTCCGGGGCGCCGCCCGGCCGTCGAGGTACCGCGCGGAGAGCTGTTCGGCCCGGGCGGCGAGCTCCGCGTCGTCGAGGTAGCGCCGCTGCTCCTGGGCGGCCAGCTTCTCCATCATCACGGCGACCCAGCGCCGTTCCTCTTCCTCGGACATTCTGGCCGGAATGAGCACGATGGTGCGGCCACCCTCACGGTAGGCCGAGACCGTGCGGCGCCGCCGTGAGCTGCGGCGCACCTCCACCGGACCGTCGGGGGGCGCGGCCACCCCGGGACGCCCCGTCGCGGCGGTGCGCTGCGGCGGGCCAACGCTCTGCAGGGGGTCGGCGGGCACATTTCGACGGTACCCCCATCCACGGACAAAAGTCGTGGCCACGAGCCGCACCGGACCGCTGCGCCTCCCACGGGTGCACTATTCGTGAGATTTGTCCGACCGGGGTGATTCCGCCGCGTTGCGGCCTTTTGGCGGGGTGGATTCTCGGCCGCGCACGGCAGCGGTGAACCCTGTGACACCGCTGCGGTATGACCAACGCCACCCCCTGTGGACAACGCGGAGCGCCGACACGACCGATCCGCCATGATGCTCTTCGTGACCGCACGAGCACCACGGGTCACGGCCTTGCCGTGTGCAAGGTCCGAGGTGCCGACGAGGGGCGGGATGCGACATCCCGCGGATCGGGGGACGAACCATGCATCCGATGATCAAGCCCGCGCTGCGTCGCGGGTGGCAGGACCGGCAGACGGTGCGGTTCGGGGTGACGCCGCCGCACTCGGTGCTCCTGGGCCCGCTGGACTCCGCCACCGAGACCTTCCTCGGGTTGCTGGACGGCACGCGCGGGCTGCCCGCCCTGCGGGCGGCGGCGGGCCGGCTGGGCATGCCGCCGGGCGCTGCGGACCGGGTGGCGCGGGGGCTGGCGGAGGCGGGGCTCCTCGAGGACGCGACCGCCGACCGCGCCGCGGCGGCCCGGATCAGTGAGCGGCTGCGCCCCGATCTCGCGGCGCAGTCGCTGCTCACGCAGCAGCCCGGCGGCGGGCTGGGTCGTCTGGAGGCGCGGCGCACCGCCCGGGTGCTGGTGCGCGGCGCCGGGCGGGTCGGCGCCGCGCTCGCCGTCGCCCTCGCCCAGGCCGGTGTCGGGCTGGTCGAGGTGGTGGACGGCGGCCGGGTCGAGCCCGGTGACACCGCGCCGGGCGGCATCCCGGCGGGGTACAGCGGACGCCGCCGCGACGGTGCCGCCCGCGCGGTGGTGCGGGCGGCGCGCCCGTGGCGGGCGGACAGCGGCCAGGAGGCGCGCGGGGACGGCGCACGGCTGGTGGTCTTGGCACCGCGCGACGGAGTACGGGCCTACGTGCCGGACCCGGACCCGGCGCTCTCCGCCATGGACGGCGAGGTGCCGCACCTCTACGCCGGGGTGGTGGAGGCGACCGGCTTCGTGGGTCCGCTGGTGCTGCCCGGGGTCTCCGCCTGCGCGGAGTGCCTGCTGCGCCACCGCACCCGGAGCGAGCCGTCCTGGCCGCTGCTGGTCGGCCAGTGGCGCAACGGACGCACCCCGGGGGTGCCGGCGTGCGACGCCACCCTGGCGGTGGCCGTCGCGGGGCTGGCGGCGGCCACCGCGCTGGCCTACCTCGACGATCCCGACTCCACTCCGGCGGGGGTGCGCAGCGAGCTGTCGCTGCCGGCGCTGGAGATGCGGCGCGAGGAACTGCCTCCCCACCCGGAGTGCCCCTGCGGTGCGGCCGACGCCGCGGCGTCTGCGGCCCCGGCCGGCGGCGCCGCGGCCGGAGCGGAGCACGGGCGCGGGCATGGTGAGGGGGGTGGGGCCGGGCTCGGGGC
>NZ_JAAVJD010000069.1 GCF_012033735.1 Streptomyces lonarensis | reverse complement strand
CCGCTCGCGCCGGCTGCCGCCGCCTCGGGCGCCGAGCCCGAGCCGCCCGCCACCTCCGGCACCGTCCCCGAGCCGCCGCCGGCGGGGACGGTACGGGGCGTGGCGGGCTCGTCCCCGGCTTCCTGCGGCTGCTGCCCGGGCCCGATCACCACCGGGCCCGCTCCGCTGCCGTGCCTCCCGCGGCCCGGTGCCGAGCCCGAACCGTCGGGCCCGCACGGCGCGGGGGCCCGGCGCAGCGCCGCCTCCTCCGCCAGCTCCGGCGGCAGCCAGCCCGCGCGCGGGAGTGGGTCGTCCTCGCCCGAGAGCACCCGGCATGCCTCAATGACCTGCGCGGGAACGGGGCGGTTGGCCGGGTCCTTCTCCAGGCAGGCCTCGACGACGTCCCGCAAGCCGTCGGGGCAGGCCGAGAGATCCGGGCGGTCGTGGACGATCCGGTAGAGCAGCGCGTCGGTGTCGCCCGCGCCGAAGGCACCGCGACCGGCGGCGGCGAACGCGGTCAGCAGACCGAGGGCGAACACGTCGGCCTGCGCGGTGATCTCGCCGCCCATCACCTGTTCGGGCGCCATGAACCCCGGGGTGCCGATGCGGCGCGGCGAGCCGCTGAACATCGTGGTCGCGTCCGAGGCGCGCGCGATGCCGAAGTCGATGACCTGCGGACCGTCGGCGGCGAGCAGCACGTTCGACGGCTTGAGGTCCCGGTGGACGACCCCGGCGCCGTGCACCGAGCGCAGCGCGTCGGCGACCGCCGCGGTCAACCGCACCACCGCCTGCTGGGGCACGGGGCCGTGGAACGCGACCGCCTCCCCCAGGGACGGCCCCTGGACGTAGGCGGTGGCCAGCCAGGGGACGGGCCCGTCGGTGTCGTGGTCGAGGACGGGGACGACGTAACGTCCCCCGACGCGGCTCGCGGCCCGGACCTCACGTTCGAACTGCCGGTGGAAGTCGGGGGACTCCGCCAGCTCCGCCCGCACGATCTTCAGTGCCGTCGGCCGACCGTCGGGCATGTGGGAGAGGTACACGGTTCCCATGCCGCCGCTGCCGAGCCGGGCCACGATGCGGAAGCCGGCCAGCGCGTCCGGGTCCTCGGGCCGCAGCGGCCGCATCCCGGTCCGGTTGCGTTCGCGAGCCGGGCGTGCCCGGTCGTGTTCAGCCATCCGCCCTCCCGGACTCCCACGCCGTCCTCCGGCGCGCCACCCGTGGTCCCAGGGGCAGGGTAGTGGCTCCCCCGTTCGACGCGCGACGCGCCAGGACAGCCCGGGACAGCCTGGGACGGCACCGTCCGAGCCCGCAGGAGCCGCTCCCGCCGGGCGCCGCTCCCACGGGCGTACCTCACCGGAGGCTGGGTGCCGGGGGCGCACAAAGCGGTTGCCGCTCCGGGCGTTGCCGCCCCAACGGGACCCGCTCCCAGCGGGACCCGTTGCCAGCGGGACCCGCTCCGACCGGCCGGCGGTCCGACCGGCCGGCATCCGCGACTGTCGGCGGTGACGCGAGTGCCGGCGGTGACGCGACTGCCGGTGGTGCCGCGTCGGGCGGCGGACCGCGGCACCCCGGTCTAGCGTGGTGGGCATGGACGACGGCGGGGACGTCGAGGCAGCGGCCGGTTCGGGCGACGGGCCGGCGGCGGAACCTGTCGCTCACGCGGATGGGCGTCCGACGGGCATGACCTGGGCCGCCGTCAGCGCCCGCCGTCTCGCGAGGCACCGGTTGGACGCTCCGGCCACCGTCGGGGGCGACCCGGTCACGCGTCGCATTGCCGACGTGGTGGCGGGGACCTGCGGGGCGCACGCCCAGGTGATGTCCGCGGCGGAGGTGTCCGTCGCGATGCGGGTGGCCGGCGCGGTGCGCGGCGATGTCCGGAACGCGCTGTGGCGGGACCGGACGCTGGTGAGGGCCCACGGGCCGCGCGGCACGGTGCATCTCATGGCCTCCCGCGAGCTGCCCGCCTGGGTCGGGGCGCTGGGCGGCCTCGACGCCGACCGCGGCGTCGCCGTCGGCGAGCCGTACCTAGACCCGGACCAGGTGGCGGCGCTCGCCGAGGCGTGCCCCGGTGTTCTCGCGTACCGCGATCTGACCGCGACGGAGCTGACGCAGGCACTGGCCGACACCGTCGGCGGGTGGGCGGCGGAGCCGGTGGTGGACGCGTTCCGCGACCACCTGCCGCGGTGGCGCTGGGCGCAGCCGACGCTCGGCCACCGGGGGGCGTTGTGCTTCGGGCCGAACCGCGGCCGGGAGGTCACCTTCACCAGCCCCGCGCGGTTGCTGCCCGGGTTCGTGCCCATGGACGGCCCCCCGGCGCTGCGGCGGCTCGCGCTTCGCTACCTCCACGGCTACGGACCGGCCACACCCGCGGAGTTCGCCCGCTGGCTCGGTGCGCCGCGCGACCGCTGCGAGGAGGTGTTCCGGGAGCTGGGTGACAGCGTCGAGCGGGTCACGGTGGCCGGCGCCGGGCCCGCCTTCCAGATCGCCGGGGACCCCACGCACCACGAACTGCCGCGCGGCGTGCGGCTGCTCCCCTACTTCGACGTGTTCGGGGTGGGCTGCCATCCGCGGTCGCTGCTCTTCGCCGGGGGCGCCGCGCGGCGGGCGCTCGCCCGGGGGCAGGCCGGCAATTATCCACTGCTGCTGGTGGACGGCCAGGTGGCGGGGGTGTGGCACCAGGCCCTGCGCGGGCGGCGACTGCGTGTCACGGTGGAGCCGCTGGTCCGCCTCTCCGAGGCGGAGTCGGACGAACTCGCCTTCCAGGTGCAGCGGTTGGCGGGAATTCAGGGGGCGGAGGAGGCCGAGGTCGAGACGGGCCGCGTCACGGTCGGCCCGCACGCCTGATGCGGCCGGTGGGCGCCGGTGCGGACCGCCGCCCGCCGTCCGGCGCGAAGATTCTTCACGCCGGACGTGAAATGCGGGTGCGCCCCGCGCGTCGGCGGCGGCACCATGAACCATGCTCACCGACTTCTGGCCCCTGTTCGGCCTTCGCATCAACACTCCACGCCTCGAACTGCGGCTGGCCTCGGACGATGAGCTGGCGGATCTGGCACAGGTCGCCGCCGACGGCGTCCACGAGGCGGACCGCATGCCGTTCCTGACGCCGTGGACCGACGGGTCGCCCGCCGAGCGGGCCCGGTCGGTGCTCCAGTTCCAGTGGCGGCAGCGCGCCGTGTGGCGGCCGGACGACTGGAGCCTGCCGTTCACCGTCTTCCACGAGGGCCGGCCGCTGGGTGTGCAGGAGATCTCCGGGCGGGACTTCGCCGTGCGGCGGGAGGTGCTCTCCGGCTCCTGGCTCGGTCTGCGCCACCAGGGGCGGGGCTTCGGCACCGAGATGCGTGCCGCCGCGCTGGAGCTGGCCTTCGTGGGGCTGGAGGCCGAGGAGTGCGTCTCGGCCGCGTTCGAGGACTCCCACGCCTCGCTGGAGGTGTCGCGGCGTCTCGGTTACCGCGAGGACGGGGTGGCGCGGCAGACGCGCCGCGGCCACGTCGTGGTCGAGCACCGGCTGCGGCTCAGCCGGGAGCAGTGGGCGGCCCACCGGCGCACCGCCACCAGCGTCACCGGGCTCGAACCGTGCCTCCCGATGTTCGGGCTGGGGACACCGGAGCGCTGAGCCGCTCAGCCGCCGAGCCGCCGAGCCGCCGAGCCGCCGGGGCGCCGGGCGGACCGGGCGGCGGCTCGGCCGGTTCCACCGCCACCCGCCCCGGACCGGCCGTACCGGTCCACCCGCCCCGGCCACCCGCCCCCGCCGCTCAGAGGGCGGCGAGTTCGTCCGCGAGGTCGTCGAGACCGAGGGAACCGAGCGAGAGCGCCTTCATGTGCCAGGTCTTGAGGTCGAACGCGTCGCCGCGGGCCGCTCGGGCGGCGTCGCGGCCGGCGAGCCAGGCCCGCTCGCCCAGCTTGTAGCTGATGGCCTGGCCGGGAACGCCCAGGTAGCGGGTGATCTCGGACTCGGCGTAGGCGGGCTCCATCCCGGTGTGGGCGAGCATGAACTCGGTGGCCAGCGCCGGGGTCCAGATCTCCCCGTCGTGGAAGCCGGCGCCCGCGGGGATGCGCAGCCGCAGGTGCATGCCGATGTCGATGATGACGCGCGCCGCGCGCAGCGTCTGCTCCGAGAGGTAGCCGAGGCGGTGGGCGGGGTCGGTCAGCAGCCCCAGTTCGTCGGCGAGCCGCTCGGCGTACAGCGCCCAGCCCTCGACGCAGGCGCTGACCTGTCCGACCGTCACCTGGAAGGTGGAGAGGGTGTCGGCGACGTGCCGCCACTGGGCGAGCTGGAGGTGGTGGCCGGGGACACCCTCGTGGTACCAGGTGGTGACGAGGTCCCAGGTGGGGAACCGGGTCTCGCCCATGGTGGGGAGCCAGGTCCGTCCGGGGCGTGAGAAGTCGTGCGACGGCGGCGTGTAGTGGGCGGCCGCGGCTCCGCCGGGCGGGGCGATCATGGACTCGACCTGCTTGACGCGGTCGGCGAGGTCGAAGTGGGTGCCGTCGAGCTCCGAGATGGCGCGGTCCATGAACTCCTGGAGCCAGACGCGGATGTTCTCCTCCCCCTCGACGGCCTCACCGTGCTGCTTGAGGTGGTCCATCGCCTCGCGCGGGGTGGACCCGGGCCGGATCTGCGGTGCGAGCGCGGACAGTTCGGCGTAGAGGCGGTGGAACTCCTCCCAGCCGTAGGCGTACGCCTCGGCGAGGTCGAGGTCGGAGCCGTTGAAGTAGCGGGCACCGACCAGGTAGGCGTCGGCGCCGACTCCGTCGGGCCGGTCCTGGACCGCCGGCAGGTACGTGTCGGTGAGGTAGCCGCCCAACGCGCGCATGGCGTCGGCGGCACGGCCGGCGGCGGCGCCCACCTCGGCGTGCAGCGCGGGCGGCGCCACGTCGGCGAGGCCGCGGAACCAGGCGTCGCTGTCGCGGATCTGCGCGATCACCGTCTCGACCTGGCGTGGTGCGGCCCCGGTCCCCTGTCCTGCCGCGGCGGCGAGTGAGGCCCGGTAGCCCGTCAGGGACTCCTCGATGCGGCCGAGCCGCTTCCCGAGGACAGCCCAGTCGTCCGGGGTGGCGCGGGGGGCGAGGATCAGCATGGTGCGCAGCTTCTGCACCGGGGAGAACAGGTTGTTCAGCTCGCTGTGCATCGGTGCGGTCCGGAAGGTGTCGATGCGTTCGCGCAGCAGCCGGGCGGCGCGCTGCTCCTCCGCGGGGAGCGGGGGCGCGCCGTCGGCGGTCGCGGCGTCGAGCTCCACGCGGAGGCCGGTCAGGTCGTCGACCAGTTGGTCGTGCCGTTCGGGGGAGTAGTCGGGAACGTCGGAGCTGCCGGGGCGCAGGCCGAGGACCTCCGCGGCGGTGGGGTCGTAGTCGAGGACGGTGCGGGTGAGGTCCTCGCTGATCTCGCGCGGGGTGCGGGGACCGGAAGTGCTGGTCATCGGGGGTCCTCTCCGTCGGTACGGCGATCCGGGCCCGTGGTGCCGCCGGCGGCGACCGGTCCGGAGGGGTGGGCGAAGCGTGCGGGCGGGGTGGCGAGCAGCGTGGCCGGGCGGTGCGGGGCCACGCCGCCGGGCGCCGGCGGAACGGCCGGCGCCCGGGTCCGGTCCGGGCGGGGCGGGGCGGCCGGTCGGACCGGCCGGCCGGCGCCCGGGTACCGGTGGTGAACGGCGTCGGGCGGTGAGCGAACGGTGCCGGCTGGCCGCCGGGAGATCAGAGGGCGGCGAGTTCGTCCGCGAGGTCGTCCAGGCCGAGGGAGCCGAGCGAGAGCGCCTTCATGTGCCAGGTCTTGAGGTCGAACGCGTCGCCGCGGGCCGCTCGGGCGGCGTCGCGGCCCGCGAGCCAACCGCGCTCGCCCAGCTTGTAGCTGATGGCCTGGCCGGGGATGCCGAGGTAGCGCACGATCTCGGAGACGTTGAACGACTCGGGCATGCCGCTGTGCCCGATCAGGAACTCCTGCGCGAGGGCGGGGGTCCAGACCTCGCCGTCGTGGAAGCCGGCGCCCGCGGGGATGCGGAGCTTGCAGTGCATGCCGATGTCGATGATCACCCGGATCGCCCGCAGCATCTGGTTCTCCAGGTAGCCGAGGCGGTGCGCGGGGTCGGTCAGCAGCCCCAGCTCGTCGGCGAGTCGCTCGGCGTAGAGCGCCCACCCCTCCGTGGAGGCGCTGACCTGGCCGAGGGAGATCTGGAAGGTGGAAAGGGTGTCGGCCACGTGCCGCCACTGGGCGAGCTGCAGGTGATGGCCGGGAACGCCCTCGTGGTACCAGATCGACACCAGCGGCCACACCGGGAACCGGGTCTCGCCCATGGTGGGCAGCCAGGTCCGTCCCGGGCGCGAGAAGTCCAGGGAGGGCGCGGTGTAGTGCGGCGCCGCGGCGCCGCCGGGCGGGGCGATCATGGACTCGACCTGCTTGACGCGGTCGGCGAGGTCGAAGTGGGTGCCGTCGAGCTCCGAGATGGCGCGGTCCATGAACTCCTGGAGCCAGACGCGGATGTTCTCCTCGCCCTCGACGGCCTCACCGTGGGCGTTCAGGTGGTCCATCGCGGCGTGGGGGGAGGCGCCCGGGAGGATGGCGTCCGCCACGGCCGTCATCTCGGCGTAGAGGCGGTGGTACTCCTCCCAGCCGTAGGCGTAGGCGTCCTCGGGGTCGAGGGTGAGCCCGGTCCAGCGGCGGGCGCCGCGCAGGTAGCGCGCCCGGCCGACGGCGTCCTCGGTCCCGGCCGAGGCGGGGAGGTAGGAGTCGGCGAGGTAGGCCCGCAGGTCGGCCATGGCCTCGGAGGCCGTCGCGGTGGCGCTCTCCAGCTCGCCGCGGAGCTGCTCCGGCGCCGGGGCGACCAGCCGCCGGTACCAGTCGCCGACGACCTCGGGGGCGAGCTGTTCGATGACCACCTCGGCATGGCGGGGGGCGGCGGTGAGCCCCTGTGCCCGCCCGGCGTCGAGCCCCGCGCGGTAGTCGCGGAGGGCCTGGGGGACGCGCTGCAGCCGCCGGGCGACGACCTGCCAGTCCTCGTCGGTGTTCTTGGGCATGGTCAGCAGGATCGAGCGCAACCGCTGCACGGGTGACATCAGGTTGTTGAGCTCGCGCAGGTTGTCACCGGCTTCGTGCTCGGCGAGCGACGCCTCCAGCCGCTCCCGCAGCAGCTTGGCGGTGCGCCGCTCGGCGGCGGGGAGGGCGGCCGGGTCGCCCGCCGTGTCGAGGGCGGCGAGCGTGGCGCGGGAGGCGTCCGCCACGGCCTGCCGGCCCTCCGGGGAGTAGTCGGGCAGGAGATCGCTGCCGGGACGGGTCCCCAGCATCTCGGCGGTCATCGGGTCGAGGTCGGTGACGGTCTCGACGTGCTGGTCGGCTATCTGGCGAGGGGTGACGCCGGGCGCGGTGTGGGACATCCCGACATCCTGTCCGAAGGCACCGTCCCTGTGAAGGAGAATCAACCGTCCGCGACGGTGCGGTAGCGGGCGGTCGGCGGTCGGCGGTCGGCGGTCGGCGGTCGGCGGTCGGGCCGAGGCGCGGGGCGCCGGGTGCGCGGCCCCGCCGTGCTCCCGCCGCCCGGGCCGTTCCGCCGTCGCCTGCGGGGCCGGGTGAGGCACTCGACGGGCCGGTGCCGGACTCCCGCGCTACGTTTCTTCGAGAGCCGGATACCGGAGCGGTCCGGTGGGCGACGGGCCCGCCGGCCCGTTCGGGCGCGAGCAGGGAGACCGCTGATGCGCATGATCTTCGTCAACCTACCGGTGCGGGACGTGACCAGGTCGCGGGAGTTCTTCGGGGCGCTGGGGTTCGACTTCAACGAGGAGTACTCCAGCGAGGACGTCCTCTGCGTGCGGGTGGACGAGAACATCCACGTGATGCTGCTGGAGGAGGAGCCTTTCAAGGGGTTCATCAACGGCGAGATCGCGGACCCCGGGACGACGGAGGTGCTGACGTGCATCACCGCCGACAGCCCCGACGAGGTGGACTCGCTGGTCACCCGGGCGCTCGCGGCGGGAGGGCGGCCCTGGAAGCCCACGTTCAGTGAGGGGCCGATGTACGGCGGCAGCTTCCAGGACCCCGACGGGCACGTGTGGGAGCTGATGGCGCTGCTCCCCCAGGCGGACGAGCCGGCCGGCGCCTGACGTCCGCACGCCGTACCCGCACGGCGTCCTGTCCCCACCGGTGCCGGTGGGGACAGGACGCCGGGGCCGGCGCTCAGCCGACGCTGGTGATGAGGGAGAAGCTCGCGCCGAACGGGTCGAGGCAGGTGGCGACCTTGCCGACGCCCTCCATGTCGGCGGGGCCCATCTGCAGGGTGCCGCCGGCCGCGGTGACCTGGGCGGCGTCCCGGTCGCAGTCGGTGGTCTCGAAGACCGGGCTCCAGTAGGCGTGGCCGCCGGGGAGGTCCCCGGCGCTCATGACCATCATGCCGCCGTGGCCGTCCTTCTCCGGGTTGCCGCCGGCGACGGTGAGGATGTGGTACCGCTCCGGGCCGTCCCCGGGAAGGGGCATGTCGGTGATCTGCCAGCCGAACAGCCGCTGGTAGAAGCTCTGCGCGGTCGCGCCGTCGGTGGTGTAGAGCTCGACCCAGGTGAGCGCGCCGGGGGCGTCGACCCGGATGTCGTCGTCCGTCGCGGCGCCGGGCGCGGCCTGCCAGACCGCGAACTGCCCGCCCGTCGGGTCGGTGTACTGGGCCATGTGCCCCTGGCCCATCATGTCCATCGGTTCGACGCGGACGGTGCCGCCGCTGCTGCGGACGGTCTCGGTCGCCTCCTGGATGTCCGGCACGTTGTAGTAGACGATCCAGCCGGACTTCGCGCCCTCGTCGGTGAGCGGGCCGACGCCCGCGACGGTCTCCCCGCCGGTCTTCCAGATCCCGTACCCGCCGGCGTCCGGACCGGCCGACATGAACTCCCAACCCAGCACGGCGCCGTAGAAGTTCGACGACGCGGCGGTGTCGGGCGACCCGATGTCGAGCCAGCAGGGCGCGCCTGGTTTCTCGATGTTGATCATGAGGTCCCTCCAGAATGTCGAGCACCCGTTCTCTCCAGGATGGCACCGGGCCCGGGGCGCCGCGCGGCGAGGCGCGACCGGCGGGAACGGGAGCCGCGGGCCCGTCGGGCAGCGGTCTGACGGGCCGTGAGGAGCGTTGGTGGGCAGCGCAGTCGGGACAGGTGACGGCGGGATGCGGCGGTCCGGACTCAGGAGGTGGCCGGGCGCGCGGCGCGGCCCTCTCCGGTCTGCGCGGCGGCGGCCTTCCGCGCCTTGTTCGCCTTGTGCGCGGCCTTCTCGGCGGACGTCTCCTCGTCCAGCCGTCGCGACAGCTCCTCCCGCGCCTCCACCACGGAGGCGGAACGCCCGCCGCGGCGTGCCACCGCTTCCAGCGCCAGTCGGTGGGCTACCTGCCGGGCGTCGTCCGCCGCGGTCTCGACGTCCGGGACGACCCCGACGCCCTCCCAGTTGGTTCCGGAGACGGGGTTGACCGCCCGCGCGTAGGGGACGGAGGCCTCCAGGTGGGCGTGGAGCGGGAAAGTGGTCTGCGGGTGGGCGCCACCCCCGCTGCGCGCGCCGACGACGGTGCCGCGCCCCAGCTGCTGCAAGGTGTAGGCCAGTTCCTCGGCGCCGGAGAAGGTCGCCGGGCCGATCAGCAGGAACAGCGGGCGGGTGGCGCCGTAGGGGCGGCCGAGGACGGCGGGCAGGGTCCAGAACTGCACGGACCGGCCCTCGTCGCGATGCCGGAGGGTGTTGAGGTGGGTGTGCTCGTCGAGCAGGTAGCTGCAGATCAGCGCGACGGTGTGGGGGTCGCCGCCGCGGCAGCGCCGCAGGTCCAGCAGCAGGGCCTCGCTCCGTGCGACGAGGGTGAAGGCCGCACCGACGGCCTCGGCCGCGTCGCGTGCCGGTAGCAGCGTGTGCCCCAGCTCCATCAGCGCCGCGCCGCCGACGAGCCGTGCCACGGCGGGAACCCCGCCCATGGTCAGCTCGGCCGCCTTGTCGGCGTCCGTCCGCGTCGACTTCCCCTTCTGCGTGGGGATGCGGTCCGGCCGGTGGCGCAATCGCAGGTGGTGGTCGCCGTTGACCGACCGGAGGTCGGCGGTGACCAGCTCGGCGAGGACCCGCGCGTCGCCCACCTGGTGGTATGCGCCGGAGGCGAGCCGCTCCCGCAGCAGCGCCGCCAGCCGGGTACCCGTCGCGGGGAAGACGTAGTGCTCCTCCACCTTGGCAGCGCAGCGTTCGACGATTCTCGACAGCTCGCCGGGCTGCAGGTCGGTGGGCACGGGGACCTCCGGGTGACAGGCGCGTCCGGCGTGCCGGAGGCCCGGACACCGCTGAGCGGGAGGAGTAGAGCATGCAATTGCATGAGCGTCAAGAAAGCTGGACGCTTGGCGCATGCCCCCGACGCCCCTGACGCCCCCGCCGCCCCGGCCGCCCCACGTGGTGCGGCAGCCCGACGCAGCCGCAGTCTCAGCTTCCGCCCCGCCCGATGTCCCGGCCGCCGACCGGTCGCACGGCGATGGGCCGCTCCGCCGAGCCCGGCGGCCCGTCCGGGGTGCGCCGGGTCCGGACGGGGCAGCGGACGTGCCGTCGGCGGTACGGCACCGCGCCCTCTCCCACCCGACTCGGCACGAACTCCTGGCGCGCGTCAGCCGGGAGCCGGCCACCATCAGCGCACTCGCCGCCGTGCTCGACCTCGGCAAGGGGACCGTCGCCCACCACCTGGCGGTGCTGCGCTCCGCCGGCATGGTGGCGGTCACCGAGAAGCGACATGTCCGCGGTGGCACCGAGCACCGGTACGCGGCCGTGACCCCGCAGCCCGAGTGCGGTGCCGGCACCGATCCCGGTCCCGGCACCGGTCCCGGCCACGGCCCGTGCCCCGACCACTGCGCCTCGGCCGCACCGGCCCCCGACTCGCGCCGCGCGCCGGGGAAGGCGCGCCCGAGCGCGGGCGACGTGCGGTCCGGAGCCGGGACCGGAGCCGGGACCGGAGCCGGGACCGGAGCCGGAGCCGGGGCCGGAGCCGGGCAGGGCGGCGGCCACGCAGCGGGAACGGGGCCCGCCGCGGAGCCGCTGCTGGTCCTCGGCGGCCTGACGCTCACCGACGGGGAGGCCGCCGCGCTGCGGCGACGCCTCGCCCGGCTGGTGGGGGAGGCGGCCGCAGGGGCGGCTGCGCCGGGCACGGCCGCGGCGGACCGGTCGGTCTGGACGGTGGCGGTCGAACTCCGTCCCGTCCCCGCCGGTCACTGAGGGGCCGGCGGTCAGGAGCCCGGTTCGGCGTGCACGGCGATTGTCAGAGCTGTCGCGTCTAATGGACGGGTGACGACCCTCTCGGACCCTCCTCTCGGAAGGAAGCAGGCGGCCTCGCTGCTGAGCGCCGAGGTCGACCGCAGCATGACGAGCCACGGCGGGCTCCTGCTGGTCACCGGTGAGGCGGGCATCGGGAAGACGACGCTGGTCACCGGCGCGGTGCGGGAGGCACGGAGCCGCGGTGCGCTCGTGCTGGCCGGTTCCTGCTGGGACTCCGCCCACGCGCCCGGCCACTGGCCGTGGGTGCAGGTGGTGCGGGGCCTGCGGCGGGCGCTGCCGGAGGAGGAGTACCGCAGCGCCGTGCCGCACGGCGGCGGGATCGCGGCGCTGCTCGGCGAGGCCGGAGCCGGCCGCGCCTCGGACGACGACGCGTTCGCCGTCTACGACGCGGTGACCACGGCGCTGGTCGGCGCCGCCCAGGCCCGCCCGGTGCTGGTGCTGCTGGAGGACCTCCACTGGGCGGACGAGGCCTCGCTGCGGCTGCTGGAGTTCGTGGCGCACCACACCTGGTTCGAGCGGCTGCTCGTGGTGGGCACCTACCGCGACGTCGAGGTGGAGTTCCCGGCCGGGGGCTCCGCGGGCGGCCCGGGCGGTGCGCCCGCCTCCCGGCCGCCGTCCCGCTCCCCGGATCTCGTCGCCCCGCACGACGCGGCGGGCACCGCCGACCGGCGGGAGGCGCCGCCCGTCCCGGGGCCGACGACCGGGCCGCCCACCTCCGAGCCGGGTGCCGGGGCGCCGGCCGGCCGGGCGGTCGCGCCGGCTGTCCGCGCCCTGCTGCCGACGCTCCAGTCCCGGGCGACGACGATCACGCTCACCGGTCTGGACCGCGACGACGTCGGGACGCTGCTGGCCCGTGCCGCGGGCCGCGAGCCGTCCGCGGCTCTTGTGACCCGGGTGCACCAGCGCACCGGCGGCAACCCGTTCTTCGTCGAGCAGGCCGCGCGGCTGTGGGCCTCCGGGGGGCCCGCCCTGGCGATGACCCCGGGCGTCAGCGACGTGCTGGCCCGACGCATATCGCTGCTGCCCCCGCCGGTGCGGCGGCTGCTGGAGGCGGCCGCGGTCCTCGGTCGTGAGTTCTCCCGCCCGGTGCTGGCCTCGGTGGTCGCGGCGCCGTCCGCGCTGGTCGACGCCCTGCTGGACCAGGCCGTCACGGGGCGGCTGGTGACGGCCGGCGGTGCCGGGCGGTTCTGCTTCGCGCACGACCTGTTCCGCGAGGCGCTCTACGACGGGCTGCCGGCGGAGGACGCGCGCCGGCACCACGCGGCGGTGGTGCGGGCCGTCCGGGTGCCCGGCGACGACGGGGTGCCGGCGCTCGACCCGGCCGACCTGGCGCGCCACGCCTACCTGGCCGGGTCCGAGCTGTCACCGGGCACGGCGGTGGAGCTGCTGACCGCGGCGGCGGAGAACGCCATGAGCCGGGTCGCGGGGGACGAGGCGACCCGGCATCTGCGGCGCGCGTACGAGGTCGCGGTCGCCGCGCCGCCCACCGAGGTCGCGCCGGGCCGGACGGTGACGGTGGCGCTCGACCTCATCGGCCAGCTGGGACACCTGGCGGAGCGGGAGGAGGTGACGACGCTCTACCGGGAGACCGCCGCGCTGGTCCGCACGGTGGGCGAACCGGAGCTGCTGGCGCGGGTGGCGCTGGCGCTGCACGCCGACTCCTCCTCCCTCCCCGAGCTCGCCGAGGCGGGGGAGGCCCTGCTGCGCGAGGCGCACCGCCGGCTGGTGGTGCAGCCGTCGAGCGGCGAGCCGGCCGCCGACGCGACGCCCGCGCCCGCCCCCGGCACGCAGCCGCCTTCCTCCGGTCGGTCGTCCGAACTCACCGTGCTGGCAGATGAGTTGACGCTCCGCACCATGGCGCTGGCCCGCAGCGGCGGCGACGACGCCGCGCTGGAGTTCCTGCTGTGGGCGCGGCACGAGGCGATCTGGGGGCTGGGGTCGGCGGCGGAGCGCGAGCGGCTCATGGAGGAGCTGCTGGGCGTCCTCTCCCGCACCGGCAACCGCGGCATGCACCTGGTGGTCCGGTCGCTGCGGTGGGTGGCGCAGCTGGAACAGGGCAACGCCGCCTACCGCGCCCACTACCTCTCCTACCTGGCGGCGGTGGACGGCGCGGGCATCCCGCACCTGCGGCCCGCGGTGGCGGTGGACCGGTCGATCATCGGCGCGATGCGCGGCGAGTTCGCCGAGGCGGAGCGCCAGCTGGCCCGGGCCACGGCGCTCCACGACGGCCAGGCCGACTGGCACTTCATGACCACCTTCATGGCGGTCCACCACCGGACGGTGCTGGAGATGCTCCAGGGCCGGACACCCAGCGGGGAGGAGCTGCGGGCGCGGCTGACGGAGAGCGGCTACCCGTACCCCGACGTCCTGCTCGGCATCGCCGCGTTCGAGCGCGGTGACGTCGAGGAGGGACTGCTCCACACCGCCGCCGCGCGCGGCCGCTCGGGCGGGTTCCCGCGCGATCTCGGACCGCTGTGGCTGCGGCTGCGCGCCCAGGCCGCAGCGGCCTCCGGCGACCGCGAGCTGGGCGAGGAGGTGCGCCGGGAGCTGACCCCGCACCCGGATGCCTGGCTGGTGTCGTACTGCGGCTGCGACGTCAGCGGCCCGGCACCGCTCTGGCTGGGCATGGTCGAGGCGGGTGAGGGGCGCTGGGACGAGGCGGTCGCCGCGCTCACCGAGGCGGTGGCGGCCGCCGACCGCCTGGAGGCGCGGCCCTGGGCGGTGCTGGCGCGGGCACGGTTGGCCGCGGCGCTGGAGCAGCGTGGCGGCAGCGCCGGGCCGCGCGTCGGGAAGCGGCGGGCAGCGGGGTCCGGCAGGGGCGACGACGACCGGGAGCGGGCCGCGCTGCTGCGGGAGGCGGCCCAGCGGGAGGCGGCGGAGCTGGGCATGTCCGTCGCCTTCGACCGCCCCGGGTTGCGGCCGGGGGCAGCGGCCGTTCCGGGCCACCGGCCCCCGGCGGCCTCCGCCGTGCCGGCGGACGGCACCGCTGCCCGGCCCGCCGGGAGTGACGGGCCTGCCGGGAGCGACGGGCCTGCCGGGAGCGACGAGGCCGCCGCTCGCGCCACGGACAGCCCGCGGGCCCGTCACCCGGAGCGGGAGTTCCGCCACGACGGAGCGGTCTGGCAGCTGACGTTCGGCGGGCGGACGGTGCACCTTCCCGACGCCAAGGGGCTGCGCGACCTGCACCTGCTGCTGGCCCACCCCGGCGAGGCCGTCCCGGCCGTCCGGCTGCTGTCGCCGGAGGGCGGCGCGGCGGTCGTGGCGGCCCACGCCATGGGCGGGGACGACGTCCTCGACGAGCAGGCGCGCGCCGCCTACAAGCGCCGGCTCGGCACTCTCGACGACGAGATCGACCGGGCGGCGCTCCTCGGGGACGACGACCGGGCGGCGGAGCTGGACCGCGAACGCGAAGCACTCCTGGCGGAGTTGCGTGCGGCAGCCGGGCTCGCCGGCCGGTCGCGCCGCCTGGGGGACAACGCCGAGCGTGCCCGCAAGACGGTGACGGCCCGCATCCGGGACACCCTGCGCCGGCTCGACGTGCGCCACCCCGAACTCGCGAGCCATCTACGGGCGACGGTCTCCACCGGCGCCCGCTGCTGCTACCAGCCGCCGGACGCCACCCGCTGGCAGCTCTGAGAGAGCGCGTGTGAGACCCCGCGTCGGACCGGCTCGCGGTCGCGCCCCGGCGCCCGCCCTCGCGGAGTGGCGGGGGCGGGCGCCGGGGCGCGGGTGAGAAGGCCGGGCGGGCGGGGCGGTCACCGCCCGCCCGGGAGAGCGGGGCCGCTCACTTGCGGTTGTAGAGCCGCATCGTCAGCGTCCCGAAGACGGCCATGATCAGGCCGCCCGCAACGAGCGTCCAGGTGATCTCGCCGGTGTTGACGTGGCCGGCCATGAGGTCGCGGACCGCCGCCACCAGGTGCGCGATCGGGTTGACCTCGACGAACCCCTGCAACCAGCCGGGCATCGTCTCGGGCTCGACCAGGATGTTGCTGAGGAACGTCATCGGGAACAGCACCATCATGGAGACGCCCATGACGGACTTCTCCGAGCGGAGCAGCAGCCCGAACATCGTCCAGATCCACGAGAACGCGAAGCAGAAGACGACCAGCAGTCCGACGCCCGCGAGCACGCCGACGACGCCGCCCTCGGGCCGGAACCCGAGGATGAGGCCGACGGTCAGGATCACCGCCGAGGCGACGGTGTAGCGGAACGCGTCACCGAGCAGGTAGCCGACCATCGGCGACGGCCGCCAGACCGCCAGTGTCCGGAAGCGGTCGAAGACGCCCTTCTCGATGTCGTTGTTGACCGAGACGCCGGTGTACATCGTCGTCATGACGACGCTCATGACCATGATCCCCGGCAGCAGGTACTGCAGGTACTCGGTCGTCGAGCCCGCCAGCGCACCTCCGAAGAGGAAGGTGAACATCAGGGTCATGATGATCGGGAAGACCGTGACGTCGGCGAGCTGCTCCGGCACGTGCTTGATCTTCAGCATCGCCCGCCAGCCGAAGGTGGCGGAGGCGGAGACGGGGCCGGGGCGCGGCGGCCGTTCCCGGTTGACGAGGAGTTCCGTCAGGGAGTCGGCGACGGGGCGGTCCGCGACCTCGGTGCCCGCGGCCCCCGCGCCGGTCGGCCCGGGCCCGCCCGGCGTCGCGCCGTTGGCGTCACCGGTTCCTGCGCCGCCGGCTCCGCTGGTCACGCCGGTGCTGGTGGTGGTCATGCCGAGGTCCTTTCGGTGGTGTCGGCGCCGCGAGCGGTACCGCTGTCGTGGGCGCCGCCGGCCGGGGAGCCGGTGGCCGTCGGGGTGCCGGTGCCGTCGGCGGGGCCGCTGTTGCCGCGGGACTCCGCCGGATGCCCGGTGATGGCGAGGAACACCTCGTCGAGGCTGGGGCGGCCGAGCGAGAAGTCGTCGACGACGATCCCGGCCCGGGCCAGCTCCCCGAGCGCCGCCGCCGCGCGCTCGGCGGCGACCCGGTCGTCGCCCGTGGTGGAGAGCCGCGCGGTCAGCGCCACCGGGTCGGCGTCGAGCTGCACCTCGGTGGCGAGCGCGGTGGTCAGCACCTGGCGGGCGGCCTCCCGCCGGCCGGGGTCGCGCAGCCGCACGTGGACGGCGCCGGCGCCGACGGACGACTTCAGCTCACCGGGGGTGCCCTCCGCGATGACCCTGCCGTGGTCGATGACGGCGATCCGGCCCGCGAGCTGGTCGGCCTCCTCCAGGTACTGCGTGGTGAGCAGCACGGTCGTGCCGGTGGCGACGATCGTCCGGATGATCTCCCACACCTGGCTGCGGCTGCGCGGGTCCAGGCCGGTGGTGGGCTCGTCGAGGAAGAGCAGGTCGGGGATGTTGAGGAGGCTCGCGGCGATGTCGACGCGTCGCCGCATGCCGCCGGAGTACTTCTTGACCTGGCGGCCCGCGGCGTCCTCCAGCCCGAACGCGGCCAGCAGCTCGTCGCCGCGCTCCCGGGCGGCCCGCCGGTCGTAGCCGAGGAGACGGCCGAGCAGGGTCAGGTTCTCGCTGCCGGTGAGGTCCTCGTCGAGCGAGGCGTACTGCCCCGTCATGCTGACCCGGCGGCGGACCTTCTCCGGCTCGCGCAGCACGTCGTGGCCGAAGACGCGGGCCGTGCCGCCGTCCGGCCGGAGCAGGGTGGCGAGCATCTTCACCGTGGTGGTCTTGCCGGCGCCGTTCGGGCCGAGCACACCGTAGACGGCACCGCCCGGCACCGACAGGTCGACGCCGTCCACGGCGCGGTTGTCGCCGAACGTCTTCACCAGCCCGCTGGTCTCGATCACTGGTGAGTGGTGGTCGGTCATCTCTTTCCTTCGTCCGTGGTGTGTATCCGTCGTGCGTTCCGCTGCGGAGGGCGTGGGGCGCGTGGCGCGCGGCGAGGCGCGCCACCGGGCGTCAGCCGGCGTAGGGGCGGGCCGCGCGTCCCTCGCGGAGGGTGAGCCCCCACCAGCTGAGGTGGTCCAGCACCTGGTGGGCGACGCGGCGCCGGTCGTCGGCGGACCCGTCGCCGGGGGCGTCGGGCGGGCCGTCGAGGAGGTCGAGATGGAGGCCGTCCCGCAGGGTGACGGCGTGCAGCTCGGTGAAGACGGGGCGCAGCTGCTCGACGGCGTAGCGGCCGGCCCACCGGTAGCCGTAGGAGACGAAGGCGACGGGTTTCGCCCGCCACTCGTCGAAACCGTAGTCGATGGCCTGCTTCAGCGGCGCGGGGAAACTGCGGTTGTACTCGGGGGTGACGACGACGAAGCCGTCGGCCCGCGCCAGCCGCCGGGTGAACGCGGTGACCGCGCTGTCCGGGGTGTCGGTGCGGCGCGCGGGGAACTCCCACTCCGCGAGGTCGAGGAGGTCGATCACGTGGTCGTCGCGGTCGGCGGCGAGGGCGGCGAACCAGCGGCCGATGGTGTCCCCGGCGCGGGTCTCGCGGGTGCTGCCGACGATGACGGCGGTGCGCAGCGGCGCCGCGGTCGGGTCCTCGCTCATCCCGTCCTCCTTCGGTCTCACCCCTGAGGCGCGAGATCGCGTCTCGCTGTCGCGAGATCGGGCCTAGCGGGCGGCCGAGCCGGCCGCGCGAAGCGTCCCCGGCGGTCGGCGGGCCGGTCGGCGGGCCGGTCGGCAGGGACGCGAAAAGCTGTTGCCGCGTCCGCCCGCGCTCCGTAGGGTCCGGCGCATGTGCTGCTTCATGCTCGCCGTCGCACGGCCCCGCCGCTCCTAGCGGCGCCCGCCCCTCACCTGCAGGGCGCCCCGCCCCGGACCCCGGCCGCTTCCCGCGGCCGACGCGGTCGCCGGGGCCGGCGCTCGTACCTGTGACGATCGCACCGCCGCTCCCCGCGCGACCAGCGCCGGGCGGCCCGTCGTGCTGCCCGGCTCCCACCAGCCCCGGAGCCCGGCACCGTGCCTTCTTCCTCGTTTCCCCCCGCCCACCGCGACCACGGCGGGGACCCCGCCGCCGACCACGACCCCCAGCAGCCGCGGAACCGGCGTGGCCGCCGCCGGGCTTACACGGACGGACGCCACGAGCTGGGGCAGAACTTCCTCGTCGACCGCGGCGTGATCGCCCGGACCCTGCGACTCGTCGCGGCCACCAGCGGCCCGCTGGTGGAGATCGGACCGGGCGACGGTGCGCTGACGCTGCCGCTGCAGCGGCTCGGCCGCGCCGTGACCGCCGTCGAACTCGACGGCGCCCGGGCGCGCGCGCTGCGCCGGCGCACCGGACCGCTGGTGACGGTGGTGGAGGGGGACTTCCTGCGCCACCCGCTGCCCGCCTCACCGTTCGTGCTGGTCGGCAACGTGCCCTTCGACCGGACGACCGCGCTGCTGCGGCGGGCGCTGCACGCCGATCACTGGACCGACGCGGTGCTGCTGGTGCAGTGGGAGGTGGCCCGGCGGCGTGCCGGGGTCGGCGGGGCCACGATGATGACGGCGCAGTGGTGGCCCTGGTACGAGTTCGGCCTCGCCGCGCGGGTCCCGGCGGACGCGTTCCGGCCGCGGCCGGGGGTCGACGGCGGTCTGCTGACGGTGGCGCGGCGGGCGGAACCGCTGGTGGCGGCGTCCGAGCGGGCGCGCTACCAGGGGCTGGTGCACGCCGTCTTCACCGGGCGGGGGAAGGGGCTGCGGCAGATCGTGCGGGGCGCCTGCCCCGCCCTGTCGGCGCGGGATGTGGCGGAGTGGGCGCGGCGCCACCGGGTCACCGACCGCACGCTGCCCCGCGTCCTGGACGCCGCGGCCTGGGCCGACCTGCATCGCACGGTGGCCTCCCGGACGGCCGCAGCGCCGTCCGGAACGGCCGGTCGCGGGGGCGGTGGCGGTGGCGCCGCTCCGCGTCGCGGTCGCCGACCGCGGCGCTGATGGCTCCCGGCGCGGCAACCGGGTGTCGTCCCGGTGGTGACCGCGGCTGACCCGCCGTCCGGTCGCCGTCCGGTCGCCGGCCGAGCCGCGTCGGCCGCTCCCGTCCCTCCCCGGGGCCCGCCGGTCGTGGCCGTTCGCCGCCCCGGCTAGTCCCACCCCGCTTGCGGACCACCACCTCAGCCGTCGGTGCGGTCCGCCTCGGGCCCGTCCGGCTGTGCGGGGCCGCCGTGCTCGGCACGGCGGCGGCCGCCGCCGTCGTGCCCGTCTCCGGCCGTCCGCGACCTGCGGTCGGTGGCGGGCCGGATGACGCGGATCTTGGACTGCCCGTGCGGCAGTTCCTCCCAGTCGGTCATGAAGGCGGCCTCCAGACCGTGCGAGGCGGCCAGCGCCGTCAGCGTCTCGGTGCGGTAGTAGAAGTCCTCCCGCAGCACCTGGTGCTCCCGGCCCTCGGTCCGGTCGAAGGTGAAGTCGAACCAGCCGCCGGGCCGCAGCACCCGCCCGACGTGCGCGAGGCACTCGTCGATCACCTCGGGCGGCGAGTGGGAGAAGACGCTGTGGGCGTGCACCACGTCGAAGTGGTCGGCGGGCAGGAAGTCGAAGGTGAGGTCGTCGGTCAGCGTGAGGTGGGGCAGCTTCGCCTGGAGGCCGCGCTCGACCAGCGTCCGCTTGGCGTGGACCAGGATGTCGGGGGAGATGTCGATGCCGTAGTAGTGCCCGCTGTCGAGGTGGTCGATGAAGCGCCACCCCGCCCGGAGGTTGCCGCAGCCGATCTCCAGCATGCGGTGGTCGGGCCGCAGGCCGTGGCCGATCAGGTAGTCGAACTGCATCGCGCCGAGGGCGAGCCAGCGTTCGTCGTTCCTGCTGCCGACGGCGGCACGGGGGTCGCGGGCGGCGTCGGAGGCCATCACGGCACGGTAGTAGGCGACGTGGTCGCGGTGGCGCGCCCGCAGCCAGAGGTCGCGGGCGGTCCGGCGGACGTGGGGCGCGATGCGCCCGGGGTGGCGTGCGGCGTACCGCAGCTTGTGCCCGAGCTCGGCGCGGTTGCGCGTGTGGTCGGCGTGAGGCGACATCGGCGTCTCCCTCCGGGATAGGCCGAACGTACCGCCGGGCGCACCCCCGCTCAACCGGGGTGTGCCGTTCGGTGGGCCGCCCCCGCCCACCGCCCCGGCGCGCGGCCTCCGGGCCGCGCCGTCAAGCCCGGGCCGCGCCGCCCGGGCCGGTCAGCCGTGCCCGTGGCCGGGGGCGTCGCCCTCGGAGCCGTCGTCGGGGGCGCTGCCGCCGGGGCCGTCCTCGGGGTCCGTGCCGCTCCCGCCGCCTGGGGTCGTCTCGCCGACGGGCGGCGGCGCGGCGGGCTCGGTGAGGTTGCCGACGGTGAAGGCGGTGCCGAAGACGAGCGCGAGGGCGGCGGCGAAGGCCGCCATGCGCAGCGCGGCGCTCTCGCCGCCGTCGCCCGCGAACCGCTCGCGGAGTCCTCGCCCGGTTCGCCCGGTTCGCTCGGTTCGCCCGGTGGTCACGATGGCCTCCCTGGTGGGTGGGGGGGGTGTGCGCGGCCGACTCCGTCGCAGGCGCCCGGCGGCCTGTCGCCGCTGCGCCCACCATACCCCCGTAGGGTATGTGTTGAACCGGGCGGGGACGCGGCCCCTCCCGGTTGCATCGTGTACCCGCTGGGGGTATACCGGAGACAGTGATACCCCCACTGGGTATCCGGCAGTCGCAGTGAGGGAGACGGACGATGACGACGGGCACCGGGACGGCCACCGAGGTCGAACTGTCCATCGGCGGGATGACGTGCGCCGCCTGCGCCGTCCGTATCGAGAAGAAGCTCAACCGGATGGACGGGGTCACGGCGACGGTCAACTACGCCACCGAGAAGGCGCGCGCGACCGTCCCCGAGGGCACCGCCGTCGAGGCGCTCGTCGCCACCGTCGAGGCGGCCGGCTACACCGCCGTGCCGCCGGCCCCGCCGCCCCGCCCGGCGGCCGACGGCGACCCCGCGGCACACGGGGCCCACGGCGGCCACAGCGCCGCACCACCCGGCCCGGACTCCGTGGCGCTGCTGCGGCATCGGATGCTCGTCACCTGGGCGCTGGCCCTCCCCGTGATCGTCCTCGCCATGGTGCCCGCCTGGCAGTTCGAGTACTGGCAGTGGCTCTCGCTGACCCTGGCCGCGCCGGCCGTGGTCTGGGGCGGCTGGCAGTTCCACCGCGCGGCCTGGACCAACGCACGCCACGGCACCGCGACGATGGACACCCTGATCTCCGTCGGCACCGCGGCCGCCACTCTCTGGTCGGTCTGGGCGCTGTTCCTCGGGACCGCCGGGCAACCCGGCATGACGCACGGCTTCGAACTGACCATCGCCCGCACCGACGCAGCCGGCAACATCTACCTCGAAGTCGCCGCGGGCGTCATCGCGTTCATCCTCACCGGCCGGTACGTCGAGGCCCGCACCAAGCGGAAGGCGGGCGCCGCGCTGCGGGCACTGCTGGAGCTGGGCGCACGTGACGCCGTCGTGCTGCGCGACGGACGCGAGGTGCGCATTCCGGTCGAACAGCTCACGACCGGCGACCACTTCGTCGTCCGGCCGGGCGAGACCGTCGCCACCGACGGGCGGGTGCTGCGCGGTGAGTCGGCGGTGGACGCGTCGATGCTCACGGGCGAGTCGGTCCCCGTCGAGGTCGCCCCCGGCGACACCGTCACCGGCGCGACCGTCAACACCTCCGGGCGCCTGGTGGTCGAGGCGACACGGGTGGGCGCCGACACCCAACTGGCGCGCATGGCGAAGCTGGTGGAGGACGCCCAGTCGGGCAAGGCGGCCGTCCAGCGGCTCGCGGACCGGGTGTCGGCCGTCTTCGTCCCGTCGGTGATCGGCGTCGCCGTCGCCGCGTTCGGCTTCTGGCTCGGCAACGGCGCGGGCGTTGCCGCCGCGTTCAGCGCGGCGGTCGCCGTGCTGATCATCGCCTGCCCCTGCGCCCTCGGCCTCGCCACCCCGACCGCCCTGATGGTCGGCACCGGCCGCGGCGCCCAACTGGGCATCCTCATCAAGGGTCCGGAGGTGCTGGAGAACACCCGCCGGGTGGACACCGTCGTGCTGGACAAGACCGGGACCGTCACCACCGGCCGCATGACCCTGGTCGCCGTCCGCACCGCGAGCGGTGGCGGGCAGGCGGAGCGGGAGGCGCTGCGGCTGGCCGGCGCGCTGGAGCACGCCTCCGAGCACCCGATCGCCCGCGCCGTCGCCACCGGCGCCGAGGAGCGCCTCGGCGAACCGCTGCCCGAGGTCGGCTCCTTCAGCAACCTCGCCGGACTCGGCGTGCGGGGCGACGTCGAGGGCCGCACCGTCACGGTGGGTCGGGCGCGGCTCTTCGCCGAGTCGGAGCTGGAGGTCCCGGAGCTGTTGGCCCGGCTGGTCGACGAGGCGCAGGGCCGCGGGTCCACCGCGGTGCTGGTCGGCTGGGAGGGTCGGGCCCGCGCCGTCCTGGAGGTCGCCGACGCCGTCAAGGAGACCAGCGCGGAGGCGATCCGGCGGCTGCGCGCCCTCGGGCTGACGCCGGTGCTGCTCACCGGCGACAACCGGGCCGTCGCCGAGGCGGTGGCGGCCGAGGTCGGCATCGACGAGGTCGTCGCGGAGGTCATGCCGGAGGACAAGGTCGCGGTGATCCGCCGCCTCCAGGAGGAGGGGCGCACCGTCGCCATGGTCGGCGACGGCGTCAACGACGCGGCGGCGCTCGCCACCGCGGACCTCGGCCTGGCCATGGGAACCGGCACCGACGCCGCCATGGAGGCCGGCGACCTCACGCTGGTCCGGGGCGACCTGCGGGCCGCCGCCGACGCCATCCGGTTGTCGCGGCAGACCCTCTTCACCATCAAGACCAACCTGGTCTGGGCGTTCGGCTACAACACCGCCGCCATTCCGGTGGCGGCCGCCGGGCTGCTCAACCCGATGCTGGCCGGCGCGGCGATGGCGTTCTCCTCGGTGTCGGTCGTGCTCAACAGCCTCCGGCTGCGGGCGTTCCGCGCGGCCGGGGAGGGGACCACCGGCTCCCGGCGTCCCGCCGGTCCGCCGCGCGCGGCACCGACGGCCGACCCGGGCGGCGCGGCCGGCGGTGCCGACTCCGCCACCGACGACGAGGCGTGGGACCTCACCCGCGAACACAGCGGCGCGCCCCGGCGCTGACCGGCGCCGCCCGTCACGGGAGAGCGCCGGCGAGCGCTGACGGGCGCTCACCCGATCGGCACTGATCAGCACCGACCGGCACTGACCGGCACTGACCGGCACTGACCGGCACCGACCGTCACCGGCCGGCACCGGGCGCGGGGCCGGC